>DASUSM010000228.1:0-25120 GCA_036375115.1 Gemmatimonadaceae bacterium | reverse complement strand
CTCGCGCGCGAGGCGGGGCTCGTGGACCTCGCGGGCGATCCGCCGCGCTCTCGCCTCGACGTCGTCCCGCTCTTCGAGACGCTCGACGACCTCGATCGCGCGCCGGACGTCATGCGATCGCTCCTCGGCGACGAGTCGTACGCGCGGCAGCTCGACGCGCGCGGGCGCCGGCAGGAGGTCATGATCGGCTACTCCGATTCGGCGAAGGACGCCGGGATCCTCGCCTCCTCGTGGGCGCTCTACCGCACGCAGGAGCGGCTCGCGGCGCTCTTTCGCGAGGCGGACGTCGAGCTCGTGCTCTTCCACGGGCGCGGCGGGAGCGTCGGGCGCGGGGGGGGATCGCCCGTCTACCGCGCGCTCGCCGCGCTTCCGCCGGAGACGATGCAGGGTCGAATCAAGATCACCGAGCAGGGGGAGATCGTCTCCCAGCAGTTCGGCCTCCTCCCGATCGCCGAGCGCACCCTGGAGGTCTCGCTCGCCGGGACGCTGCGGCTCCAGTTCACCGACTGGCGCGAGGGGCGCGACGCGCGCGAGGTCGAGCGGTGGCGAGCGGCGGCGGACGAGCTGGCGGACCGCTCGCTGCGCGTCTATCGCGGACACGTCCAGGAGGACGAGGCGCTGTTCGCGCTGTTTCGCGAGGCGTCGCCGGTGGATGCGCTCGCCGACGCTCGCTTCGGCTCGCGCCCCTCGTACCGTCCGGGCGCGAAGGCCTCGATCGAGGGGATCCGCGCGATCCCGTGGGTCTTCGGGTGGACGCAAATGCGGCTGATGCTCCCGGGGTGGCTCGGCGTCGGGAGCGCGCTCGAGGCGATGTCGGAGTCGCCCGGCGGGCTCGCCCTCCTGCGCGGAATGGCCGAGGGGTGGCCCTTCTTCGACGACCTCCTCGGCAAGGTCGAGATGGTCTGCGCGAAGGCGGACCTCGCGATCGCGCGGGTCTACGTCGAGCGCCTCGGCGGCGACGTCGCGCTGCTCGGCCGGCTCGAGGCCGAGTTCCACCGCACGGTGCGCTGCATCCTGCGCATCCGCGAGACCGACCGGCTCCTCGCCGACAATCCCGTGCTCGAGGCGGCGATCGCCCTGCGCAACCCGTACGTGGACCCGCTCTCGCTGATGCAGGTGGCGATGCTCCGGCGGGACCGCGAGCTCGAGGGGAGCGACTCGCCGGCGCGCGCGCAGGTTGCCGACGCGCTCGCGACGACGCTCAGCGGGATCGCGCAGGGGCTGCGGAACACGGGGTGAGCCGCGGCGCGTGAATCGGCCGAGGCGCGGCGCGCGCCGCCGGGCCGCGCGATCGCTAGCCCCAGGCGTGGGGCGCGATCATGCCGGTGTGCCACACAGGATCCCAGACGAGCCGCGTCGTCGCGCCGGCCACTCCCTCGACGAGCGATGCCGCCTCGATGATCCCCTCGGTGATCACGCGCTCCATCGGGCACCCGGGCGTCGTCAGCGTGTGGACGACGCACGCCACGTCGCCATCGAACATGATGTCGTAGACGAGCCCGAGCGTCACGATGTCGAGCCCGATCTCCGGGTCGATCACCATCGTCAGGCTCTCCCGGACGGCGGCGGCGCGCGCGTCCGGTCCGTTCGGGCTCTGCGTCATCCGTCCCCTCGTCGTCGGGCGTCCCCGCCGGCCATCCGGGGCAGGCGCGTCCCGGAAGACTCGCCCATCCGCGCGCGCGGGCGCGTGACGGTTGTCACACTGGTCGGCGGCTCGACGCTGGCCGCGCCGCGGCTCGACGCGTTATATCCACTGCATGTCGTCGATCAGTCTGCTGCGCGGCCTCGCGATCTTCGCCGAGCTCGACGAGACCGCGCTCGCCAGGCTCGCCGAGCGCTGCGTGTCGCGAGCCGTCGGCGCCAACACGCTGCTGTTCTCGGCCGGTGAGGAGTGCCGCGGGCTCTACGTCGTCGAGACGGGGCGCGTGCGGATCTACCGGCTCGGTCCCGACGGGCGCGAGCAAGTGCTGCACGTCGAGGGGCCGGGGCGCCCCGTGGCGGAGCTGCCGCTGTTCGACGGCGGCCGCTATCCCGCTTCGGCCGTCACGATCGAGGAGTCGCGGCTCGTCTTCCTCCCGCGCGCGGACTTCGAGCAGCTCTATCGCACGCACCCCGACATCGCGCACGCGATCATCCGCGGGCTGGCGGGACGGCTGCGGCATCTCGTCCGCCTCGCCGAGACGCTGGCCTTCCGCGACGTCGCCGCGCGTCTCGCGCTGCTGCTCGTCGGCTATGCCGAGCGCGCCGGGCGGCGGACGGACGCCGGAATCGAGCTGACGCTCGACCGCACGCAGGAGGAGATCGCGCTCGAGATCGGCGCCGCGCGCGAGTCGGTCTCGCGCGCCTTCAAGCAGCTCCGGCGCAAGGGGCTGGTGCAGCTCGAGCGGCGCGACACGATCGTCATCCCCGACCTCGCCCGTCTGCGGGCGCTCCTGCCGGCGGGCGAGCCGGCGCCGCGGTAGACGTCCGGTTCGGCCGACACGACACCGGCCCACGCATCGCTTGGCGGCGCGGGGAAGCACCGCCTGCGACATCCGTCACGCCGGCCGTCCGCTCCCGTCGCCAGCATCCGGCGACCAGGGAGGTTTCATGGACACGACCCGCGAGCTCACCGCCGAATCCGTCCGCGCCGCGCTCGCCGAGGTGCGCTACCCGGGGCTGACGCGAGACATCGTCGCCTTCGGCATGGTCTCGCACGTCGTCGTCTGCGGCGGCCGCGCGAAGATCACGCTGTCGCTGCGCAGCACGGACCCCTCGATCCCGGAGCGCCTCGAGGCCGCCGTCGCCGAGCGGGTGCGGGCGCTCGGCGCGGCCGACGTCGCCGTCGAATTCGTCAGGCCGGCGCCGGCGCCGCCGGTAGCACGGCCGGGGACGCCGGATCCGTGGGCCGACCAGGTGAGACTCGCGGCGGTGCGGCACATCGTCGCCGTCGGCGCCGGGAAGGGCGGCGTCGGCAAGAGCACGGTCGCGGTCAACCTCGCGCTCGCACTGGCCGCGGGGCGCCTCCGCGTCGGGCTCCTCGATGCCGACATCCACGGACCGAGCCTTCCCATCCTGCTCGGCATCGAGGACGGCGCCGCGCGCGTGCGCATGTCGCCGGAGAAGCACATCCTCCCGCTCGAGGCGCACGGGCTGCCGTTCATCAGCTTCGGGTTCTTCCTCGGCGAGGGCTCGCCGGCCGTCTGGCGGGGACCGATGGTCTCGAAGGCGGTGAAGCAGTTCGCTCGCGGCGTCGCCTGGCCGTCGCTCGACATTCTCGTCGTCGATCTCCCCCCCGGCACGGGCGACATCCCGCTCAGCCTCGCGCAGTCCGTCGAGCTCTCCGGCGCGGTCGTCGTCACCCAGCCGGCGCGCGTGGCGCTCTCGGAGGCGCGGAAAGCCGTGCGGATGTTCGCCTCGCTCGAGGTGCCGGTGCTCGGCCTCGTCGAGAACATGAGCGGACCGTTCGGCGCCGGAGCGGGTAGGCTCCTCGGCGAGGAGCTCGGGGTCCCGTTTCTCGGCGCGCTGCCGTTCGACGAGCGCGTCGTGCGCGACGGTGACGCCGGAACGCCGACGGTCGTCGCCGATGCGCGCTCGGAAGTTGCAACGAGCTTCGACCGCATCGCCGATCGAGTGGCCGCCGCGCTCGGATGGAAGCACGAGCCGGCCTGAGCACGAGCGGACGCCGAAGACCTCCAGACGAGCGACGACACCATGTCCGACCGCGCGCAGACACTCGGCGAAGAGATCGCCAACAGCCTCACCCACGCCGCGGGCCTGCTGGGGAGCGTCGCCGCCGTGCCGCTCCTCGTGCTCACGGCGCTGGGACGCCGCGATCCGTGGCAGCTCGTCGGCGGCGCGGTCTTCGGCGTCACGCTCGTCCTGCTCTACCTCGCCTCGACGATCTATCACGCGCTTCCCGACTCGCCCGCCAAGCGCGTGCTGCGCGTCGTGGATCACTCCGCGATCTACCTGCTGATCGCCGGCACCTACACGCCGTTCACGCTCGGCGCGCTGCGCGGGCCGTGGGGGTGGTCGCTCTTCGGGGTGGTGTGGGGGCTCGCCGTCGTCGGCATCCTCGCCAAGTGCACGGTGGGGTTCCGCTTTCCGCGGCTCTCGACCGGGTTCTACGTCGCGATGGGATGGCTCATCGTCGTCGCCCTCCACCCGCTCGTCTCGAACGTCTCGGCGGAGGGGCTCGGCTGGCTCGTCGCCGGCGGCCTGTGCTACACCGGCGGGGTCCCGTTCTACGCGAGGGACGCGCGTGTCCGCTACGGCCACTCCATCTGGCACCTGTTCGTGCTCGCGGGGAGCGTCTGTCACTTCTTCGCCGTGCTCTGGCACGCCGCGCCGACCGGCTGACGGCGGCGCCCCGTCACGCGACGCCGCCGCCGGAGCGCCGGGAATCGAGGGCTCAGTGCTCGTCGTGCCCCGACGGCGTCGAGGGCGTCGAGGGCGTCGCCGGGTGCGGGCGACCGGCGGCGGCGGCAGCCGCGTGCACCCCCTCGACGTAGTGCAGGTACGCGACGTACGCGGCGACGAAGGCGCGCCCCGCCTCGACCTCGTCCACGCCGAACGACCTCACGGCGCGGGCACGCGCGAGCCGCTCACGCACTCCCTCGCGCATCGCGTCGCCGAGCACCCGCTCCAGCTCGTGCGACGATCCCGACTCGAGCGCCCGGTCCGCCGCGGGGACCGCCGGTCCGAGGTCCGTCCCTGACGGCTTCAGGCCGGTGTAGGACTCCCCTTCGCCGAGCCGATGGATGCGGACCACCGTCTCGAGGAAGTACAGGTCGGCCAGTTCCCGCGCCTCGCCGCCGAGCGCACGCACCTGCATCGTCCGCGCGAAGGCGCGCCGGATATCGGGCTCGTCCTGCGCGCGGACCCAGATCAGGACGTGGCTCGGATTTCCGGTCGCGAGCGCCGCCTGCGCGGCCGTCACCACCGGGCCATCCATGGTGTCGCAGTGCGCCAGGGCTTTCGTCGGGCTCGTCGCCAGCATCGCCGCCGGGAGGGCGACGAGGCCCAGGAACCGCTTCAGCGTTCGAGTCATGGGGACCCTCCTCCGTCTTCGGGTTCGGTTGCAAGGTACGGCCTATACCTCGGTATAGAGTCAAGGGGTGGGGAGCCGAGTCGCGACGAGACGCCCCCGCCGCGAGCGACGGTCCGGAAGCGTGAGACAACCGTCACATCCGGACGCGACGCGCGCGGATAGTCTTTGCGGCTCCCTTCCGAAGGTCCGAATGACCGCTTCCGCCACGCTCCCCACGATCATCCAGGGCGGCATGGGCATCGGCGTCTCCAGCTGGCGCCTCGCCAACGCCGTCTCGCGCGCCGGCCAGCTCGGCGTCGTGTCCGGCACCGCACTCGACACGGTGCTCGTCCGGCGGCTCCAGGACGGCGATCCCGGCGGCCACGTGCGGCGCGCGATCGAGCACTTCCCGCTCCCCGACGTCGGCCGCGAGATCCTGCGCCGCTGGTTCTCGCCGGACGGCCGTCCGGCGGGCACGCCGTACCGCATGCTGCCGATGTACAGGCAGGTGGTGAGCGTCGCGCGCCAGCACGTCACGATGCTCGCCAACTTCGTCGAGGTCTTCCTCGCGAAAGAGGGGCACGCGTCGCCCGTCGGGATCAACCTGCTCACGAAGGTGCAGATGCCGACGCTGCCATCGCTCTACGGCGCGATGATGGCTGGGGTGGACGTCGTCATCATGGGGGCCGGCATCCCGCGCGAAATCCCCGGCGTCCTCGATGCGCTCTCCGAGCACCGGCCGGCGACGATCCGCTTCGACGTCGAGGGGCTTCCCGCCGGCGAGGCGGAGCAGCTCGCCTTCGACCCGGCCGCGCATTGGCCGTCGCCGTCCGCCCCGCTCTCCCGGCCCCTGTTCTATCCCGTCGTCTCCGCGTCGTCGCTCGCGACGACGCTCGCGCGCAAGTCCAACGGCCGCGTCGACGGCTTCGTCGTCGAGGGGCCGACGGCCGGCGGCCACAACGCGCCGCCGCGCGGCGAGATGCGGCTCGACGAGCGCGGGGAGCCGGTGTACGGCGAGCGCGACGTCGTGGACCTCGCGAAGATGCGCGAGCTCGGTCTCCCCTTCTGGGTGGCCGGCGGCACCGGATCTCCCGAGGGGCTGCGCGCGGCGCGCGAGGGCGGCGCGGCGGGGATCCAGGTCGGAACGCTGTTCGCCTTCTGCGAGGAGTCGGGGCTCGATCCCGCGATCAGGGAGCGCACGCTCGCCGCCGTCATCGCCGGCGAGGCGACGCTGCGGACCGACCCGCGCGCGTCGCCGACCGGCTACCCATTCAAGGTCGTCGAGCTGCCCGGCGACCGCGAGCGTCTCGAGCGTCGCGAGCGCGTCTGCGACCTCGGCTACCTGCGCACCGCCGCGCGCGGGCCGGATGGCCGTCTCGTCTACCGCTGTCCGGCCGAGCCGGTGGACGCCTACGTGAAGAAGGGCGGCGACGCCGCCGACACCGAGGGGCGCCGCTGTCTCTGCAACGGTCTCACGGCGGACATCGGCCTGCCGCAGCTGCGCGAGGACGGCGTCGAGGAGCCTGCGCTGGTGACGAGCGGCGACGACCTGCTCGGCATCGGGCGCTTCCTGAACGGCGCGCGGCGCTACGGCGCGGCGGAGGTGATCGGCTATCTCACCTCGTGAGACAACCGTCACACCCGCCGCTGCGGCCGAGCGATAGCCTGCGCGGCATGAGCGCATCGCCCGGGCTCGCACCACGCCCCGCGCCGGACCCCGCGCCGCCGCCGCACTCCGTGCCGGTGGCCGCCGCGGCCGCCGCCCCTACGCCGGCCGGCATCCCCGCGGGTCCGGTCGGCGGCGGTCTCGCCGGCACGGGCTCGCTGCTTCTCCCCGGCGAGCACTTCGCCGCGGCCATCTGCTTCCTCGTCGTCGGGACGATCGGGCTGATCGTCGTCGCGCCGGAGCTCGCCGCGGGGATGTACCCTTCGCCCCGCGTCGGGGCCGTGACGCACCTCTTCACGCTCGGCTGGCTGACGACGACGATCTTCGGAGCGCTCTACCAGCTCCTCCCCGTCGCGCTCGGCGCACCGGTCCGCTCGACGCGCGTCGGGCACCTCGCGTTCGCCGCCTGGGTCCCCGGCGTCGCGCTGTTCGCCGCCGGGATCGCGACCGGCTCGATCGCGCTCCACCACGCCGGCATCGCCCTCGTCGGGGCGGGGATCCTGCTCGTCGTCGGCAACGTCGGCGCGTCGCTGCGCGGGGCGCGCGCGCGCGACGTCACCTGGGCCGCCGTCGCCCTCGCGCTCGTCGCGCTCGCCTCGACGCTCGTGCTCGGCGTCGCGCTGCTCCACGACGTCCACGCGCCGTTCCTGGCCGAGGCGCGGCTGCGGGTGCTCGCGGCGCACGTGCACGTCGCGCTCGTCGGGTGGGCGCTCGTCATGATCGTCGGCATGTCGCACCGGCTCCTCCCGATGTTCCTGCTCGCGCACCGCGCGAGCACCCGCTGGACGCGCCGCGCGCTCGCGCTGCTCGCCGCAGGCGTCGCGCTGTTCGCCGTCGGCGCGGGACGCGGCATCGCGCCGGCGGCCTGGCTCGGCGCCGCGCTGATCGAGGGCGGCGTCGTCTGCTTCCTCCTGCAGGCGCGCGCCTTCTTCGCGTCCCGGCTCCGCCGGCGTCTCGACGCCGGGATGCGCTTCGCTGCCGTCGCGCTCGTCTTCCTCGGACTCGCCGCGCTGCTCGGGCCGGTCGTGCTCGTCGCCGGCACCGGGGAGCCGCGCCTCGCCACGGCGTACGTCATCGTCGGGCTGCTCGGCGGGATCGTGCTATACGTCGTCGGCTTCTTCTACAAGATCGTTCCCTTCCTCGCCTGGATCGCGCGCTTCCGCGGCCGGATGGGGAAGGAGAAGGTGCCCACCGTGGCCGAGCTCTACTCGGCGCGCGTCGCCACGGTGCAGCTCGTCGTCATGACGGCCGGCGTCGCGGTGCTCGGCGCCGGCACGATCGCCGGCCACGCCCATTGCGTCCGCGTCGGCGCGATGCTCTTCGGCGCCGGCGTCGCGCTCTTCCTCACCCAGATCGTCCGCGTCGCAGGAGGCTTCCGCGCATGAGAGTCCCCGCCCACCCGCCCCAGCGCGCCTCGTCGTCAGGCATGTCCTCGCACCCGGCCGATGCGCCGGTCACGGAGCTCGACGTGCGCGACGACCTGCGGAACCGGCGCGAGCCGTTCTCGCGGATCATGGCCGCCATCGAGGCGCTGCCGGACGACGGCGTGCTCCGGCTGCGCGCCACGTTCGAGCCGACGCCGCTGATCACGCTGCTCGGCCGGCGCGGCTACCTGTTCGAGAGCGCCGAGCACGAGCCGGAGGATTGGACAGTGTGGTTCTGGCGGGGATCGGACGAGGGGACGATGGCGCTCGGCCGGGTGCCCGCCGACGGCGGGCGGGTGCGCTCGGCGCTCGGCGACGTGCCGGGCGTCCCGACGCCGCAGATGGAGCGCGGCGAGGCGGCCGTCGAGCAGATGGCCGGCGACGTGCTCCTCGACGTCCGCGGGCTCGAGCCGCCGGAGCCGATGGTCCGCACGCTCGCCGCGCTCGAGGCGCTCGCCCCCGGGCGCACGCTCGTCCAGGTCAACGTCCGCGTGCCGCAGTTCCTGCTTCCGATCCTCGCCGAGCGCGGCTTCGACTGGGAGGTCGACGAGACCGTGAGCGGCCGCGTGCTCGTGAGCATCCGGCGCCGCGGCTGAGCCGTCGCGCCGATCCGTCGGCGCGCGATGCGCGCCGGCTTCGTCCCCCGATCCATCACCACGGAGTGAACTCGTGTCGCAGCAGCCCCTCGAGCTCGACGTCCGCGTCATCCCGCCGCGCGACAAGCACCCCACGATCTTCCGCACCTTCGATGGCCTCGCCAGCGGCCAGTCGATGATCATCGTGAACGACCACGATCCGCGCCCGCTGCGCTACCAGCTCGCCGCCGAGCGTCCGGAGACGTTCGAGTGGACGTACGAGGAGCAGGGTCCGGAGGTCTGGCGGGTGAAGATCGACCGGCGGTAGTCGCGCCCGTGTCGCGCATCGACCGGCGCGGCGCGCCCGGCCGCCGGAGCTCCGGCGGCCGGGCGGGCGTTCCTCACGCCGCGGCCACGGCCACCTCGAGCGCGGCGCAGAGGCGCGCCGCGTCCACGCCCTCCCGCTTCGCGGCCTCCTCGACGCTCAGCGCGCCACCGCAGCAGCCGTCGATGCCGAAGGCGGCGAAGACGGCGGCCGTGTCGGGGTGGGCGGCGATGGTCTGGTCGACGGTGGACGTGCAGTCGAGTCGGGCATCGGTGCGGGACATGGTTCTCCTCCGGATTCTGGTTCGGGGATATCGACGTGACTGATGGGCGGCGCTCACCGCTCCGCCGCATCGGCGGCGGACCCGATGGGGCCGAGCGTCTCGAGCAGCGGGCAGTCGCCGGTCGGGCCGCGGCCGCCGCGGCAGCGCCCCGCGAGATGCTCGAGCGCCTCGCGGATGCGCGCGAGATCGCGGATCCTGCGATCGACCTCCGCGATCTTCTCCGTCGCGCGCGCCTTGACGTCGGCGGCGGTCGTGCCGGGGTCGAGGCGCAGGACGAGCAGCTCGCCGATCTCCGAGAGCGTGAAGCCGAGCTCCTGCGCGCGCCTGATGAAGCGCAGCCGGTCCACGGTGGCGTCGCCGTACTCGCGGTATCCGGACGGCCGGCGCTCGGGCTCGCCGAGCAGCCCGCGGCGCTCGTAGTAGCGCACCGTCTGCACGCTGACGCCGGCGAGTCTCGCGAGCTCGCCGATCTTCACGGTGCCCTCGTCGTGCGTCCGGCCTCGTCGTCTGCGCGCATCGCTCCTCCGCTCGGCCCCGGCGCGTCGTGCGCCGCGTGGAATCAAGGTAGAGTCTGTAGCATGGTATCGAGTCAAGGGTGCTGGCCGCGACTCCGTCGCTCCGCTATCATTCTTTCATGCACGCATCGACTCGTCCGACGATTCGCTGGTGGCGGCCCTCGTCCTGAGCGGCCGCCGCATCGTCGTGCACGTCCCCGGCGGGCCGCTCCGGATCGGAGCCGCCCGCCGCATCGCATCCGGACCTCGCCCCGCGAGCTCCACCCGCTGCACGAGCTCCTCCGACCCGGACCCGGCGGTCCCGCCCGCCCGCTCCTCGCTCGCGCACCGGAGACCACAGCCATGAGCACCACGTCCTCCTCGACTCCCGCCGCGTCGGGCCCGGCGGCCGCCGCGCCGCCGCTCGCGCGGCGCGAGACGATCCTCACCGGCGACCGGCCCACCGGCCCGCTCCACCTCGGCCACTACGTCGGCTCGCTGCGAAACCGCGTCCTCCTCCAGCACGACCACGACCAGACCGTCCTCGTCGCCGACCTCCAGGCGCTGACGGACAACGCCGGACGCGCCGCCGGCGTGCGCGCGTCGGTGCGCGAGGTCGTCCTCGACTACCTCGCCGTCGGGATCGATCCCGCCGTGACGACGATCGCCCTGCAGTCCGGGATCCCGCAGCTCGCCGAGCTGACCGTGCTGTACCTGAATCTCGTCACCGTCGCGCGCCTCGAGCGCAACCCGACGGTGAAGGGGGAGATCGAGCTGCGCGGCTTCCTCCGCGACATTCCCGCCGGCTTTCTCACCTATCCGATCAGCCAGGCGGCGGACATCACCGGCGTGCGCGCGACGCTCGTCCCCGTCGGCGAGGACCAGCTCCCGATGATCGAGCAGACGAACGAGATCGTCCGCCGCCTCGCGCACATCGCCGGCCGCGACGTCCTCCCGGAGTGCCGCGCCCTGCTCTCCAACACGCCGCGCCTCCCCGGGGTGGACGGGCGCAAGGCGAGCAAGTCGCTCGGCAACGCCATCTCCCTCTCCGCGTCGCCCGACGAGATCCGCGCGAAGGTGCGCGCGATGTTCACCGACCCCGGGCACCTGCGCGTCTCCGATCCCGGCTCGGTCGAAGGGAACGTCGTCTTCGCCCACCTCGACGCCTTCGACCCGGAGACGGACGCGGTCGCCGAGCTGAAGGCGCACTACCGGCGCGGCGGGCTCGGCGACGTGACGATCAAGCGCCGGCTCGAGGGAGTGCTCGAGGCGCTCCTCGCGCCGATCCGCGAGCGTCGCGCCGAGCTCGCGCGGAACCCCCGCGTCGCCGACGAGATTCTCGAGGCGGGCACGGCGCGCGCGCGGGAGACCGCGGCCTCGGTCCTCGCCGACGTGCGCACCGCCTTCTCCCTCGACCCCAGACCATCGACCGGAGCCTGACGCCGTGCGCTTCGTGGACAACCGCGGGATCACCGACGCCCGCATCAACCTCGCTCTCGAGGAGTACGTCTTCCGGCACAAGCCGGTGGACGACGACGTCCTCCTCTTCTACATCAACGCCCCGGCGATCATCATCGGCCGCAACCAGAACACGATCGAGGAGATCGACCCCGACGTCGTCGCGGCGCGAGGCATCCACGTCGTGCGGCGCATCTCCGGCGGCGGCGCCGTCTACCACGACCTCGGGAACCTGAACTTCAGCGTGATGACGCCGCACGTCTCCGGGCGCTTCAACCGCTACGACCATTTCACGCGGCCGGTGATCGACGTGCTGCGCGCGCTCGGCGTTCCCGCCGAGCTCTCCGGGCGGAACGACATCCTCGCCGGCGGTCGGAAGATCTCCGGGAACGCGCAGTTCGCGCGTCCCGACCGCATGTTCAGCCATGGCACCCTGCTCTTCGACTCGGACCTCGACCACGTGACCGCCGCGCTGCGGCCGAAGCCGGGGAAGGTGGAGTCGAAGGGCGTCAAGTCGATCCGCAGCCGCGTCGCGAACATCAGCGAGTTCACGAGCGAGCCGATCACCGTCGTCGAGCTGCGGGAGCGCATCCTCGACGCGATCTTCGGGACGCGCGACCGCTCGGCGCTCCCGTCCCTCGAGCTCACCGACGACGACTGGACGGCGGTGCACGCGCTCGTCGAGGCGAAGTACGGCACGTGGACGTGGAACTACGGGGAGAACCCCGCCTGCAACATCCAGCGCGCGCGCCGCTTCCCCGCCGGCGAGATCGACGTCCGCCTCGACGTGCGCGAGGGACGCATCGCCGCGGCGCGCATCTTCGGAGACTTCATGGGGCGCGAGGACGTCGGCGCGATCGAGGCCCGCCTCCTCGGCATCCCCTACGACCGCGAGTCGGTCGAGGCGGCGCTGCACGGCGTCGCCGTCGCCGACTACTTCGGCGACGTGCCGGCCAACGAGCTGCTGGAGCTCGTCGCGCCGTGACCGGGCGCAGGCCGGAGCTCCCCATCGTCGCGCCGGAGACGGCGTCGGCGCCCGCGGGCGAGCCGAGCGCCGCACGCCCGGCGCTGCGCGACGAGGACCTCCATTCGCTGCTCGTCGCCTTCTACGACACCGTCGGGCGCGACGAGCTGCTCGCGCCCTATTTCGCGCCCGTGGACATGTCGGCGCACATGCCGCGCATCGTCGACTTCTGGTCGACGCTGCTCTTCCACACCGGCCGCTACTCCGGCAACGCCTTCCGCCCGCACCTCGAGATGCCGGGGCTGAGCGCGCCGCACTTCGCGCGCTGGGTGGAGACGATGGAGCGGACGATCGACGCGCATGCCGCGGGTCCCGCCGCCGAGCACATGAAGGCGCTCGCCCACCGCATCGCCTACAGCATGCAGCTGCGCCTCGGCATCGAGCCCTTCGCCGACTTCCGTCCGATGGTCTCGCCCGACGAGCGCTGAGCCGCGCCGATGTCCGCCCTCTACTGGATCAACGTCACGGTGCACGTGCTCGCCGCGCTCTTCTGGCTCGGCGGGATGCTCTTCCTCGGCATCGTCGGGGCGCCCGTCCTCCGCGCCGTCGAGCCGCCCGCGCTGCGCCAGCAGCTCTTCCACGACCTCGGCACGCGGTTCCGCGCCGCCGGCTGGACGGCGATCGCCGTGCTCGTCGCCACGGGCGTGCTGAACCTCCACTTCCGCGGCTGGCTCCACTGGGGCGGCGTGCTCGGCGCGGCCGACTTCTGGCGCACGGCGGCGGGGCACGCGCTCGCCGCGAAGCTCGTCGCCGTCACGACGATGCTCGTCGCCAGCGCCGTCCACGACTTCGTGCTCGGCCCGGCGGCGGGTCGCGCGGCGCCGGGATCCGAGGCGGCGCTCGCCCTGCGGCGGCGCGCCGCGCTCCTCGCCCGCGGCAACGCGCTCCTCGGCGTCGCCGTCGTCGTCGCCGCGGTTCGGCTCGCGCGAGGCGGCTGACACGACACGGGCGCTCGCCCGCGCGCCCTCAGTCCCGGTCGTCCGCCATCCGTTCGGCCACCCGCCACGCGCGCACGCTCAGGTCGCTCACCCGCCCGAGCATCCCGTGCAGGATGGCGAAGGCCTCCTCGGCGTCGGCGGCGCCCTTGCCGAGCCGGCGGCGCAGGACCTCGTCGATCACCTCGCCGAGCACGGCGACGTCTCGCCGCACCGCCTGCTCGCTCCACCCCTGCACGTGGCGCCGCGCGCCGTGGTACTCGGCGATCGTGCGCTGGATCGCGTTGCCGTCGCGCAGTAGCGAGACGGCGACCTCGCTCCCCTCGGCGACGATGACGAGCGACTGCCCGACGTCGGCGATCAGGCCGAGGGCGTGGTCCTCCAGCTCCGGACGGCGCATCTCGTGCGCCCGCGGGAGCGTGGGGTCCTCGCGCAGCCGCGCGACGTACGTCTCCGCGATCTCCTCGATCCCGTCGCGGATCGCCTCTCCGGCCTCGACGAGCCGCGCGCCGCCGATCGCGCCGGCGCGGCGCTGCCGCTCGAGCACGAGCGCGGCGGCGTCGCTCGCCACCGACGCCTCCGTCGGCAGCCAGAGCGTGAACGTCGACCCGACCCGCGGCTCGCTCTCGACGGTGAGGTCGCCCCCCATCGCCCGCGCGAGCCGCCGGCTGATGGCGAGTCCGAGCCCGGTGCCACCGACCCGGCGGGTGCGCCCCGTCGCCACCTGATGGAAGGGCTCGAAGACGAGCGCCTGCTGCGCGCGCGGGATGCCGATCCCCGTGTCGGCCACGCGGATCGCCGCCCACGGGCCGCCCCCGCGAAGGACCGAGCCCGGCGGCGTCTCGGTCGTGACCTCCGCGCGCACGGCGACCGCCCCCCCCTCCTCGGTGAACTTGATCGCGTTCCCGATCAGGTTCACGAGGATCTGGCGGACGCGGTGCTCGTCGCCGACGTAGGCGATCTCCGCCCCATCGCCCCGCCCCGCCTCGTCGCCGGCGAGACGGACGCCGCGCGCCGCCGCCTCCGGGGTCGTCAGCTCCATCGCCGCCTCGATCGCGCTCCGCGCGGTCGCGCTCGCTCGGTCCACCGCCATCTTCCCCGCGTCCACCCGCGAGAGGTCGAGCACGTCGTTGATCAGCGTCAGGAGGTGGTCGCTGCTCTTGACGAGCCGGCCGAGATAGTCGCGCTGCTGCTCGGTGAGTGGTCCGGCGACCCCCATCTCGAGGAGCTGCCCGTACCCCTTGATCGCGTTGATCGGCGTGCGGATCTCGTGGCTCATCGTGGCGAGGAACTCCGACTTCGCGGCATTCGCCGCATCCGCCTCCTCGCGCGCCGCGTGCGCCACGCGGAGCGCCGTCTCCCCGGCCTCGCGCGCGCGCTCGAGCTCCCGCCGCGCGAGGACCTGGACCGTGACGTCCGAGCCGTGCGCGACGATGCCGACCGGTCGGCCATCACCGTCCCGCAGCGGCTGATAGATGAAGTCGAGGAACCGCTCCTCGAGCGCCGCGCCGGGCTCCGGGCCGCTCGCGAGCATCAACGACACCTCGCGGCCGACGTACGACTTCCCGGTGCGCAGGACGTCGTCGAGGATCTCGACGAACCCCTGGTCGCGCACCTCGGGGATCGCGTCGCGCACCGGCTTCCCGACGACGGCGCGGAACCCGACGAGCCGGCGGTAGGACTCGTTGATGAACTCGATGACGTGGTCCTCGCCCCGCAGGATCGCGAGGAAGGCGGGCGCCTGCGCGAAGGCCTCGCGCAGCCTCGCCTCGGCGTGCTCCGCGGCGCGGCGCGCATGGACGAGCTCCCGCTCCGCGAGGATGCGGGGCGTCGTCTCCGAGACGATGTTGAGGAACGCCACGAGCTCCCCCGCGTCGTCCCGGATCGCGCTCAACGCGAAGGTGAACCAGACCTCCTCGAGCGTCTCGTCGCGCACGACGCGGAAGGGCGCGTCGTCGACGTAGGCCGCGCCCCCTCCCGCCGCCACGCGCTCGAAGAGCGGCGCGATGTCCGGCCAGATCTCCGACCAGACCTCGCGTCCCGGCCGGCCGAGCGCCGCGGGGTGCTTGTCGCCGAGGATCCGCGCGTACGCGTCGTTGTAGACGAGCGCGAGCGCCGGACCGCACCAGAGATTGATCGGGAAGGGGGAGGCCAGGCACGCGCGCACGATCGTGCGCAGCGTCGCCGGCCACGTCTCGACCGGACCGAGCGGGGTCGCCGCCCAATCGAGGGCGCGGCCGCGCGCTCGCATCTCCCCTTCGCCCTGAAACAGCTCTTCCTTCGCGTCGGTCACGCCGTGGTCGTCCCCCGCGTCGGCTTCGGCCTGGAAACCCGGCGTGGAGAGCAGAAGCGGGGCCAGCAGCGCCGGCGAGGCCGAGCTATCGGGGCCCGGATCTCCTACTCCGTCCGCAGCGCCTCCACCGGATCGACCGCCGCGGCCCGGCGGGCGGGGATCCAGCTCGCGAGGAGCGCCGCGAGCGCGAGGAGCGCGGCCGCGCCGCCGAAGGCGACCGGATCCGTCGGGGGGAGCCCGTAGAGCAGTCCGCGGAGCAGCCGGGTGAGGACGAGCGCCGCCCCGCCGCCGAGCGCGACGCCGAGCGCGGCGAGGAGTACCCCCTCCCGCAGGACGAGCCGGACGATCCCGCCGCGCTGGGCGCCGAGGGCGACGCGGATCCCGATCTCCCGCGTCCGCCGGGTCACCGCGTACGCCGTCACCCCGTAGATCCCGAGCAGCGCGAGCAGCAGCGCGACGCCGCCGAGCGCCCCCGCGACGCGGAGCGCGACCCGCTGCGGAAAGAGCGACGTCGCCGCGTGGTCCACGAGCGAGCGCTGGTCGAGGATCGGGAGCCGGGGGTCGAGGGCGGCGATCAGCCGGCGCACGGGGGCGGCGACCGATGCGCCCGGCGTCGTGCGCACGAGCAGCGTCGCCCGCGTGAACCACCGCTGCGCGAGCGGGACGTAGATGAAGTTCCGCGGCGCCTCGCCGAGCGTGCGGTACTTCGCGTCGCGCGCGACGCCGACGACGGTCAGGGTCCGTCCCTCGTTGTCGAGGGTCCGGCCGATCGGGTTTGCACCGGGCCAGAGCCGCCGCGCGAACGTCTCGTTGACGATCGCCACCTCCGGCGCCCCGTCGCGGTCGGCGCCGGAGAAGGGGCGTCCCGCGACGAGCGGGATGCGCAGCACGTCGAAGTAGTCCGGGGTGACGACGTTCCAGTCCACGTTCCACCCGCGCGGATCGGGCGGCTCGACGCCGGCGACGACGATCGGACCGAGCCCGAGGCCGCCGCCGTCGAGCGGCAGCATCGCCGAGAGCGCCGCGGTGCGGACTCCGGGGATCTCCGCCGCGCGCTCGAGCAGCGCCGCCGTGAAGCCCCATCCCCGCTCGGCGTCGTAGTTCGCGAGCCGGAGGTCGAGGGACGCGAGGTGCACGTCGCGCGGGTCGAAGCCGGGGTCGATCGCGCGCGCGTGCGCGAGCGCCCGCCCGAACAGCCCCGCCGTCACGAGGAGGAGCATCGAGAAGGCGATCTGCGCGACGAGGAGCGCGCCGCGGAGCCGCAGGCGGCGTCCGCTCCCCCCCGCGTCCGCCTTCAGGGCGCCGACGACGTCGGGCCGCGTGCTGCCGATCGCCGGCGCGAGGCCGGCGAGCAGCCCGCTCACGAGCGTCAGGGCGAGGGCGGCGAGGAGCACGCGCCCGTCGATGCGCGGATCGAGGGCGAGCTGCACGGGGAGCCGCGGCACGAGCGCGACGAGCGCCGAGACGAGCCAGCGGGCGAGCACCACCCCGGCCGCGCCGGCGACGACGAAGAGCAGCAGGCTCTCCGTGACGAGCTGCCTGACGAGCCGCGCACGGGACGCACCGAGGGCGAGGCGCACGGCGATCTCGCGCCGACGCGCCGTGCCGCGCGCGAGGAGCATCCCCGCGACGTTGGTGCTGGCGATGAGCAGGACGAGCCCCGCGACGGCGAGCAGCATCAGCATGAAGCCGCCGACGATCGAGCGCAGCTCCCCCGGGAAGACGCTCGACGGCGTCACGCGCACGCCGTGGCCGCGGACGTCGTCCGGGTACGCCGCGGCGAGCCGGTGCGCGATCGCGCTCAGCTCCGCCTGGGCGGCGGTCAGCGGGACGTCGGGCGCGAGGCGCCCGACCGCGATCATCCACACGCCGGCGCGCATCTCGAGCAGCTCGTCCGGGAGCCCGACGAGCGCCGACGCCATCACGGGCGTCCAGAGGTCGGGCGCGATGGCGAACGGCCCGCGGAACCCCTCGCCGGCGACGCCGACGACGGTGAACGGGGTGCCGTTCAGCACGATCGTGCCGCCGACGACCGCGCTGTCCGCGCCGAAGCGCTCGCGCCAGAAGGCGTGCGCGAGGACGACGACGGGGCTCGCGCCGGGCACGCTGTCCTCCTCGGGGAGGAAGAAGCGCCCGAGCGACGGCCGCGCGCGGAGCACCTCGAAGAAGTTGCCGCTGACCGTGGCGCCCTGCACCGCCTCGGCGCCGTCGGCGCCGGCGAGGCTCAGCGAGCGCGGCTCGATCTGTACCGCGGCGAGCCCGGCGAGCGTCGTCGCCCCGTCACGATAGTCGCGGTAGGTCGGATACGAGAGGTTGTCGAACCCCTCGCCGTCCTGGGTGCGGCCGACGAGGACGAGGCGGTCGGGCTCGCCGATCCCCGGCGGCGGCCGCAGGAGGAGGGCGTCGCCGAGCGAGACGATCGCCGTCGTCGCCCCGATGCCGATGGCGAGGGAGAGGACGGCGACGAGCGTGAAGAGCGGGCTCCGGGCGAGTGCCCGCGCGGCGTGGCGGGCGTCCTGACTCGACGTGTCGAACACGGGGACCTCGGCGCGTGCGGGAGTGCGGCGAACGATCCCGTCGCGGCGCCGGCGGAAGGCGTCGCGAGCGTCAGGTCACAACGGCGGGGAGCGCGGCGGGGTTTCGCGAGGCGAGCTAGCCGGGCGCCGGCTCGTCGGCCGCCCGCTCGCCGGCGCCGCGCTCCTTCGCGCGCTCGGTCCGCTTCGGCACCTCGACCGCCGTCTCGAGCAGCGGGATCAGCTCCTCGTCGGGGCGCTCCTCCCACCCCTCGACCGTACCGACGAGGCGGCGCCGCGTCCCGTCGTCGAGCGCCTCGAAGGCGAGCCATCCGGTGGTGAAGGCCGCGAGCATCCGCTCGCCGTGCAGCCCTTCGCGGGAGCGCCCGGGCTTCACCTGCCAGACGCGCCACGGCCGCCCCGAGCGGTCGGCGAACTCGCGCACGAGGCACGACGCCTCGCCCTTCTCTCCGCCCGCGGCGGCGGCTGTGGCCCCGGCTTCCTCGTCCGGACAGGCGCTCGCCTCGAGCACCTTGCGGATCGTCTCCGTGCGCTCGACGGCGCGGGCGGCGGCGAGCAGCTCGTCCTCGAGACGGAGGAGGTCCTCGGTGGATTCCCCCTGGACGCCATCTTCCTTCACCTCGCAGGCCTCCTCGAGGTGGTGCTCCAGAGAATCCTCGGCCTGCTTGAGGACGGGACGGATTCTGTGGGACGTGTCGTTCGGCGTAGGTGACGTCATCGCTCCGGACGAGTGCGCGTGGCGCCGCGACGTCCGGCTGCGTCCGCGCAGCGAGGAACGGCAGGCGCGAGGCGCAAGGTGCAACGGACGTGCCGCACCTCGCGCCCGACTGCGCGAGCCGCGCGCTGCGGTCCCGCTACGGCTCCGAGGCGCCGTCCGGGGGCGCGCCCTCCGGCGGTGCCAGTCTCACGCGCGCATCCGCGACGGTCGCACCCGTCGCGTGCACGAGCACCGGGTTCAGGTCGAGCTCGGCGATCGCCGGCAGGTCCTCGACGAGCGCGCCGATCCGCAGGATGACCTCGGCCAGCGCGCCCTCGTCGGCCGGCGCCGCGCCCCGGTATCCGGCGAGCAGCGGGTACGTCCGCAGCTCGCGCAGCATCTCTCCGGCGCCGCGGGCGGAGAGCGGCGTCAGGCGGATCGCGACGTCCTTGACGAGCTCGACGACGGTGCCCCCGGCGCCGCAGGCGACGACCGGTCCGAACTGCGGATCGTGCACGACGCCGACGATCATCTCGATGCCCCGCTCCGCCATCCGCTGCACGAGGAACCCGCTCGGCGCGCGTCCCGCCCTCGTCAGGCGCCGCTCCATCTCGAGCGCCGCCGCGCGCACCTCGGCGGCGGCCAGATCGAGGCGCACCGCGCCGGCCTCGGTCTTGTGGACGAGCCCCGGCGCGATCGCCTTCAGCGCGACGCGCCCGCCGAGCTCGCGGGCCGCGCGCTCCGCCTCGTCCGCGTCCGGGACCACGCGCTGCGGAAGAATCGGCAGGCCGTAGCAGTCGAGCAGCCGCGCCGTCGCGTCGGGGTCGAGCCAGGACGCGTCGCGCGCGAGCGCCTCGGCGACGATCGCCGCCGCCTCGTCGCGCCGGATGTCGTCGAAGCGGGCGGGCTCCTCCTCCGGCTTCGCCAGCCACTCCCCGTACCGGGTGACGCGCGCGAGCGCGAGCGCGGCGTCCTCGGGGAAGCGATAGGCCGGGAGCCCCACCCCGCCGCCGCGCAGCGCCTCGGGGACGCCGCGCGCCTGCATGAACACCGTCAGCACCGGCTTCGTCCCGTCCGTCTCGCGCGCGAGAGCGCGCGCGCCCTCGACGATCTCCCGCGCCGCGTCCTCCGGCTTCGTCACGAGCGGCGGGATGAAGATGACGACGAGCGAGTCCACCGCCGCATCGCGCCCGACGATCCCGATCGCCTCGCGGAACTGCGCCGCCGTCGCCGACGCGATCATGTCCACCGGGTTGGCGACGCTCGCCTCCTTCGCCAGCATCGCGCGCAGCGCGTCCTGCGTCTCCGCCGAGAGCGGCGGCACCTCCAGCCCCTCCGCCTCGCAGGCATCGGCGCAGAGGATCCCCGGTCCTCCGGCGTTGGTGAGGATCGCCACGCGGCGCCCGCGCGGCACCGGCTGGCTCGAGAGGAGCGCGGCGACGTCGAACATCTCCTCGAGCCGGTCCGTGCGGATCACGCCCGCGTCGCGGAAGAGCGCGTCGACGGTGACATCGGAGGCGGCGACGAGCGCGCCGGTGTGCGACCCGGTCGCGCGCGCGCCGGCCGCCGAGCGGCCGCTCTTCACGGCGACGATCGGCTTCGTCCGCGCGACGCGGCGCGCGATGCGCGAGAAGCGGCGAGGATTGCCGAACGACTCCAGGTAGAGGAGGATCAGGTCGGTTCCCTCGTCCTGTGCCCAGTAGCGCAGGTAGTCGTTCCCCGAGAGGTCCGCCTTGTTGCCCACCGAGACGACGCTCGACATGCGGAGACCCAGCACGCCGGCGTAGTCCATGATCGCCACGCCGAGCGCGCCGCTCTGCGACATGAAGGCGATGCGCCCGTGCTCGGGAATCATCGGGGCGAACGTCGCGTTCAGGCGCACCGCCGGATCGGTGTTCACGATCCCCATGCAGTTCGGCCCGACGATGCGCATCCCGTGCGCGCGCGCGACGCGGACCAGCTCGTCCTGCCGGGCGCGGCCCTCGGGCCCGGTCTCGGCGAAGCCGGCCGAGATGACGACGAGGGCGCGCACGCCCTTTCGCGCGCACGCCGTCGCGGCGTCGAGCACGTGCGCCGCCGGCACGACGATCACCGCGAGGTCCACCGGCCCCGGGATCTCCTCGACCGAGGCGTACGCGGCGACGCTCTGCACGACGTCCGCGGCGGGGTTCACGGGATAGACCGGCCCCTCGAAGCCATAGTCGAGCAGGTTGTGGAAGACCTCGCCGCCGATCGTGCCCCGCCGGCGCGAGGCGCCGATCACCGCGACCGACCGCGGCTCGAAGAAGGGGCGGAGCGCGCTCGCGGCGGCGATCCACTCCCGCGCCTCGAATTTCTCGATCGCCTCGGCGCTCAGCGCCGTCGGGAACTCGAGGTGGATCGCCCCCGCCTCGGCGCGCATCGCGAACGGGAACCCCGCGTCGCGGAAGGCGTCGAGCATCGCGCGCCCCGCCGGCCGCACGCGCGCCTCGAAGATGCGCACGCCCCGGTCGGCGGCGATGGCCGCCAGCCGCGCGAGGAGCGCGGAGCCGAGCCCGAGCCCGCGGTACCCGTCGGCGACGGCGAACGACACCTCCGCCCGTTCGCCGCGCCGCGCGATGCAGGCCGCGTGCGCGACGACGCGCCCGTCGCGCCCGAGCGCCGCCACGAGCGACGGTGCCTCGTCCGGCTGCCGCTGCCGCTCGTCCGGTGCGCCGATCGCCGTCGCGAGCTCGGACGCCGACGCCGCGAGCTCGGCGATCGCGGCGCCGTCCTCCGCACCGGCCGCACGGACGAGGACGGTGGAGCCGTCGCGCAGGGTCAGGCTCGTGACGGGATCGATGGTCGTGGCCATGCCGTCAGCGCCGCCTCCGCCTCAGCGCACCACCGACCAGCGGCGCGTCGCGCCGCACTCGGTGCACGTGACGTATCCCCCCGAAGAGAGCAGGAGATCGGTGTCGCGATCGCATGCGTCGCAGCGCGCGGCGAGCTTCCGGCGGATCTCGGGGCGCAGCCCGCTCTTCGCGAGCCGCACGTCCACCGCCTCCGGCGGCATCGCGCAGATCGGACAGAGCTGTCCCGTGCACTGATCCCCGATCTCGAGGCAGATCAGCTCCGCGTCCATCACGGTGGCCTGCGCATCGTGGACCGGCTCGTCGGTGAGGACGACGCGTACGTCCTGGTCCCGCGCCGGGCAGTACAGTGTGAGCTGTTGCATCGCGACCTCCGCCGCTGAATGTCCGCCTGCCGGCGCCACGACGCGGGCGCCGGGCCGCGCGTTCGTGGCGTCGCTTCCACCCAACCGCTACCGCAGCGCCGGCGCCGTCCGGTGCCCGGCGGCGAGGACGGCACGGCGCGCGCCGAGGACGACGAGCGCCGCGGCGACCGCCGATCCCCAGAGCGCGAGCGCCCCTCGGCTGCCGAGATAGACGTGCGACGCGAGGACGAACGACGCCACGACGAGCGTGAACGCGGCGATCGGCGCGCCGAACCGCGTGAACTCGCGGAAGGCGATGCGCACGCCGCCTCGCTCGGCGAGCCCGACGACCGTGACGTTCGCCGATGCGCCGACCATCGTGCCGTTGCCGCCGAGACAGGCGCCGAGCGCGAGCGCCCACCAGAGCACCGTCGGATCGCCCGCGAAGCCGTCGATCAGCCGGTGGATGATCGGGATCATGACGGCGACGAACGGGATGTTGTCGACGATCGACGACAGGACGCCGCTCACCCAGCAGATGAGCAGCGCCGCGAAGAGGAGCGTCCCGAGACCGCCGAGCCCGAGCCAGGCGCTGCCGCTCCCGACGAACCGCGTCAGGGCGAGCGCGAGGGTGTCGATGAGCCCCGTCCGCACCGCCGCGCCGACGGCGATGAACAGGAACCCGAAGAAGGAGAGGGTCGGCCACTCGATCTCCTTCTCGATCACCGCGATGAGCCCGTGCTGCCGCTCCTCGTGGGTCGGCCGGTGGGTGCGCAGATAGAGGACGTCCTGGATCAGGAGCAGCGCTCCGGCGCCGATCGTCGCCGGGACCGACGTGGGCATGCCCGTCCAGCCGTGCGTGACGAAGCCGAGGAAGACGAGCCCGCAGACCCAGAGCGCCCACCGCAGCAGCCGCGGATCGGCGATCGCCGGCACCGCCATCGGCTCGATCCGGCCGCCCGTGCGGGCGGCGTCGAAGTCCTCCCTGAAGAAGCGGAGCGACGCCCACGGCAGCGCCAGCATCATCACCGTCACCGGAGCGGCGAGGTTGAGGACGAAGTCGAGGAAGGTCAGCCCGACGCCGGAGCCGATCATGATGTTCGGCGGATCGCCGATGAGCGTCGCCGCGCCGCCGATGTTCGAGGCCATCACGACGGGGAGCACGAAGGCCACGGCCCGAACGCGCATGACCCTCGCCATCTGCAGCGCCATCGGCGCCACGAAGATCACCGTCGTGACGTTGTCGACCAGCGCCGACAGGATCCCCGTCAGCCAGATGATCGTCACGAGCACGACGCGCGCATCGCCGTCGGCGCGGTTCATCATCTTCGCGACCGCCCACTCGAAGACGCCGGTCGTCTTCAGGACGCCGACGAGCGCCATCATCGAGGCGAGCAGGAAGAGCACGTTGAAGTCCAGCGCCTGCTGCGCCCCCTCGAAGGTGATGAGCCGGTAGGGGGTGAAGTAGGTGATCGCCCAGAGGAGCGTGACCGCCGCGATCACGACGAGCACCCGGTGCACCTTCTCGAGCGCGAGCAGCACGAAGACGGCGACGAGGATCGAGCCGACGATGGCCTGGGAGACGGGATCGGTCGTCGACGGGAGTCCGTCGGCGTTCGGGCCGCCGGCGTGGGCGATCGTGGGCAGGAGAAGGAGCCAGAGTACCGCGAGAAGCATCGGCATGGTCGCTGGGCGGGCTCGGGTGATGGGACTCGGGCTACACGGCGTGCACGATCGCGCTGCCCGGCGCGCGGTCCAGCAGCAGCGGCGCCGCGCGGCCGGCGGGCATCCCGAAGAGCGCCGTCGCGGCCGCGTCGGCCCACAGGCAGCTCGGCGCGCGAATCGTCAGGCTCTGCATGACCGTCGCGCGCGGCGCGCCGGTGGCGGGATCGAGCAGGTGGTGGTACGGCCGGCCGCGATGGCGGAAGAACTGGAGGTACGTGCCCGACGTGGCGACGGCCGCATCGGCGACGCGCAGCGTCGCCAGCGTCGCGCGCGGGTCGTGCGGATCCTGGATCCCGACGCGCCACGGCTCGTCGTCGATCCCCGCGCCGACCGCGTAGAGGTCCCCGCCGACGTTCACGAGGGCGCTCCGCACGCCCCAGCGGCGAAGGGCCTCCGCGGCGCGGTCGACGGCGTAGCCCTTCGCGATGCCGCCGAGGTCGAGCCGCACGTCCGCATCGTGGAAGCGCAGCGTCGGCGCGCGCCCGGTCGTCGCGACCTCGATCTCGCGGTGGAGCCGGCGTCCGGCGAGGCGCGCCGTCCGCTCAACCGGCGGGGGCTCGCGGCGCCGCGTCACGTCCCACAGCTCGACGGCCGCGCCGATCGCCGGGTCGAAGGCGCCGTCCGTCGCCGCCGCCCACCGCAGGGCCTCCCCGACGACGAGCGCCGTCTCGCCGGTCACCGGCACCGGCGCGCGCGCGGCGCCGAGGTTCGCCCGCCCGACATCGGAGTCGGGGGAGAAGCGCGTCATCGTCCGCTCGACGCGACGAAGCTCGTCCATCGCCGCGTCGATGGCCTGCTGCGCGTATGCGGGATCGCGGTGCACGACGGCGATCTCGGCGATCGTGCCCATGACCGGCAGCGAGCGGCGGACGACCCGCTCCCGCCGGCGCGCGGCGAGCGGCAGCGACGACACGACGAACGCGCCCACGCCGAGGGCGAGGAACTGACGGCGGCTCGGGCCGCCCGGGCTGTCGCTGGACATCAGGACTTTCCTCCGTCGGTGGAGCATCCGCCCGCGCACGCGCCGCAGTCTCCGTGGCACGACCGCCGCGGACGGAGCGCGACGGCGAGCGCGAACAGCACGGCGCCCCCTGCCGCGGCGATGAGAAGGTCGGCGAGGCTCATGATCCGCTCCCGAGGCCGGCGAAGCCCATGAAGGCGAGGGAGAGGCTCCCCGCGATGATCAGCGTGAGCGCGGTTCCGCGGGCGATCGCGGGGACATCGGCGAGCTCGAGCCGCTCCCGGATGCTCGCCATCAGGACGAGCGCGAGGATGAGCCCGAGACCGGCGCCGACGGCGAAGACCTGTCCCTGGACGAAGCCGTAGCCGCGGTTGGTCTGGAAGACCGCCAGCCCGAGGATCGCGCAGTTCGTGGTGATGAGCGGCAGGTAGATGCCGAGCTCGCGGAAGAGCGTTGGGCTGAGCTTCCTGATCGCCAGCTCGACGAGCTGGACGAGCGAGGCGATGACGACGACGAACGCGATGACGCGCAGGTAGGGGG
>DASUSM010000227.1:0-3202 GCA_036375115.1 Gemmatimonadaceae bacterium | reverse complement strand
GTCGCCTTGGCGGCGTTGGACGAACGACCGCAGCTCCTTCATGTAGCGGTGCGGGTCGACCGTCGGCGCATCCTTGACACCCTCCAGCTCGAGCAGGAAGGGCATGGCGTCCACGCGGAAGCCGCTGACGCCCAGCTGCAGCCAGAACCCGATGATCCGGGCGATCTCCTCGCGCACCGCAGGGTTGGCGATGTTGAGGTCGGGCTGGTGCGGGAAGAAGCGGTGCAGGTAGTACTGCCGGGCCTTGCGGTCGTAGGTCCACACGCCCTGCTGTTCACCAGGGAAGACCTCGCCCATCTTCTTCGTGTCCTCGGGCGGCTCGTCCACCCACACGTACCAGTCCCGGTACCGCGATCGGCGGTCGGCCCGCGCCGCCTGGAACCAGGGATGGCGGTCGGACGTGTGGTTCACGACCAGGTCGATGATGACCCGCATGCCGCGGTCGCGAGCCGTCCGCACCACCTCCACGAACTGCCCGAGCGTTCCCAGCCGGGGGTCGACGCCGTAGAAGTCGGTGATGTCGTAGCCGTCGTCGCGATCGGGGGACGGCTGGAACGGCGCGAGCCAGATGGCGTCGACGCCGAGCGTCTCGAGGTAGTCGAGGCGGCGAACGAGCCCCTCGAAGTCGCCGACGCCGTCGCCGTCTGCGTCGGCGAAGGTCTCGACATCGAGGGAGTAGACGATGGCGTTGCGGTACCAGAGGTCTGCGGTCATGTGCGCTGGTCGAGGTCCGCGTGGACCTCTGCGAGCATCGGGCCGCGGGTCCGGGCCCGTGGCGGTGGTTTCACGCGGAGACGCGGAGATCCGCGGAGAACGGCCGCTCGGGCCAGCCTCGGCCAGCGCGGGGATGACGGCCGCGCGGGCCTGCATCGACGAAAAAGGGAATCGGATGCATCCGATCCGTCGGATGCATCCGATCTCTCTTGCGTACGACTCGGGCCGCGCGCGCCGAGGCCTACTCGCGGCGGGGCCGATGAATGTCGGGGGCTGCGCCTGGAAAGACTCGTGCACCGGCGCGAGGAGGTGTATTCGTCGAGCAGTTCCCCAAAGCATTCACGGCTCGTCGCCCGACGCACCCGACACGCGCACGGCACCTTTCTCCGCGGATCTCCGCGCCTCCGCGTGAAACCCATGCAACAGAGCCCCGGCGCGCGTGACCGATCCCGGCGCCAGGAGCTCTACGGCCAGGCCACCAGCCCCGCCGACGGCATCACCGCGCGCACGCGGCCGATGTCGCCGGGCTCCCGCCAAAACGTCGCGATCGGGCTCGACGTCGTCAGGCGGAGCGAGTAGCTCGCGGCGTGCGGGTCGCTCGCGAGCGGGACGGCGACGTCGACGCGCACGAGGCGGCGCGACTGGCGCGGCGCGGCGGCGAGGAGGCCGCCGCCGACGCTCGTGCGGACTCCCGTCGTCACGCCGTAGGGGACGTCTCCCGCCCACACCTTCCCCGCGTCGGCGAAGCCGGCGACGCCGAGCGCGAGCCAGTCGGAGATCCCGCCGGCGAGCCAGCGGCGCTCGGCGCGCACGACGAGGCGGCGCGCGCCGACGTCGCGCGTGTCGTCGTAGCCGCGCACGCCGCCGCGCGCGTTGCCGAGCGAGAGCTGGAAGGGACGGCGCGCGCGCCAGGCGCCGGCGAGCTCGGCGCCGAGGATCATCGTCTGGCCCGACGACGGCCGCGAGTACCAGGCGAGGCGCCCGCTGCCGACGACGTCGCCCCACCCGCTCGTCTCGCGTCGTCCCTCCCACTGGGTGCGCAGCACGACGAACGACCGCGTCGTTCCCGCCCCCGCGTACAGGTCGGCGCCCGCCGCCCACCCCTCGTCGCCGGAGCCGGCGACGCGCGCGAGCGCGGTCGCGACCTGCATCCCGACGCCCGCGTCCTGCGGACCGAGGAGCGCGTCGAAGCCGCGCACCTCGAGGAAGCGCAGCAGCCGGATCCCCGCGACGCCGCCGAGCGCGTGCCGCTCGAAGGAGTCGTAGCGTCCGTCGAGCGTGGGGTCGTCGTCGCTCGCGAGCCCCGTGTCGGAGACGACCACCGCCTCGTCGGCGGGGCGCGACCGCTCGTACGAGAGGAGCGGGCCGGCGAAGAGGACGATGCTCCGGCTCCCGATGCGGAGGATCCCTCCCGCCTCGGCGAGCGTGCGCTCGTAGGGGAGGGAGAGCGCCGGCTCGTCGGGGCGGACGAAGCCCACGTACTCGCGCATCTCGCGCCCGCCGACGTGCCAGGCGACCTTCTGGAAGTCCGAGTAGAACGGCCGCTCGACGACGAGCGCGGCGTTGCCGCCGACCCGGGCGCGCTCGCCCGCCGCGGTGAGGCGGATCGCGCGGCCGAGCACGTGGTGGTGCACGACGCGCGCGCCGAAGCCGTCGCGGTAGGCGAAGCCGCGCGTCCACTGCGCGTGCGCGTGCACCCCCTGCCCGAAGACGTTCGCGCTCCCGTACTTCAGCTTCGACAGGTCGCCGCCGCGCACGCCGACGCCGGCGACGAGCGGGATCTCGTCCACCGTGACGACCTCGATCCGCACGCCGCCCGCGCCGTCGTCCACCGCGCGCACCTCGGCGTCGGCGAGGTACGGCTGCGCGCGCAGCGCGCGCTCCGACTCGTCGAGGTCGTGCGGGTCGCACTCGTCGCCCTCCCGCGTGAAGAGGAAGGGGATGACCGCGGCGGGGCGCGTCGTCCGGTGCTGGAGGGCGACGCGGACGATCGGCCGCACCCATCCGGGCACGCCTTCGCCGAGCGCGGGCGGCGGCGCGGGCGCGACGTCCACCGCCGTGATGCGTCGCCCCTCGCAGACGGCGGCGTCGGCGCGCCGCTCCTGCGCGCCGAGCGGCGCCGCGAGAAGGGCGGCGGCGGCGAGGAGGAGCGACGGAGCCGGCGGGCGCGCTCGCGTGCGCGGAGGAGCTTCGAGCGGCATTGCGGTCCCGGGTGACGGACGGCGGACGCGTGACCGATGCTTCCGCACGAACCGGTCCGGGGTCCGGCGAGGGGGAGGATCGGTTACCGCGCCGCGGTGCGCCCCGTCCGGAGAGAGCGGTCGCTCCGCGCGGCCGACGTCACCCCTCCTCTCCGCGACGCATGCCGGACACGACGAGCGCACCCCGCTGGAGCTCCACCTGGCCCGACGCCCTCGCCTTCGTCGTCGGTCTCGGCGTCGCCTGGCGGCTCGGGTGGAGCACGACGGACCTCGTCTGGAGCCTCTGG
>DASUSM010000226.1:0-6792 GCA_036375115.1 Gemmatimonadaceae bacterium | reverse complement strand
ACTCGGTGACGCGCGACGCCGCGGCGCGCCGGGCGCTCGCGCCCGATACGGCCGCACGTCGCCCGATCGTCCGGATCACGATCGCCGGCGACTCCGTCGTCCGCGTCACCTTCAGCGGCGACTCGATCGTCCACGACTCGCTCGTCCGCGACCTGATCGCGCGCGCGATCGTCGCCGCCGACTCGATCGCCGTGGACTCGGCGGCCCGCGCGCTGCTCGGCGGCTCGCAGCCGACCGGCCCTGCGTCCGGCGTCGCGACCGGCGGCGGGCCGGGCGTCGCCCCCGGCCGCATCGCCGACCGCGTGGATTCGCTCGCCGCGGAGATCGCGGCGGAGATCGAGCGCGCACGGGAGGTGGCGCGCGCCGCCGAGGCAGCCCGGCGCGACTCGCTCGAGGTCGCGCGCGCCGAGCGCATCGCGCACGTGCGGACAGCGAGCCGGAGGATTCCCGCGAGGCCGCGGCAGGGAACGATCTTCAGGCTCGTCGTCCCCGCCCCGCCGGACGGTGCCCCGTGGCGCGCGGTCGAGGGAACGCTCGCCGGCGAGCCGCTCCACTTCGAGCCCGCGACGGACGGGGCGATCGCCGCGATCGCCGCGATCCCCGTCGATGCGCGCACCGGCTCGATCCCCGCGCGCCTCGTCCTCGTCTCCGCCGGCGGCGAGACCGACTCGGTGACGCTCTCCGTCCCGGTGGACTCGGGGAACTTCCGCTCGGAACGGCTCCGCGTCTCGCGCACCTACGGCACCGAGCCCGACTCCGCGCTCCGGGCGCGGATCGACCGCGAGTACGAGCAGGCGGTCGCCGTGTCGCGGAAGAGCCACGACACGCCGCGGCTCTGGCGCGGCGCGTGGGTCGTGCCGCGCGAGGCGCGGGTGACGAGCGGCTTCGGCAACGCGCGCGAGTTCAACGGCGTCGTCACGAGCCGGCACATGGGGGTGGACTACGCCGGTCCCGCGGGCACGCCGGTGCGCGCCGCGAACCGCGGCGTCGTCGCCCTCGTCGGCGATTTCTTCCTCGGCGGGAACGTCGTCTACCTCGACCACGGCGCGGGGATCGTCACCGCCTACCTGCACCTCAGCCGCATCGACGTCGCCCTCGGCGACACGGTGGACGCGGGACAGCGCATCGGGCTCGTCGGCAACACCGGACGCTCGACGGGCCCGCACCTGCACTGGATCGCGCGCTACGGCGGGATCAGCGTGGACGCGCGGGGGCTGCTGTCGCTCCCGGCGCGGAAGCCGGAATAGCGACCTCGGTCATCCGCCGAACGCGTCCGTCGGGGAGCGGGACCTCGCCGTACACCATGTACGGAATCTCGTCCACGAGGTACCACGTCGCGACGAGCGTGCGCTCGGGGTCGCGCCGCTCCTCGACCTTCCACGCGCGCACGCGCGCTCCCTCGACGTCCACCTCGGTGCGGCCGAGCACCGTGAAGATGCGCCTCTCGGTCGTCGCCATCGGTGGGCTCCAGACTGGCGCGGTCATCACCGCGCCCTCGCGCAGGCCGACGGCGAGCGGAACGAGGTCGGACGCGGCCGCGACGAAGCCGGGGCGGTCGAGATCGAGCGCGACGGGCTCCTCCGCGCCGGAGGCGAGTCGCCGCGTGCCGCGCACGCGCCGCCCGTCGATCGCGATGCTCGCGGAGGCGCCGCTGCTGCCGCTCCGCGCGTAGCCGAGCGGGGCGAGCGTCGTCGCGTCGAACGTCTGCCGCAGCTCCCACGTGACCGGGGCGCCGCCCGGCGGATACTGCGTCCCCGTCGTCACCCAGCGGTGCACGGCGCGTCCGGCGGAGTCGCCCACTCCGAGCTCGTTCGTCCACTCGGCGACGAGCGTGTCCCCGCCGACGTAGACGCGGACACGGGCGGCGTGCGGCGCGAAGCGGCGCGCGTCCACCTCGGGCGAGCCGACCTCGAGCCGCAGCGTGTCGGCGGGGACGGCGGCGGAGAGCTGCGGGACGAGCGACAGGGTGACGGCGAGCGCGCAGAGCATCGTCGTGCTCCTCGGTGAGGTCGCTCTAGACTGGCTTTCCCCGACGCGGACGCAAGGAGACGGCGTGTAAGAATCTTCGCCGGCCGGGCCGCGGTCGGGGCTTCTGCTCGTCCTTTTTCTCGCGGAGCACGCGGGGAGCGCGGAGAACTACCCGTAGCGCGGCTCTCCGCGTCCTCCGCGTGCTCCGCGCGAGACGACAGTGCCGGAGCCGTGCGTTCACGCGGAGGCGCGGAGCCGCGGAGAGGGGCCGGTCGAGCCTCCGCCCTCGGCCGCCGTTCTCCCGCCGTGCTCTCCGATCTCCCGGTTTGCCTCCGCGTCTCCGCGTGAACCCCGGAGCCACAGGGGCCCCGGCGCGCTGCCGCGCGACCGATCGCTACGACGCCCGCCGCGTGATCCACCGCCGAGCCCGCAGCAGACCCGGGATCGACACGAGCGCCCAGACGACCTCGAGGACGATGAAGCCGGCGCGGCGGTCGACGATCGCGATCCAGGCGAGGAGCGCGGAGCCGACGACGTTCAGCAGGTTGTAGGTGCGGTCCGCCGGCGAGAGCAGGCCGCGCTGGTTGGCGATGTAGGCGCCGAGGATCATCCCCGCGCCGAGGAGCGAGATCAGTTGATGGAACATGCCGAATCCCCGAGATTGCGTATCATGGGATGGGGCCGCCTCTCGCTCGCGCTCGCCGTGCGCTCGCTCGCGCACCCGACGCTCGCCGCCGACCTGCTGCGCGTCGCGTGGCGCTTCCGCGCGCGCGGCTGGTGGCATCGCGCCCCCTTCCTCCCGATCCCGCCGCGCGAGTACCTGCGCTGGCGGATGCACACGGCGTACGGCGATTCCGATGCCGTGCCGCCGGTGGACGACGTCGTGCGCTACGCGCGCTGGACCGGACGGAAGCAGTGATCGCCGGTCCGTCCGCGTCCGCAATCTCGCCGCACCGGGAAGAGGGAGCGGCGCCGACGCTCGAGGCGCACCTGAAGGCGCAGGCCTACGGCCTCGGCTTCGACCTCGCCGGGATCGCGCGGCTCGGCGACGTCTCGACCGCCGAGGCCTTCGACCGCTGGGTCGCGCGCGGCTACGCCGGCGAGATGGCGTATCTCCCGAAGTGGGCGGACAAGCGGCGCGACACGCGCCTCCCCTTCTCCGGCGCGGTGAGCGCGCTCGTCGTCGCGATGAGCTACGGCGGACGCGAGCCGTCGGGCCCCGTCGCCCGCTACGCGCGCGGCGACGACTACCACGACATCATGGTCGAGCGGCTGCGCGCGCTGCACGCCTGGCTCGACGAGCGGCTCGGCCGCCCGGTGCGCGGGAAGGCGTACGTGGACACCGGCCCGATCCTCGAGCGCGACCTCGCGCGGAAGGCGGGGCTCGGCTGGTTCGGGAAGAACACGATGCTCGTCAATCCGGGGATCGGGTCGTTCTTCTTTCTCGGTGCGCTGCTCGTCGAGGCGGAGCTCGCGCCCGACGCGCCGTTCGAGGCGGACCGGTGCGGCACGTGCCGGCGGTGCATCGACGCCTGCCCGACGGGGGCGATCGTTGACGAGCGCGTGCTCGACGCGACGCGGTGCATCTCGTACCTCACGATCGAGCAGCGGGGGGCGATTCCGGTCGAGCTGCGGGAGAGGCTCGGCGGGCTGGTGTACGGCTGCGACATCTGTCAGGACGTGTGCCCGTGGAACGTGCGGTTCGCGCGGGCGCTGGCTGACGATTCGCCGTACGCGGCGCGGGAAGCGCTCGCGGGCAAAGACGCGCGGACGCTCGCGCGTGAGTTCCTCACGATGTCGCAGGAGGAGTTCTCCGCGGCGTTCCGGAAGTCGCCGATGAAGCGCGCGAAGCTGCGAGGATTGAAGCGCAACGCCACCGTGGTGCTCGGCAACGTCGGCACGGCGGAGGATGCAGCGCCGCTCCAGCAGCTGCACGACGAGGAGCCCGACGAGATGGTGCGGGAGCACGCCGCCTGGGCGCTGGGACGCCTGGGCCGACGCCGGGAGCATGCCTGACGACCAGGCCGGCGGCGGGCCGCCCGGCGAGCTCACTCCGGCCGAAAGGTCCCGATCTCCCGGACGTTGTCGTCGCGCTCTCGCTCGATGAGCTTGCGCCAGGGATCGACCCCTGCGCGCGCCGGCTGGCGCGGCGCGGTGATGACGATCGCCTGCTTGCCGGTGCGGATGCGGTGCTGCTTCAGGTAGAGCGGCTCTCCCGGCGATCCGCCGCTCGCGTTTCCGGCGAACACGCCGATCTCGACGAGGTCGTCCATCCCGACCGCCGTCTGGTTGCCGATGCTGTCCGCGCGCGCCTTCGAGGCGTCGATGAACAGCGTCACGCGATATGCTCCGTCCTCCACCGGCTCGGCCCTGACCGAATCGGTGCTCACGTCCCAGAGCGTGATGTGCTCGAACAGGTCCGACAGCAGCGGCTTCAGCGAGTCCGGCGTGACCGCCCTGAGCTCGGCATAGAGGGCGCGCGAGGTCGGCGGCGGCGCGGCAGGGCCGGCGTACCGGTCGCGGAAGCGGCGCAGCGCGCCGTTCACCACGTCGGCGCCGAGGCGCTCGCGCATGGTGTACATCGCCACGGCGCCCTTGAAGTAGTACACGTAGCTCTGGTTCACCACGTCGAGCAGCGGCACCTCGCGGTTCGTGTACACGCTCCGGCCGGAGAAGTACGCCTTCATGTTGAAGTCGTAGAACTCGCGCGCCATCTCTGCGCCGTACGACGTCTCCAGCACCATCATGGAGCTGTACTGCGCCATGCTCTCCGACACGAATCCGGCGCCGGGCGCCGACGCGGGGATCACTTGCCCACCCCACCACTGGTGCGCGGTCTCGTGCGCGACGACGAAGAACGTGCGGTCGACGTCGCCGGAGTCGACGCGCGTGAGGAACGCGCTGCCCTCGGAGAAGGCGATCGTGTGTGGGTGCGCCCGGGCGCCATCCCCGTACAGCGGGAACTCGACGACGCGCAGCTCGCGGAACTGGTACGGGCCGAACTGCCCGCCGTAGTACGCGAGCGAGGCGCGCATACTGCGGAGCATGCGGTCGACGTTCACGTCGTGCGACGGATGGTGATAGACGGCGAGCGCCACGCCCTGCGCCGTGTCCCTGCGGATCGCGTAATCCGCGGAGAGGACCGCGACCCCGTAGCGGCTCGGCTGGTCGGTCCGGTACTGGAAGTACCGGCGGCCGTTCGCCATCCACTCGCGCACCAGCCGCCCCGGCGTGATGGCGGTGTGGCGCGGGTCGGTGCCGATGATCGTCTCGCTCTCCACCAGCTGCACCGGCTTCGCCCCCGCTCGCGCGTCCACGTCGCCCGCGCTCGGCGCTACCGTGCGGGGAGGGAGGCCGTGCTCACGGCGCTTCAGCTCGTCCGCGAGCTCCCGGCCGGGCGAGTAGCCCAGGACCGGCATCCAGGTGCCGTAAATGTAGGTGCCGTTCGGCGTCACGTCGGTGGGCGCGCCGGCGTTGCGGAAGCCGCGCGGCCGATGCACGAGGCGGAAGCTCATCGCGATCGAGTCGCCGGGCGCCAGCGGGCGCGCGAGCGCGTAGATGCGATAGCGCAGGGCGGAGTCGTCGACCACCAGCCGGACGCCGCGGTCGAAGCGCACGGCGCGCGTGTCGACCAGGGCGCTCGGCAGCACGTGCAGGGAGTCGATCGCCCGATCCTCGCGATTCACGAGCCTGAGGGTGCCCTCGACCTCGGCCGCACCCTGCACGGGATACAGCTCGACGCGCATGCGCATCGCGTAGACGCTCGGCGAGGGCGCATCCTCGAACCGCTTGTACTTGCGTTCGTACTCCGCCGTCTCCTTGGCGATCTCACCGGGCGTCTGCCAGGCGTTGAGGACCGTCGTGTTGTAGAACACGAATCCCCCCAGTCCGACGATCAGCGTCAGCGCGACCGCGGCGGCGCGCAGTGTCCCGCCCCGCAGCCGCTGCCGCGCGAGGGCCAGGCGGCGGCGCGGCCCCAGCTCGCGCCCGCGCACCCAGAACAGGCTGGCGAGCACCGCGAACAGCAGGGCCCACGCGGCCCAGTACAGCTTGAACCACACGAACCCGGCGATGAACGGTGCGAGGCCATTCATGTCGGACCAGACCCAGCCCGGGTCCGAGCCGTAGACCAGCATCCTGTTCGTGATGCCGAGGAGGCCGGACACCATCGTCGAGGCGAAGTACACCACGACGATAAGGTGACCGAGGTACTTGTGATTCACGATGACGTGCACGGCCATCGCGAGCCCTGCGAGCAGCACGTAGTCGACGAGCTTGATCCCGAAGAGGAGCTTCAGGTAGACGGGGATCTCGAAGCGCGACCAGCCCTGCAGCGCCTGCAGGATCATCCCCGCGGCCATGAAGGCCACCTGGAGCGTCGCGAGCATCGCGACGAGCGCGAGGAAGCGTCCGAACAGCGCGACGCCGTTCGGGATCGGCGCGGCAGCGGCGATGTCCCCCATGCCGACCTCGCGCTCGCGCCAGACGAGATCCCCGGCGAGGACGGCGACGATCAGCGCCATTACCGGCGGCAGATAGCTGCCCAGTACCGTCGCGGCGATCAGGTGCGTGACGGGCCACGTGGAGTCGCCGAAGATCCCGCCGCCGACGTCCCAGCCCGTGGCGAACACGAAGAGCATGGCGCCGACGAGGATCAGCAGGAACACCTTCGTCGCGGCGATCTCGCGCCAGGCGCGCGCGGCGACCACGATGGTCTGCCGAGCGCGTGCCCCGAGATCGAAGGAGCGCTGCGCGGTGGGCGACAGCGCCGCCTGGATCGGCGCCAGGCGGTCGGGGGCGGTATCGACCGCCGGGCGGCGCCAC
>DASUSM010000225.1:0-14332 GCA_036375115.1 Gemmatimonadaceae bacterium | reverse complement strand
TCGGCATCGTCGAGGGTGGGCTCTTCCGGCTGCGGCGAGGTCCGCAGCGCGATCGCGAGCTCGTCGGCCCGTGGAAGCTCCTCGAGGTGGCGGAGGGCGAACTGCTCGAGGAAGATCGGCGTCGTGCCATAGAGCAGCGGGCGGCCGATTCCCTCGCCCCGGCCGACGACGTCGACGAGGCCGCGCTCGTGCAGCGACTTCAGGACGCCGCCGACGGCGACGCCGCGAATCTCCTCGATCTCGGCGCGGCCGATCGGCTGGCGGTAGGCGATGATCGCGAGCGTCTCGAGCGCCGCCGCGGAGAGGCGCTGCGGCCGCGCCGCGAGCTGCGCGCGCTCGATCGCCTCGGTGTACTCGGCGCGCGTGAGGATCTGCCAGCCCTCGCCGATCTCGACGAGCTCGACGCCGTGCCCCTCCTCGTCGTAGTGCGCGCGCACCTCGTCGATGGCGTCCTGCACGGCCGCGGGCGACGCATCGGGGTCGAGCGCGTGCAGCTCCTCGAGCGGGATCGGGCGCGCGCTCGCGAAGAGGGCCGCCTCAAGCAGCTTCGCTAGCGGCGTCACGGATGATCTCCAGGGCGGCGAAGGGGGAGAGCTGCTCGAGCCGGCACTCGCCGAGCTTGGCCATCTCGAGGAGCGCGAGGAAGGTGGAGAGGACCTCCCACGGCTCCGCGCCGCGGCCGAGCAGGTCGCTGAGGTGGAAGGTCGCCCGCAGCGCGAGGACGGCGCGCACGGTCGCGATCGCGCCGGGGACGTCGAGGGCGCGCGGCACGACGTCGTGGACGACCGGCTGCTTCACGACGCGGAGGATGCGGTCCACCGCGGTCAGGAGCTCGCCGAGCGAGAGCGCGAGCGGCGGAAGCGCGGCGCCGGCCGGCTGCTGCGGGAGGTAGGCGCGCGCGAAGCGCCCGCGCCGCTCCTCGGCGCGCGTCTCGAGGCGGCCGACGATCTCGCGCATCTGCTGGTACTCGAGGAGCCGGCGCACGAGCTCGGCGCGCGGGTCCTCCCAGGCGTCGTCCTGGTCGTTTCGCGGAAGGAGGAGCTGTGCCTTGATGCGCAGGAGCCGCGCGGCCATCTCGAGGTAGTCCGCGGCCTCGTTCAGCCCGAGATGGTGGATGCGCGCGAGAAACTGCTCGGCGATCCGCGCGATCGGGATGTCGTAGATGTCGACCTGCTCGTCGCGGATGAGCGTGAGCAGGAGGTCCAGCGGCCCGGAGAAGGCCTGGAGATCGACGACGAAGGCGGCCGGCGGCGCGTCGAACGGACCGGCCGCGGGTACGGCGGCGCTCATCGAGGCGTCTGGCGGTGCGAGGCGGTGATCGGCGGGCCGTCCACGGCAGGGAGCGAGAGGGGGCGGCCGGCCGGCCGCGAGAAGGCGGGAAAGCTAGTCCGCCCCCTCGGTGAAGTCAAAAGAACGCGCGAGGCAACACCATGCGGCGCCTTGACATCGCTTTCGGAGCGGCCTACGTTTCGGGTCTCTCGCGCATACGGCGAGCCCCCGAAATCCTCTGGAGACCGATTTCCGTGCCGAACATTCAGTCCGCGAAGAAGAACATGCGGAAGTCGCGCGCCGCGACCGTGCGCAACCGCGCCCAGCGCTCGGCGCTGCGGACCGCGCTCAAGAAGGCCAAGGCGCCCGAGGCGACGGCCGAGGATCGCGCGCGGGCCGTGCAGCTGCTCGACCGCGCGGCGCGCAAGAACCTCGTGCACCGCAACGCGGCGGCACGTCACAAGAGCCACCTCGCGAAGGCCGCCGCGAAGTAACGCCGGTCCCCTCGCCGATGCACGACGCCGGGCGTGGCGCTGCCACCGCCCGGCGTTCTCACATCCGCGAGTCGCGGCGCCCCGTCACATCGTCGTCAGCTCGGCGCCGCAGCGCTCGCAATACCATTCCGTCGGGTAGTTCATCGAGCCGCACTCCGCGCAGCGGAGCGTCTTCACGTCCTCGGATGGGACGTCCTTGAGGAACTCGGGGACCTCCGGCTCCGCGGGCGGACGCTCGGCGGCCGGCTCCTCCTGCTCGCGCGGCGAGCTCACCGCACTCGGCCGCGGGCGGAGCGGCGACGGACTTCCGCGGGCGGGCGTGCCCGGGACGGGCGTCGGCTCGGGCGGCTTCGGCGTGGCAGCGGCGGGCGGCGGCGAAGCGGACTCGGGCATCGGCGGCGCGCTCCCCGGGACGAGGCCGGCGATGCCCTCCGCGCGCGGGTCGATGACCGACTTCAGGAAGGCCAGCTCGTCGAAGCTCGGACCGCCGGCGCTCGCGCCCGCGGGCCTGGGCGGGCCGGAGGACACGGGGCGGGCGGCGCCGCCATCCGGGGACTAGGCTGCGGCGTCGCCGGCCGTCGCCACCGCGTCTCCCTGCCGGTTCCCCGCCATCGAGAGGATCTGCTGGAGCCGGGCGAGCTCGGAGCTGACGCTCGTCCGCTCGGAGGAGCGGCGGGCGAGCTCGGCATCGCTCCGCTCGACGAGCTCCTTCCACTGCTCGGGGGTGAACTCGCCCACGGCCGCGCGCAGCTCCGCCTCGTAGCGCTCGTCGCGGAGCTTCCCCTCCTCCTGCTGGAGCTTCGCGAGCCGCGCGGTGAGCGCGGCGATCGTATCGCGGAGCTCCGTGGTGCGCCCGGAGAGCTGCTCGATGACGGCCCGCAGCCGCGCCTCGTAGTCCGCGCGCACGCGCTCGAAGACGTGCGGCGGCGTGATCGACCGCTTCGACTCGAGCTGCGCGATCCAGGCCTCGTAGCGCTGGCGCTCGAGCATGAGGCCGGCGACCGCATCCATCGGATTTCCAGCCGGATTCGTCATGGCGATCTTCGTCGAGGTCCCGTCATCGGGCGCGCGAAGCGGCCGCGCGAACAGCGTGCAGACTGGCGGCCTCCGAGTCGGAGAGCGGCCGGACTCGCCCGAGCAGGCGGGCGGTGAGCAGGATGCGCGCGACGTGCTCGAGGCTCTCCATGCGCTGGTGCGCGATCCGCAGGGAGGCGCCGACGGTCGTCGCCCCGTGGTTGGCCATCAGGAAGACATCGTGGCGGTCGAGGAACGGCTCGACCCCATCCGCCACCGCGGCGGTGCCCGGCGTCGCGTACGGCACGAGCGGGACGCCGCCGCACTGCAAGATAATCTCCGGCAGCACGGGCGCCATGAAGTCCTCGCCGGCCACGGCGAAGCCGGTCGCGGTCGGGGGGTGGGCGTGCACCACGGCATGCACGTCGTCGCGGCGCGCGTAGATGCGCAGGTGGAGCCCGACCTCGCTCGATGCGCGGCGCGCCGCCCGCGCGCGGCGCCCCGGGCGCGGGACGCCGTCGAGCGAGAGCTCGACGATGTCCGCGGGGCGCACGTCCACCTTCGACAGCCCCGACGGCGTGACGAGCACCCGGCCGCCGGCCGCGCGCACGGAGACGTTGCCGTCGGGACCCGCGATCAGCCCGCGCTCCCAGAGTCGGCGGCAGACCTCGACGATCTCGCGACGCGCGGCGAGCGTTCCGCGCACCGGCGCCTAACTCTCGTCGCGGTGCACGACGCGGCCGCCCACGATCGTGCACACGGCCCGCCCGCGCAGCCGCGTCCCGGCCCACGGGGTGTTGCGCCCCTTCGACCGGAAGGTCGAGGGATCGACGACCCACTCGCGCTCGGGATCGAAGACCGTGACGTCGGCGACGGCGCCGCGGCGCAGCGTCCCGCCCTCGAGGTGGAACAGCCGCGCCGGCGTCGTCGACATGCGGTCCACGAGCGTCGGGAGGTCGATCAGCCCGGGCTCGACGAGGCGCCGCACGACGACGGAGAGCGCCGTCTCGAGCCCGACGATGCCGAAGGGGGCGTCGGCGAACTCGCGCTCCTTCTCGTCGTAGTGGTGCGGCGCGTGGTCTGTCGCGATGAGATCGATCGTCCCGTCGCGCACCGCCTCGCGCAGCGCCTCGACGTCCTCGGCGGTGCGGAGCGGCGGGTTCATCTTCGCGTTGGTGTCGTAGCCGACGACCGACTCCTCGGTGAGGTCGAGGTGGTGCGGGCAGACCTCCGCCGTCACGTTGATCCCGCGCTCCTTCCCCCAGCGGATCAGCTCCACCGAGCCTTTCGTGCTCATGTGCGCGAGGTGGACGTGGCCGCCGGTGCGCCGCGCGAGGAGGATGTCGCGGATGACCATGATCTCCTCGGCCTCGGCGGGGATGCCGCGCAGGCCGAGCCGCGCGCTGACGACGCCCTCGTTCATCACGCCGCCGTGGGCGAGCGTCGGCTCCTCGCAGTGGTCGATGACGGGGATCCCGAAGGAGCGCGCGTACTCGAGCGCCGTGCGCATGAGGTGCGCGCTCGCCACGGGGCGGCCGTCGTCGCTGACGGCGACGGCGCCGGCGCCGACCATCTCGCCGAACTCGGCGAGCGCCTCCCCCTTCTGGCCGAGCGAGATCGCGCCGATCGGATGGACGCGGGCCGCATCGGCGCGCGATGCCTGGCGGCTGATGAAGCCGACGGCGGCCTGGTTGTCCGTCACCGGCTCGGTGTTCGGCATCGCGCAGACCGCCGTGAAGCCCCCCGCCGCCGCGGCACGCGCGCCCGTGGCGATCGTCTCGACGTGCTCGCGCCCCGGCTCGCGCAGGTGGCAGTGCACGTCGATGAAGCCGGGCGCCACGATCCGGCCGCCGCAGTCCACGACCTCGGCGTCGTCGGGCCCCGCGATCGAGCCGCCGATGCCGGCGACGCGCCCGTCCTGCACCAGCACGTCGCCGCGCTCGTCGATCCCCTGCGACGGATCGACGATGCGCCCTCCCCTCAGCAGGAGCGGGCGCATCAGTGCTCCCCCCCGCCCTTCGCCGCCTCGGCCAGCTCCGGCCGCCCGCCGGCGAGCAGGTAGAGCACGGCCATGCGCACCGCCACGCCGTTCGTCACCTGGTCGAGGATCACGCTGTGCGGTCCATCGGCGACGTCCGAGTCGATCTCGACCCCTCGGTTCATTGGTCCCGGGTGGAGGATGAGCAGGTCCTTCGGCGCCGCCTCGAGACGCGCGCGCGAGACGCCGAAGACGCGGTTGTACTCGCGCAGCGACGGGATGTAGCCGGCCGTCATGCGCTCGAGCTGGAGGCGGAGGATGTTGAGCGCGTCGGCCCACTCGATCGCCGCCTCGATCCGGTCGAACACCGTCACGCCGAGCTCGTCCACCGCGTTCGGCAGGAGCGAGCGCGGGCCGCAGACGGCGACCTCGGCGCCCATCGTCTTGAGCCCCCAGATGTTCGAGCGGGCGACGCGCGAGTGCAGGACGTCGCCGCAGATGCAGACCTTCAGCCCCTCGAGCGTCCGGAAGTGGTCGCGCAGCGTGAGCATGTCGAGCAGCCCCTGCGTCGGGTGCTCGTGCGTGCCGTCGCCCGCGTTGATGACGTTCGACTCGATCCGCTCGGCGAGGAACTGCGCCGCCCCCGAGGCGCCGTGGCGGATGACGACCATGTCGATCCGCATCGCCTCGAGGTTGCGCGCCGTGTCGACGAGGGTCTCCCCCTTGGAGACGCTCGACCCGGACGACGCGACGTTCACGGCGTCGGCGGAGAGCCGCTTCTCGGCGAACTCGAAGGAGACGCGCGTGCGCGTCGAGGCCTCGAAGAAGAGGTTGACGATCGTCTGCCCCCGCAGCGCCGGCACCTTCTTGATCTGGCGCTCGCTGATCTCCTTGAACGGCTCGGCGGTGTCGAGCAGCAGCTGGATCTGGGCGCGCGAGAGCGCCTCGAGTGCGAGGAGGTCCTTGCCGAGCGGGGGTGCCGCGCGGTGCCCCGACGTCATGCGGCGTCCCGGGCGGCGAGGACGACCGCGTCCTGGCCGTCGATCTCCTCGACGAGGACGTCGACGCGGTCGGCGCGGTCGACCTCGACCTTCCGGCCGACGACGTCGGCGTGGATGGGCAGCTCGCGCCCGCCGCGGTCGACGAGGACGGCGAGGTTGATGATCGCCGCGCGCCCGAAGTCCGCCAGCTCGTCGAGCGCGGCGCGCACCGTGCGGCCGGTGTAGAGCACGTCGTCCACGATGACGACGCGCTTCCCCTCGAGCGACCACGGCAGGTGGGTCGGCCCGACCACGGGTCGGGGCCCGACGGTCTGGAGGTCGTCGCGGTAGAGCGTGATGTCGAGCGCGCCGCGCGGGACGGCCGCGCGCTCGCGCTCGTTGATCAGGGTGACGATGCGGTCGGCGAGCTGGACGCCGCGGCGCTGAATGCCGACGATGATGAGCCCGTCCGTGCCACCGTTGAGCTCGACGACTTCGTCGGCCATGCGGCGGAGCGTGCGGTCCACGGCGCGCGCGTCGAGGATCGTGCGGGAGGAGTTCGAAGCCATGGCGGGGAAATATGGCCGCGCCGGGCGGCGGTGAGAAGCGCGAAAGCCGAGGCATCGGCGAGCGCGCGCCGGCGCCGAGCGGGTGCGCCAACGCCATTCCCGCTCCGCGAACGCGAACGGTACGAGGGTTGCCCACAGATGTTCACGGGCCTCGGACCGTTCACCAGGCTCCTGCGACGATCGATGGCGATCCGGGGCGCATCCGGTGGCTGTCGGCAGATCTCCGGATTCGAGACATGGGCAGCATCCGACCTCCAGACCCCTCGTACGGAGCGCCCCTGGCGCCGCACGAAGTCCCGTTCGCGGTCGCCGAGGCGATCGACGCACTCGCGCGGCACCGCTCCGCGGCGGCGAGCCACGAGAGCGAGATGCACGCGGCGTTCGACGCGCGGGTGCGCGGCCTCGCCGACGTCGGCCAGCGGCCGGCGCGTCTCGGTGACGACGGTGACCGCGCGCGGGCGCGGCTCGAGGGAGCCCGCTCGCGCGAGGCGGCCGACCGGGAGCGCGCGGCGGAGGACGCGGCGAAGGCGGAGCTGCGGGTCGCCGTCGAGCGCTACGCGCGGGATCTGCGGCGCCAGGGCGTGCCCCCCGAGCGGATGATCGTCGCCGTGAAGGGCGTCGTTCGGCGCGCCGCGGCGGCGCCCCACGCCCTCCCCGAGCCGGAGCACCTCATCCCCGAGCTCGTGCAGTGGAGCGTGGCGGCGTACTTCGCCGCCGACTGAGCGCGTCGGACCGGCCGGTCGCCCTGCGTCGGCGGCCGCCGGCGGCCGCCGGCGCGGTCAGCCCGCCGGCGCCCGGGGCGCGCGGAAGTAGGCGGCGATCGCCCACGTCACCAGCTGCTCGCGCGGATCCACCCGCGTCCCCATGGCGACGAGCTCGTCGAGGTCGTGCTGGAGCTTCGGGTGCCGCTCGAGGAAGCGCTTGAGCGCGACGAGAAAGCGCTCCGGGGGCACGCCGTGGGTGCGCGCCTGCCGAGCGCAGGCGCCGACGGCGAGGTAGGCGGCGTTCGCCTTCGAGGCGCCGCGGAGCGTCTCCTCGGATTCCCGCTCGCCGTAGGCGCGCGAGACGGCGAGGGCGAGCTCGTCGAAGGCGGCGCGCAGGGCGACGTTGTGCACCGAGCGCCGGTCGGCGGGGCGGTCGCCGCTCACCAGCGGGGGTCCCGGTCGAGCAGCCGCTCGAGCTCCGCCGGCGGCACCGGGCGCGAGAAGAAGAAGCCCTGCGCGGACTCGCACCCGAGCCGCCGCAGCGTGACGAGCTGCGACTCCGTCTCGACCCCCTCGGCGACCGCGGCGACGCCGATGTTGTGCGCGAGGGCGCGCACCGTGTCGACGAGCTGGAGGTGCGTCGGCCCCTCGTCCATCTGCATGACGAAGGTGCGGTCGATCTTGATCGCGTCGAGCGGCAGGCGGTGGAGGTAGCCGAGCGAGGAGAAGCCGGTGCCGAAGTCGTCGAGATAGATGCGCGTGCCGAGCTCGCGCAGCTCCTCGAGCATCGCGCGCGTGAGATCGGCGTCCTCGATGGCGAAGCTCTCGGTGATCTCGAGCTTGAGGGAGCCGGGGTCGAGTCCGCTCGCGCGGAGCGTGTCGGCGACGTGCCGCACGAAGTGCGGCTGCGAGAACTGCTTCACCGACAGGTTCACGGACAGCGCGAGCGGCGCCTCGCGCGGGAAGCGGAGCTGCCACTCCCGCACCTGGCGGCACGCTTCGGCCAGCACCCAGCTCCCGATGGGGATGATCAGCCCCGTCTCCTCGGCGAGGGGGATGAAGTCGAGGGGCGGCACGATGCCGCGCTCCGGGTGGCGCCAGCGCAGCAGCGCCTCGACCTCGGTGATGCGCCCGCTCTCGAGGGTGACCAGCGGCTGGTAGTAGACCTCGAACTCGCCGCGATCGACGGCGTGCCGGAGGTCCGTCTCCATGCGCAGCCGCGCCCGGGCGCGCGTCTGCATCTCGCTGTCGAACATCTCGTAGCGGAGGCGGCCGGCGGCCTTCGCACGGGCGAGGGCGATCCCCGCCTGCTGGAGGAGCCGCGCCGGCGGCTCGAGCCCGGAGGAGCTGAGCACGATCCCGATGCTCGCCGACGTGTAGACCTCGCCGTCGTCCGTCGGTACCGGCGCGGCGAGGGCGCGCTGGATGCGCTCGGCGACGCGGCCGCCGTCGCTGTCGTCGGCGATGCTCTCGAGGAGGATGACGAACTCGTCGGCGCTGATGCGCGCGACCGTGTCCTCGCCGCGCACGCAGGAGAGGAGCCGATCGGCGACGGTGACGAGGACGCCGTCGGCGACCTCGTGCCCGAGGCTGTCGTTGACGACCTGGAAGCGGTCGAGGTCGAGGGAGAGGACCGCGAAGCGGAAGTCCTTGTGCCGGCGCGCGCGCTCGACGGCGAGGGCGAGGTGCTCGAGGAAGAGCGCGCGCGTGGGCAGGCCCGTGAGCCCGTCGCGCAGCGCGTGCTGGCGCATCTCCTCGACGCGCAGGTGCAGCTCGGCGAGCTCGCGCCGGGCGTCGAGCTCGGCGGCGAGGCTCGCGGCGACATCGCGCAGCGCGAGCTGCTCGTGGCGGCTCCAGGCCCGCGCGCGGCTCGACAGCACGAGGAACGCGGGTCCCGAGTCCCCCTCCTGCGGCTGCGCCTGACGACCGCCGAGCAGGGGGATCATGCCGTAGGCCCGCGCCGCGGCGTAGCGCACGGCCGGGAGCTCGTCGTCGGACGGAGCCGCGCCGACGTCGTCGCGGAAGACCGCGGCGGTTCCCGGGGCGATCGGGAGCAGCGCGACGCGCACGGGGGCCTGGGTCTCGCCGTCGCCGGCCGTGCCGTCGCCGAGGAGCGCGACCGGGGAGCCGAGGACGAGGCCGACATGGCGGGCGGCGCGCTCCAGCGAGTCGCGCGGGAGCAGGGCGAGCGCGGACAGGGCGGCGCCCTGCGCCGGTGGCGGAGCGAGCTGGCTCAGGGGTCGCGAGTTGCGCCGCGTCGTCGAGTCGGGCATTCCAGAGGAGGTCGTGTCGTCAGGCGTGCGCCCGTGAGGCGAATGCCAAGGATGGACGACCGGGACCCCGCCAACGAAACGTCCCGCGCGGGCACGGGGCCGGCGCGGGACGTCGACGGATGGGGCGAGATTCGAACTCGCGAGACGGTTGCCCGTCCACACGCTTTCCAGGCGTGCGCCTTAAACCACTCGGCCACCCATCCCGAGAGCGGCGCCGCCTGACGACGACGCCCCGATGCGAACGGCGCGCGAGTCTCCTCGCGCGCGAGCGGACAGGGTGAGATTCGAACTCACGATACCCTTGCGGGTATGCCGGTTTTCGAGACCGGTGCCTTCAGCCACTCGGCCACCTGTCCGGGACAGACTCCAAATTTAGACGCGCCGCCGGGGACTGTCAACGAAGCCCGATCCCCGCGCGTCGCACCGTCAGCCCGTCCGCCGCGCGCGGAAGAAGTCCGTCAGCAGCGCGCCGCACTCGTCGGCGAGGACGCCGCCGAGCACCGCCGGGCGATGATTGAGGCGGGGATGGCGCAGCAGGTCCCCGACGGAGCCGGCCATCCCCGCCTTCTCGTCCCACGCGCCGAAGACGACGCGGGCGACGCGGGCGAGGACGATCGCGCCCGCGCACATCGCGCACGGCTCGAGCGTCACGTAGAGGGTGCACTCCTCGAGCCGCCACGAGCCGACCTGTGCCGAGGCCTCGCGCAGCGCGAGCATCTCCGCGTGCGCGGCGGCCTGCTGGTCCCGCACGGTGCGGTTCGCGCCGCGGCCGATCGCCGCGCCGTCCCGGACGACGATCGCGCCGACCGGGACCTCCCCCGCCGCGGCGGCGCCCGCCGCCTCGGCGAGCGCCTCGCGCATCCACCGCTCGTCCGCGCTCAGTGCGCGGCCGCCTCCAGCGGCTCCGCCACGGGCGCGTCGGCCGTGCGGAAGACGAGCGACCCGCCCGCATCGATGTCGGCGACGATCCGGTCGCCGTCCTTGAACTTCCCCTCGAGCAGGCCGACGGCGAGGGGGTTCTGGAGCGTCCGCTGGATCGCGCGCTTGAGCGGGCGCGCCCCGAACGCGGGATCGTACCCCTCCTCGGCCACCTTGCGCTTCGCCTCGGGGGTGATCTCGAGCTCGATCTTCCGCTCGGCGAGCAGCTTCCGCAGCCGCTCGAGCTGCAGGTCGATGATGCGGTCGAGCTGCGCCTGGCCGAGCGGGCGGAAGACGACGATGTCGTCGACGCGGTTGAGGAACTCCGGGCGGAACTGCTGCCGCAGCGTGTCGAGCACCTGCGCCTCGACCGCCTCCCAGTCCACCGTCCCGGCGCGCTCCAGGATGAAGTGGCTCCCGACGTTCGACGTCATGATGATGACGGTGTTGCGGAAGTCCACCGTGCGGCCCTGCGAGTCGGTGAGCCGCCCGTCGTCGAGGATCTGAAGGAGCAGATTGAAGACGTCGGGATGCGCCTTCTCGATCTCGTCGAAGAGGATCACCGAGTACGGGCGCCGCCGCACGGCCTCGGTGAGTTGCCCGCCCTCCTCGTAGCCGACGTAGCCCGGCGGCGCGCCGATCAGCCGCGCGACGGCATGCTTCTCCATGTACTCGGACATGTCGATGCGCACCATCGCGTGCTCGTCGTCGAAGAGGAACTCGGCGAGCGCGCGCGCCGTCTCCGTCTTCCCGACGCCCGTGGGACCGAGGAAGATGAACGAGCCGATCGGCCGATTCGGGTCCTGGAGTCCGGCCCGCGAGCGGCGCACCGCGTTCGCCACGGCCTCGACCGCCGCGTCCTGTCCGACGACGCGCGAGGCGAGCACCGACTCGAGCTTCGTCAGGCGGACGCGCTCGCTCTCCATCATGCGCGTCACGGGAATCCCCGTCCACCGCGCGACGACTTCGGCGATGTCCTCCTCGGTGACCTCCTCCTTCAGGAACTGGGGTCGGCCGTCGCTCGAGGCGAGCTTCTGCTCGGCCTCGCGCATGCGCCGCTCGAGCTCCGGGATGCGGCCGTAGGTGATCTCCGCCGCGCGGCCGAGGTCGCCCGAGCGCGTCGCCTGCTCGGCCTCGATGCGCGCCTGATCCACCTCCTGCTTGATCTTCCCGACGGCGCCGAGCGTCTCCTTCTCCTGCTGCCACTGCGCCTTCATCGCCGACGAGCGCTCGCGCAGCCCGGCGAGCTCGCGCTCGATCGCCTCGCGCCGCTCGATGGCGCCCGGGTCCTTCTCCTTCTTCAGCGCCTCGCGCTCGATCTCGAGCTGCATGATCCGGCGCTCGATCTCGTCGATCTCCTGCGGCATCGAGTCGATCTCGATGCGGATGCGCGACGCGGCCTCGTCGAGGAGGTCGATCGCCTTGTCGGGGAGGAAGCGGTCGCCGATGTAGCGGTGCGAGAGCGTCGCCGCGGCGACGGCGGCCCCGTCGGTGATGCGCACGCCGTGGTGCGCCTCGTAGCGCTGCTTGAGGCCGCGGAGGATGGCGATCGTCGCCTCGACCGTCGGCTCGCCGACGTAGACGGGCTGGAAGCGGCGCTCGAGCGCGGCGTCCTTCTCGACGTGCTTGCGGTACTCGTCGAGCGTCGTCGCCCCGACGACGCGCAGCTCCCCGCGCGCGAGCATCGGCTTCAGCATGTTGCCCGCGTCCATCGAGCCTTCCGCCTTCCCCGCGCCGACGAGCGTGTGCATCTCGTCGATGAAGACGACGAAGCGCCCCTCCCCTTCGGCGATCTCCTTCAGCACCGCCTTGAGCCGCTCCTCGAACTCGCCCCGGAACTTCGCGCCGGCGATGAGCGCACCGAGATCGAGCGAGACGAGCTGCTTCCCGCGCAGCCCCTCCGGCACGTCGCCGTTGACGATCCGCTGCGCGAGCCCCTCGACGATCGCCGTCTTGCCGACGCCCGGCTCGCCGATGAGGACGGGGTTGTTCTTCGTGCGGCGCGAGAGCACCTGGATGACGCGGCGAATCTCCTCGTCCCGGCCGATCACCGGATCGAGCTTGCCGCGCCGCGCGTCCTCAGTCAGGTCGCGCGTGTAGCGCTGGAGCGCCTGGTACTGGTTCTCCGGCGTCTGGTCGGTGACGCGGTGCGCGCCGCGCACCTGCTGAAGCGCCTGGAGCAGCGCCTCCCGCGTCGCGCCGATCCCGGTGAGGAGAACGCGGCTCTCCGCGCCCTTCGTGTCGGCGAGCGCGACGAGGAGGTGCTCGGTCGAGACGTACTCGTCGCCGAGCTCGCGCGCGAGGGCGTCGGCGCCGTCGAGCACCTGGTTGAGCTCGCGCGAGAGCGTCGGCTGGGCCCCGCTCTGCTTCGGGTAGCGCGCGCTCTCCTCGCGGATCTTGTCGCGGAGCGCGGCGACGCTCGCGCCGAGCTTCTGCAGGATGGGAACGACGATCCCCTCGCTCTGGTCGAGCAGCGCGAGGAGGAGGTGCGTGTCGTAGACGACGGGGTTGCCCGCACGGCGGGCGATCGCGAGCGCCTCGTTGAGCGCCTCGGCCGACTTCACCGTGAGACGGTCGGGATTGATCATGGGCTCGTCTGCACTGCGAGAGATGGGCGGGGCCTCGGCCGCCGCCGCGCGCGGATGCGCGCGCCCCGAACCATAGCAGCGGCCGTGCCCGACCGATACGCCGGAATGGCGGAGTCGCCGCCGGGCGCCGCGGACCGGCGCGCTCTTTCGGCAGCCGGGACGGCGCCGGCGAGCCCGAATCAGCGGCGCGCGGCCGCCGCGGAGCCCCGGACGACGGCGGCGCGCGCCTGCTCCGCCAGGTCGACGATCCCCTCGTTCGCCAGGCGCGAGAGCGTCCGGATGATGGCCGGCATCGTCCCCTCCGGGACACGCGCTTCGCGCCGCAGCGAGCCGGTCCAGAGCACCGAATCGTCCGCGGCGCGCACGAGCTGGACATCGAGGCCGACCGCCGCCCAGACCTCGGCGTCGCGGTTCACTTCCTCGAACTCCCGGATGGTGCCGCGCCAGACGTACGCGGAGAAGCGGTCGCTCGGCGGATCGAAGAGCGCCGGCCCGGTGGTGATCGGACGCGTCTCGAGGGCCCGCTGCGTGGCGATGCCGAGCATCACGCCGAGCGGGATCGCCCACTCGCGCGAGGGATAGGTCCCGTACTGCGTCTCGCCGATGCGGAACGGGATCGCGGCGTCGCCGTAGATGCCCGGCGCACGATAGGCGGCGATGGCAATCCCGCCGTCGAGGAGCGCGAGGCCGTCGCTCCGCGCGAGGTCGGTCGTCGCCGTCGGCGGCGGCGTCTCGAGGCGATAGAGCTCGATCGCCGGGAGGGTCCCGCGGAAGCAGGCGCCGGCCGAGGCGCCCGCGGCGAGCAGGAGGACGAGGCAGGCGCGGCGCACGCGGTCACTCACGGATCGGCGGCCCCACGCGCTTCACCGGCTGCTCGCGCTGCTTGAGCAGGCTCGACGGGTCGCGCTCGATGCGCGCGCTGAGACGGGCGATGTTGTCGGACGCGCTCGTCAGGTTGCGTACGAGGCGGTCCATCCCGCCGCCCGCGTCGAGCCCATCGCGGACGGTCGCGAGCAGCGCGCGCGTCTCGCGCAGCGTCGTCACGAGCTCGCGCTGCGTGTCGCCGAGCCCGGACCCCGCGCCGCGGAACGTCGTGTCGATGCCGGCGACGAGGCGGTCGGTCCGCTCGATCAGCTCCCCCAGGCGCCGGCTCGCCACCTCGGCGTGCGCGACGATGCGCGTCGCCCCGATCGCGGTCGTGTCGACGAGGCGCTCGACGCGGGCGAGCGTCCGGTCGATGCGCCCCCAGGGATCGGTCTCGGCGATGCGCTCGATCCCGCTGAGCAGGGTATCGGCGCGGTCGAAGAACATGGCCAGGCGGCTCACCGCCTCCTGGAAGGTCATGCTCTCCTGGCTCGCGACGAAGCTCCCCTCGGGGAGCGGCTCGCCGCGCGCCGTGCCCGGCTCGAGGTTGAGATACGGCTCGCCGAGGAGCCCCACCTGCGTGATCGTCGCGCGGGTGTCCGACTGGACCGGCGTGTCGTCGCGCACGCTGAATTCGACGATGATGCGCGTCGGATCGCGGGGATCGATCTCGAGGTCGTC
>DASUSM010000224.1:0-22146 GCA_036375115.1 Gemmatimonadaceae bacterium | reverse complement strand
TTCGCCTACTTGTAGTCACGCGTGGCATGAATGAGTGCTTCCATGTGATCGAGGTAGCGCTCCAGCGTGCGCCGGCCTTCGGCCGTCAGCCGGTACTCGGTGCGCGGAACCCGCCCCTCGAACGATTTCGTGCAGCTGATGTAGTTCGCGTCCTCGAGCTTGCGGGCGTGCACGCTGAGGTTGCCGTCGGTGGTGCCCATCAGCGCCTTGAGGTCGGTGAAGGTGAGCGCGTCGTTCACGGCGAGGGCGCTGACGATCCCGAGGCGCATGCGCTCGTGGATGAGGCGGTCGAGCTCGAGCGGCGCCGGATCGCCGGCGCGGCCGGCGATGCCGCGCAGCGCGGCGCGAGCGCCGTCGGCGCCCGTCGTCCCGCCGCCGGGACGGCTCGTCATCGGGTGCTCCTCGTCTCGGGGGTCGCCGGCACCCCGTTCCCGCGACCGCGAGCGATCGGGTCTAGCCACCGTGCCTCCTCGCGATGAGGATGCCGAACGCGATGTGCAGAACGCCGAAGCCCACCGCCATCAGCGCCGAGCCCCACGTGGCCGGGGCGAAGGACGCGACGGCGCCGAGCGCGACGAAGCAGATTCCCATCGCCGGGACGATGCGCACCGAGAAGGTGCCGGCGGAGACGACGGCCGCGCCGTAGAGCAGCAGCCAGAGTCCCGGGAGGAGCGCCGGGAGACCAACGCGGAGGAGGACGCCGGTGAAGAGGGCGCCGGCGACGAGCGGCGGGAGGAAGCTGAGGATGAACTTCTGCCCGGACCCCGAGAGGAGGGGGACGCCGGCGTTGCGGGCCTTGCGGAGCATCGCCCAGGAGGCGACGCAGAAGGCGAGGAGCGCCTCGCCGAGCCAGACGGCGAACCAGCGCTCGCCGTCGGGGGTGCGTCCGGCGAGCACGGCGGCGGCGAGCGCGGTGACGCCGACGATGACCGTGGCCCATCCGGAGATGGCGGTGAAGGCACCGGCCCGCTCCATCGTTTCGCGGATGAAGCGGAGGTTGTCCATCGCGCGCGCCTGGAGCGCGGGCGGCTCCGCGGGCGGCGCCGGCTCGGACCGGATGGGTCGGACGCGGTTCATGGGAACGAAGGTAGGCGGGGGCGTCCGATTCGTCAAGTACTTTGTAACGTAAAGCTAGGCGAGCCCCGGAGTCGGTCCTCCGACCCCCGGGGCCCGGCCCGTCGGCAGCGCCTCGCCGCCCGCGGCTCCCGCGGCGCGTCAGCGCCCCGGGCGCGCCTCCTCGTCCCGCACCGGCGGCCGGGACGGCTGGGAGCCGGACCGCGATGGCGGCGGCGGCGGGTCGCTCGCCGGGAAGCTCTGCTCGCTCATCGCGTCTACCGAGTCGCTCTCGATCGCGCCGGCGAACTCCTCGACGAGCGCGCGGGTGAACGCCGCCAGATCGTCAGGCTTCCGGCTCGTCACGAGCTTCTGCTCCACCTGGACCTCGCGGTCCACCCACGTCCCCCCCGCGTTCTCGACGTCGGTGCGCAGGCTCGGCCACGACGTCATCGTGCGCCCCTTCGCGACGCCGGCCTCGACGAGCAGCCACGGCGCGTGGCAGATCGCCGCGACCGGCTTGTCCGCCTCGAAGAAGTCGCGGACGAACGAGACCGCGCGCGCGTCGGTGCGCAGCGCGTCCGGGTTCGCCACCCCGCCCGGCAGGACGAGTCCATCGAAGTCGTCCGCCGAGGCCGCCGCGAGCTCGCGCTGCACGGGGAAGCGCTTCCCCTTGTCGAGATGCTCGAAGGCCTGGATCTCCCCGCCCTTCGGCGCGACGAGCACGGGCGTTCCGCCCGCCTGCTCGACCGCCTTCCACGGCTCGGTCAGCTCGACCTGCTCGACGCCGTCCGTCGCGAGGAAGGCGATCGTGCGTCCCTTCAGCCGGTCCGTCATGGCGTCACTCCTCCCCGGCCGCGCGGTCGCTCTCTCCCGCCTCGCGCTCCGCCGAGCGATCGGCGGCGCTCTGCGCGTTCCGCTCGCGGATCTCGGCGAGCACCGGGTTCTCCCCCCGCTTCGGGATGAATCCCTCCTGCTCCTCGCGCTGCTCCGCCTTCTGCTCGGCGTACTCCTGCTGCTGCTCGTCCTTCAGCGCGTCGCCTTCCGTCCTGAACTTGTGGTCGGTGGTCCCCGACTCACCGATGTCCTTCTGCCACGCGTTCGATTCCTTTCCGCCCATGTCTCCCTCCGTGCTCCGGTGTCCGCCCGGACGTGTCACGAAGCATGCCGCACGCGGCCGCGCGGGCGGCTCACGGAGCACGAGCCCGATCGGCCGGCTAGGCGCCGAGCGCGCGGCCGAAGACGAGGGCGAAGACGAGGTTGGCGATCGCGACGAGGACTCGCTGCAGCAGGGACATTCGGACGTCTCCCGTGGGTGTCTCCGGATCGGGCGCAGGGCGTTCGCACCGGGCGACAACCATTCAACGGCTCGCCGGGGGGCGCAACGGGCATTATGATTTTCGTACAACTCGCGGGTAGCGCCGCCCGCACGACGAGCGCATCCTCGCCCGTCCGCTCGACTCGTCTCCCCCGCCCCGAGTCCGATTCGGCATGAGCACACCTCGAGCACGCCTCGACGAAGGGCTTCGGCTCCAGAAGAGCGGCCGGTTCGACGAGGCGCTCGCTTGCTACCGCGAGGTCGAAGCGAGCGGCGATGCGTCGCTGCTCTCGGAGTCGCTGCGGCGCCGCGCGGCGATCCACCACACGCGCTCCGAGTGGGACGAGGCGCTCGAGACGGCGCGCCGCGCGGCCGCGATCGCACGGGAGGCGGGACTCGTCGATCAGCTCGCGGGCGCGCTCAACGCCGAGGCGGCCGTGTTCCTCGCCGTCGGCCGCTACGACGAGGCGGAGAGCCTGCTGTCGCGCGTGCTCGATACGACGAGCGACCGGCGGAGCCGCGGCGTCGCCTTCCAGAATCTGGGCTTCATCGCCGCGAGCCAGTCCGATTTCCCGACGGCGAAGCAGCACTTCATGGAAGCGCACCGCTGCTACGCGAGCGCCGGCCTCGTCTGGGAGGAGGCCTACGTCCTCCACAACTTCGGCGCGGCCGCACTCGAGCACGCGAGCCCGCGCGTCGCCGCCTCGCTGCTCGAGGATGCCGTCGGCGCGGCGCAGCGGGCGGAGGACCTCGACCTCCTCGCGCTGGCGCGCACGAGCCTCGCCGAGGCGCTCACCGCGCTCGGCCAGCAGGACGAGGCGGAGCGGCTCGCGCGAGAGGCGGCGGAGCACTTCACGCGCACGGGGAACCGGTGGCGGCTGATCCAGAGCCAGCAGGCGCTCGCCACGATCGCGCTCGCACGCGGGCAGCGCGACGAGGCGGTGCGCCTCCTGCGGCACGCGCTCGCGACGGCGAAGGAGATCGGCGTCTCCCAGGAGGAGGGGCCGATCGTGAAGCGGCTGTCAGAGCTCGGCGAGTCGGTCGAGGGCTGAGCTGGGATGCGACGAGGCCCCGCGGCGCGCACCGCGGGGCCTCGTCCGTTCGTGTCACGGCCGCTTGGCCGGCCGGGCCGCCTACCAGGCGATCGCGTACCGGGAGAGGTGGTCGGTCTGGAAGGTCACCTTGCGACCGCGCTTGTCGTCCACGCTCTCCATCCCCTGGAGAAAGTCGTGCGTGGCGTCGTCCACGTGCCACGCCGAGAGCGACGCGAGATCGGCCTCCTCCGAGCGGCAGTGCGCGTAGTTCACGCGGATCGTCACCGGCCGCTCGAACTCGAAGTGCTCGCGACCATCGGCGACGATGTCGATCTCGAGGTACTGCGAGACGGGAATCGACATGACGAGCTCGGTCTCCGCGCTGACGGCGCCCGGGGGGACGATCAGCTTCGTGCCGGCGATGGTCACGGACCCGCCGTTCGGCCCGATTCGGCGCGAGGCCGACTTGCCACGGAGGTTGGGGCAGCTCAGCAGCGTCGGGCTCGCATCGGCCGCGGCGACGACGCTGGACTGCACCAGCGCCTCGGGACCGGTGGCGAACCCGTCGCCCGAGCAGGCGGCGAGCACGAGCGCGAGCGCCGCCGCAGCGCCAAGGCGCACCTGCCTGAGAGCAATCACGGCGAAACCTCCATGTGAGTCATTACGACCGATTCGAGGCGGGAACAGCTGTCGAGGCCGTCTATTATTGCGTCGCTACCGGCGGGGCGTCAATCGGAAAAATGTGCCGTTCACCCATGGCGGGATGCGGGTGCCCGCCCCGCCGTCCACCCCCGACGAGCGACTTCCCGTGCGCGCCACGACCGCCCCATATTCCGGCGTGCCCATTCTCCCCCTGCACGGCCACGAGCAGCTCCGCGCACGACTCATCGACGCCGCGCGACGCGGCTCCCTGCCGGGCAGTCTGCTCTTCCACGGCCCGCGCGGCGTCGGCAAGCAGCGACTCGCGCTCTGGCTCGGCCAGATGCTGCTCTGCGAGGCCGCGGAGGGGGAGCGTCCGTGCGGCCGGTGCCAGAGCTGCCGCTACGCGCTCGAGCTGGCCCACCCCGACATCCGCTGGTTCTTTCCGCGCCCCCGGCCGAAGGACGCCGACCAGTCCCCGGAGGAGGTCCTCGCGGACTACACGGACGCATCGATCGAGCGGCTCAAGTCGGGCGGACTGTACGCCGCGCCGAGCGGGAGCGAGGGGATTCACGTCGCCACGGTGCGGGCGATCGTCGCCGCGGCAGCGCTCAGCCCGGCGCTCGGCCGGAGAAAGGTGTTCGTCGTCGGCGACGCCGAGCGCATGGTGGCGCAGGAGGGCGTCGAGTTCGCGGCGAACGCGTTCCTGAAGCTGCTCGAGGAGCCGCTCCCGGACACGACGATCGTGCTCACGACGTGCGAGCCGGGGGCGCTGCTGCCGACGGTCCGCTCGCGCGTCGCCGCCGTGCGGGTCCCGCCCCTCCGCGACGAGGAGGTGCGCGCCTTCGTCGAGAGCGAGACGGTCGCGAAGGCGCTGGCCGGCGAGCCGATTCCCCGGGGCACGGAGGACCGCGTGCGGCTCGCGGCGGGGGCGCCGGGGATCCTGCTCGGCGGGGTGGCGCGAGAGGGGGCCGACGTCCAGGCGCGGCGGATCCTGAACGCGGTGGATGGCCCCGTCGCCGACCGCTACCAGGTCGCGCTGAGCCAGGGGGTGAGCGGCGCGCGCGGCGCCTACAGCGACGCGCTCGAGGCGCTCACGGAGCTCCTCCACGAGCGGGTGCGCGGCGCCGTCGGGAGGGGAGACGAGCCGCAGGCGCTGGCGAACGCCCGGGCGGTCGAGTGCGTGGAGCGGGCGCGCGAGCGCGCCTACGGCAACGCGAACCCCCAGCTCGTCACCACCGCCCTGATCGCCGACCTCTCGCGGGCGCTGCGATGAGCGACCTGACCCACGTGGGGCCCGACGGCGAGGCGCGGATGGTCGACGTCGGGGGGAAGCCGGAATCGGTCCGCGTCGCGCGCGCGGCGGGGGAGATCCGCATGGCGCCCGAGACGCTTGCGGCGATCCGGAACGACTCGCTGGCGAAGGGTGACGTGCTCGCCGTCGCGAAGGTGGCAGGGATCATGGCGGCGAAGCGGACAGCCGAGCTGATCCCGCTCTGCCACCCGATCGCGCTCACCGACGTGGACATTCGAATCACCGAAGACGAAGCGCTGCCTGGACTTGCGGTCGAGGCGACGGTCCGGACCGTGGGGCGGACGGGGGTCGAGATGGAGGCGCTGACGGCCGTCAGTGTGACCTTGCTCACCATCTACGACATGGCCAAGTCACTGGAAAAACGGATGAGTCTGGGTAGGATTCGTCTTCTGGAGAAATCGGGGGGTCGAAGCGGACCCTGGCGCGCGGAGTGAGCCCTCCGCGCCATACCGATGGGTGGCACGCGCGTTGCCCCTCGCCGGCGCACGACGGGACGTGGTCCCGGACACGGTCTCCAGTTCTCTCATCACAGGAACCAGATGCGAAACCTACGCGGCACGTACGTGCATCGCGGTGACGGGCCACGGAGGCGCAATCGGCGCCGCCGCTGGGTCCTGGCCGCGGGGCTGGCGGCCTCGGTCGGGCTCGTTGCATGGAGCCGGGAGCCGTCGGAAGCACTCGCGGAGCCGACCGGAGACGACGACCTCCCCTTCTATGTCTGGGGCGAGGCACGCAAGCTGAAGGGCGAGCTCGATGCGGCGCGCGGCAACCTGGAGCTGGTGACGGCCCAGCTCGACCGCGCGAACAAGGTGATCGAGTACTCGTCCCGCTACGGGATCTCGGCGGACCTGGCGAGCTCGATCCTCGACATCGCCCTCGCCGAGGGGATCGCCCCGGAGCTGGCCTTCCGGCTGGTGAAGCTGGAGAGCGGCTTCAACGAGCGGGCGAAGAGCCCGGTCGGCGCGATCGGGCTGACGCAGCTCATGCTGCCGACGGCGCGGTACTTCGACCGGACGGTCACCGAAAAGCGCCTGTACGACCGCCGCACGAATCTCCGGATCGGCTTCCGCTATCTGCGCGAGCTGATCGAGGAGCACGACGGCGACGTCAACCTCGCCCTCCTCGTCTACAACCGCGGCCCCGTCGCGGTGCGGAAGGCGATCGAGGCCGGCCTGAACCCGACGAACGGCTACGACCGGATCATCCTCAAGGGGTACGAGGGGAAGGCGACGGTGTACTGAGGGCGACCGGGGGCTCGGCGCTCGGCACTCGGCGCTCGGCGAACGGAGGGTCCTGAATGGCAAGGGGAGGCATCCCGACCGGGATCGCCTCCCCTTCGTCCATCTACGCCGGCCGAGCGCCGAGCGCCGAGTGCCCGCTTCAGCGATACCGCACCACCAGCTTCTGCCCCGGCCGGATGATCGTCTTCCGCATCTTGTTCAGGCGCTGGATCTCCTTCACCGACGTGCCGTACCGCCGGGCGATGTGGCTCAGCGTCTCGCCCGACTTCACCGTGTGGTAGACGCGGCGCGAGGGGTAGCGCTCGACCTTCGGATCGGGGACGTCGCGCGCGCCGGCGACGACGTCGGCGGAGGGCACGAGGACGAGCTGGTCCGCGAAGAGCGCGCCCGTCTTCTTCGACGTACGGAGCATCGGGTTGTACCAGGCGAGCTGCTCCCGGCTCAGCTGGTGGCGGCGCGCGATCGTCGCGAGCGTCTCCCCCTTCTTCGACCGGATCCGCTCGAACGCCTTCCGGTCCGCGGAGTCGAGCGCCGCGTAGGCCGAGTCGAAGCCGGCCGCCGTCCCGGCGGGGACGCGCACCGTGTAGGAGGCGGACGGCGGCGTCACGCCGCGGAGGATCATCGGGTTGAGATCGAGGATCTCGGCGAGCGAGGCGCCGCTCGCCCTGGCGACGGCCGCGAGCGGGGTCGCGGGACCGACGCGGACGCTGTCGTAGACGAGCGGCGGCAGCGGGCTGATCGTGATCCCGTACTTCGCGGGCTCCTTCGCGACGAGCGCCGCGGCGATGAGCTGCGGCACGTAGTTGCGCGTCTCGCCCTTGAAGTGCCCCTGCTCGGCGAGCGTGAAGAAGGCGTCGTCCCGGTCCATCCCCTCGAGGTCGTCGGCGAAGCGCGAGAGGCCGCGCGAGACGCGCGTCGGGCCGCCGTTGTACGCCGCGGCCGCGAGGTACATCGAGCCGAACTGCTCGTTGAGATGGGTCAGGAAGCGGATCGCCCCGTCGGTCGAGGCGACGGGGTCGCGCCGCTCGTCGATCCACCAGTCGACGCGCAGCCCCATCCACGTCGCCGTCCCGGTCATGAACTGCCACATCCCGACGGCTGCCGCGCGCGAGTAGGCGTGCGGGTTGTAGCCGCTCTCGACGAGGGCGAGGTAGTACATGTCCTCGGGAAGCCCGGCCGCGCGGAACTTCGCGCGGATCATCGGCTCGTAGCGGGTACCGCGCGAGAGCCGCTCCTCGAAGCGAGAGCGCGCGCCGCCGGTGAAGGCGCGCACGTAGTGCTCGACGCGGGCGTGCGTCTCGTACGAGCGGACGTCGATGTCCCACGACGGCTCGGCGTCGGCGAGCGCGGAGTCGCCGAACACCTCGGCCACCTCGCGCGCGACCTCGCCCCTGGAGAGCGCGAGCGAGTCGCCCGCGCCGGCCGTGCCCTCGCCGGGGGCGGCGGTGCTCGCCGGGCGCCCGCCGATGCTGTCGGGCGCGGGGACCGCGTCGAAGGCGGCGCGCACCGGCGAGAGCGTCGGCGAGGTCGCGCGCGAGCAGGCGGCGAGGGTCCCGGCAGCCAGGACGAGGGCGAGGGCGCGGGTGATCAAGCGTCGTTCCTCCAGGCGGGTACCGGCTCGGCGCACCATCGCGCATCCCCGGCGGACAATGGAAAATGCCGCCAGCATAGCACGGCGGCATGTACGCACACGCCCACGCACTTCACAAGCGACCTCGACCGTCGCGCGGTGTCTCGCGGGCGGCCAGTACATGAATAACCCCTCAGCGCGTCGCGATGAAGTTGCCGAGGACGCGGTTCGTCGCATTGAGCACGGCGAGCACGGCACCGCGGGAGACGTCGCGCTCGGCGAGGTAGCAGCCGAGCAGGCGGCGCGGCCCGTCGTCCTGCTTCACGTCCACGGAGATGATGACGACGTTGGCGTCGAAGGCGCGGAGCAGCTTCACGCCGATCAGCTCGAACGAGAGCGCGCCCCCCGAGAAGCGCTCGAGGGCGCGGAGCGCGGCCTCGGCCGCGAGACGCAGGTCGCCGAGCTCGCTCGTCTGCCCGTCCGCGCCGCCGTGCACGCGCACACCGTCGATCCACTCCAGCTCGACGTGCGCCGCGCTGCGTCCCGAGGGCGTACGGGCCATCCGGAAGTCGCTGAACCGCAGCCGCTCGCGCCGAAGCTGGGCCTCGCTGATGAGGGGCGTCGGCGCCGGAGCGCCCTTGGGCTCGGATGGCAGCATGATGTCTCGGGGCGAGGGGCCGGCGGGAGCCGCACCTCGGTGGCATGGATGGCGGCGAAGCGTCCGCATTGCCTACACGAGTGAGCGTCGCTCCGGGCAACGCGCGCGGACGAACGGATTTGCGGCGCGTCCGCGCGCGGCAGATATTGCCGCCATGATCTCCACGACGCCCGCCCTCTCGCCGATGTTGCTCTCGCTCGTGACGATGGTCACGGCTGCGCCCCGCACGCACGACACGGACTCGCTTCGTCAGGCGATCGAGCGGCGCGTCGCCGCGGTTCCGGGTGCCGTGGTCGCGGTCGCCTGGCGCGACCTCGAGACGGGGGACTCGCTCGACATCGCCGCGGACTCGGTCTTCCACGCGGCGAGCACGATGAAGGTGCCGGTGATGATCGAGCTCTTCCGGCGCCACGAGCGCGGCGAGCTGCCGCTCGACGGGCCGATCCTCCTCCGGAACGAGTTCGCCTCGATCGTCGACGGCTCGCCGTACGCGCTCGACGCGGGCGACGACTCGGACAGCGCGCTGTACGCGCGGGTCGGATCGCCGGTGCCGGTCCGCGAGCTGATGCGCCGGATGATCGACCGCTCGAGCAACCTCGCGACGAACGCCCTCATCGAGCTCGTCGGCGCGACGCGCGTGACGGCGACGGCGGCCGCGCTCGGCGCGCCCGGGATGCGGGTGCTGCGCGGCGTCGAGGACGGAAAGGCGTACGAGGCCGGGCTCAGCAACACGACGACGGCGCGGGCGCTCGCCTCGCTCATGCGCGCGATCGAGACGCGGCGCGCCGGCGACTCGTCGAGCACGGCGGAGATGCGCGCGATCCTGCTCGGCCAGCAGTTCAACGACGAGATCCCGGCGGGCCTCCCGCCAGGCACCCTGGTCGCGCACAAGACGGGCTCGATCACCGCGATCCGCCACGATGCGGCGATCGTCTACCCGCCGGGTCGCGCCCCCTACGTGCTCGTGATCCTCACGCGCGGCATCCCGGATCCGGGCGCGGCGAGCGCGCTCATGGCGGACATCTCGCGGCTCGTCTGGGGAGAGGCGATGGGGGCGGATCGGTAGGGCGAGCGCGGGGGAACGGCCGCTCGGGCCTGCTACACCGGGCGGATGGAGAGACGCGAGCAGAGCCGCTCGGGACGCTCCACAGACGAAGGGGGAACGGCCTCGGGCCGGCCACACTGACGAGGGTGAACTGCGGATTTCGCGGATTCAGCGGATCACGCGGATCGCTCCTCGAGGCGCGAAAGACCGACGTGGCAGGCCGAGGAAATTTTGAGGGGTGCGCCTGGACGGACTCGTGCGCCGGTGCGGGACGTGAGCCAGGAGCAGTTCCCCCAAAGCAGTCACGGCTCGTCGCGCGGCACACGCGCCCGCCGCACGGAGCGAACCGTCCGATCCGCCCCATCCGTCTCATCGCCGTTCCGGCAGTTGCGGCGTCCGACCGCCGTCGATGCCCGGCCGGCGCGATCCGTCGGCGAGCCGCCGTGCCGCCTAACCGGCGCTGCCGACCGCGGCGCGGCCGTCGACGACGTCGAGATAGTCGGCGATGAGGCCGTCCCAGACGCGCGTCCAGCTGCACTCCTCGGCGAACGCCGCGGCGGCCGCGGACATGGCGCGGCGGCGCAGCGCGTTCTCCGCGAGCTGGACGATGCGGTCGGCCATCACCTTCGCGTCGCCGGGCGGGAAGAGTGCGCCACGATCCGTCCCGACGAGCTCCGGCGTCGTCGCGACGTCGGCGCCGACGACCGGGAGGCCGGACGCCATCGCCTCGAGCAGGACGTTGCCGAAGGTGTCGGTCTCGGAGGGGAAGAGGAAGATGTCCGCCGATGCGTAGAACCGGCTCAGCTCGTCGCCGGAAAGGCGACCGGCGAAATGGCTGCCGCGCGGAGCGACGGCGCGACAGTGGTCCTCGTACGGTCCATCGCCAGCGAGCGCGAAGACGAGTCGGCCGCGCATCCGCTGCATGGCCATGCGCATCGCCTCGATCGCCACGTCGATCCCCTTCTCCGGCGCCAGTCGTCCGACGTACGCCGCGACGACGGTCTCGTCGCCCGCCGCGCCGACGCGCGCGCGCATCTCGCGCGTGCGGAAGGAGGGAGCGAAGCGCGTCGTGTCCACGCCCCGCGGCCAGACCCGCATGTCCGCGAACCCCCGCTCGCCGAGCTCCGCGCGGATCGCCGACGAGGGGACGTAGGTCCTCAGCCCGCCGTTGTGGAACCAGCGCAGGAAGCCCCACGAGAGCGTCTCGAGCGCGCCGAGGTTGTAGAAGCGGACGTAGGCGCTGAAGTGCGTGTGGTAGGAGCTGACGAACGGGATGCCGAGCTGGCGCGCCGCCGCCCGCCCGGACAGGCCGATCCCGAAGGGGGTCGCGGCGTGGATCAGGGTGGGGCGCCAGAGGCGCACCTCGCGCAGCGCGCGCGGTGAGATCGGCGGGGCGAGCCGCAGCTCGCGGTACGCCCAGAAGGCGACGCTCGGCAGCCGCACGACGTGCGGGTCGGGGAGCGCCGCGGGGTCGCTCGCCGTGAAGATCCGCACGTCGCCGCCGCGCGCGCGCACCTCGAGCGCGAGCCGCTCGAGGGTGCGCGAGACGCCGTTCACCTGTGGCGCGTAGGTGTCGCTGAAGAGGGCGAGGCGCAGCCCGCGGGCGGAGATCGATGGCACCGGCCCAATATGAGCGGGCGGAAGCGTCGCGGGGAGGGACCCCGGCCGTCCGGAGCCCCTCCCCCGTCCACCGGCGCGCGGCCGGCGGTGCGCTACCAGACGGCGAGGACCGCCGCTCCCGTCGCCAGCGCGATCCCCTGCCCGACGAAGACGTCGCCGGGATAGTGCACCCCGAGGCAGACGCGCGAGATCCCGATCAGCCCGGAGACGAGGAGGAGCGGCAGGGCGAGCGAGGGGAAGCTCGCCGCGTAGATGATCGCCACCGACATCGCCGCCGTCGCGTGCCCCGACGGGAAGGAGAACTTGTCGGGGCACCGCACGAGCGTCCGGCAGTCGAGGCGCACGTGCGGGCGCTCGCGGCGGAGCCTGCGCTTCACGACCTGGACGACGACGTGCGAGAGCAGGAGCGTGACCCCCGCCTTGAGCGCGACGATGCGCACGGCCGGCGGCCCGGCGACGAGCGGCAGGAGGGCCGCGAGGACGCTGCACCAGACGCCGCCGAGGTGCGTGAGCGCCGTCCACAGCACGAGGCGCGGGACGGACGCCGTGGTGGCGAACGCCCATCGCGCGTAGAGCGCGCGGTCGCGCTCGTCGAGTCGTGACAGCAGCGAAGTGGCCATGCGAGTTCAACGATGGGCGGCGCCCGTCACCCTCACTCGTCGGCGCCGCAACGCTATTGTAACGGAGCGGCTCGCGGCGCGGAAGCGCCTCGCGCCGCAACGACTTCCGCCCCCGACCCGACCCCCCGCCCCACGCTCGCGGCCTCAGCGGCCGATCGCCACCCCCCACGGGAGCCGGCCGACGGGGATCCGCCGCACGACGCGCGCCTCGCGGACGTCCACCACCGCGATGTCGTGCGAGAGCCCGTTCGCGACGACGAGCCATCGCCCGTCGCGCGAGAGCGCGAGCCCCCACGGCCGGCGGCCGACGGCGATCGTGCCGACCTCTCGCTCCGCGTCCGGATCCACGATCGAGACGGTCCCCGCCGCGCCGTTCGCGACGTACACGCGCCTGCCATCCGGGGATACGGCGACCCCGACCGGCTTTCCCCGCTCGTCGCCGAGCGGGATCGAGGCGAGGACACGGTGCGCCCGCGCATCGACCACCGTCAGCGTGCCGCTGATCTCGCTCGTCACGTACGCGCGCTGGCCGTCGGGCGCGAAGGCGACGGCCCGCGGCCGGACGTCGACGAGGAAGTTCGCGACGACCGAGTCGCCGCGCGTGTCGATCACCGAGACGGTGTTGCTCGTCTCCGCCGTCACGTACACCCACCGGCCGTCCGGGCTCACCGCGACCCCTTCCGGCTCGATCCCGACGATGAGCGTGGCGAGGACGCGCTTCGTGCGCAAGTCCACCCCCGAAGCGGTGCCCGCATCCTCGTTGGCCGCGTAGAGGCGACGTCCGTCCGGGGTGATGGCGAACTGCTCGGGATCGGTCCCGCTGCGGTGTCGCGCGACGATGCGCCGCGTGCGGACGTCGATCTCCGCGATCGCGTCCCGCCCGCTCTCGACGTTGGGGTGCTCGTCGCTCAGCGCGACGAAGAGCCGCCGGCCGTCCGGGCTGAGATGGATGCCGCGCGGCCGCTCGCCGACGGGGATCGTCGCGAGGACGCGTCCGGCGATCGCATCGACGACGTCCACCGTGCGTGACCCCTCGTTGCTCACGTAGACGACGAGCCGCTCCGGTGCCACCCCGCCCGCCGTCGCGCCCTGCGCGAGCCCGGGTCGCGCCGCGCCGGCGAGGAGGGCGAGCGCGAGCGCGGCCGTGCGCACGAGGCCGGTCGCGCGCCGATTCCTCGCGATGGTCACGACGCGCCCTCCGCCCCAGCGTCCGCCGCGTCGTCGAGCGCGATCTCCTCGATCTCCGGCTCGCCCGCCGTGGCCGCACGCACGACGTAGAGCGGCTGTCGCAGCTCGTGCGTCGCATCGTCGAACGACAGGGCGCGTCCCTTGTGCCCATCGAAGCGCGCCCGCGGCGAGACGAGCCACTCGGCGAGCGTGTCGCCCCGCGCCGCGTCGAGGCGCGACGCGGACTCCCACAGGATCTTCACCGCCAGCCATCCGGCCCACGCCGGCGAGTCCATCGGCGCATCGAAGCGCGCGCGGTACCGGGCGTTGAGCTGCGCGGCGCCGAAGCGGCGGAGTGCCGGGTGCCAGAGCTCGAGCGTGCCGGGACCCGTCGCGCGCGCCATCGTCAGGCGGCGCGTCGCCCGTCCGGGTGCGAGATGGAAGACGAACCGCCTCGCGCCGGCCGCGCCGGCCGCGCCGGCTGCCGGCACGCCGCACGCCGTGTCGATGTAGACGACCTCCGCGGCCGCGGCCAGCGCACCGGGCGATGCGCACTCCCCGGCACTCCCGCCGACGAGCGCATCGATCCCTCCGGCGAGCAGCTCGCTGGCGCGTCCCTCGCGCAGCTCGATCGCGCCGCCGAGCATCGCCGCCGCGCGCGAGGCTTCCTCCGCGCCCATCCGGATCCCCCGCTCGCGCGAGCGCCGGCCGGGGTCGTCGCCGTCGGAGGACGCCACGCCGATGCGCAGCGTGACGCCCCGCGTGAGATCGGCGCTCGTCGCTCCGACGCGCGCCGCCCCGGTGTGCGGCGCTCCGGTGTGCGGCGCTCCGGTGTGCGGCGCGGCGAGCGCGAGCAGCGAGTGCGGCCTCGCGAGCGCGGCGGCGAGTCCGGCCGCACCGGCTGCGATCGCGCACGCCGCCGCGCGCCGGGACACCGGCCGCGGATTCATGGGATCGGACATGTCGCCGCTCGGGATGCACGGCGCGCGCCACCTCGCGGTCGCCTCGCGGTCGCCTTGCTTCGCCTTCTTCCGCCGGTCGATGGTATGCCCTCTGCATTCCGGGCGCGTACCACGAGGCATTCCGCACCCCGGCGCAGCATCACGCCGGCGGCGCGCCCGCAGTGCCATCCCAGGGAGAGAGGTCACCCCCATCCGCGCGCCGAGACGAATGCGCTCGTACGGTGCCATCACGACGATCACGATGCTCGCGCTGCCGGCGATCTGCTGCCGCGGCGGCGACGCGCGGCCGCCGGACTCCGGTCGCGCCGCGCTCCCCGCGAGCGCCCCCGCCGCCACGAACGTCCCGGCGGAGGACGGCCAGTGGACGATCGCCGCGAAGGACCACGCGAACACGCGCTGGAGCGGGCTGCTCGAGATCGACGCGACGAACGTCTCGCGCCTCGCCCTCGCCTGGACTTTCTCCACCGGCGTCCTCGCGGGGCACGAGGGCGCACCGCTCGTCGTGGGCAGCACGATGTACGTCCTCTCCCCCTTTCCGCACACGCTCTACGCCCTCGACCTCGCACGGCCGGGCGCGCCGGTGCGATGGCGGTACGCGCCGCCGTACATCCCCGCCGCGCCGGGCGTCAGCTGCTGCGGCCGCGTGAACCGCGGCCCCGCATACGCCGACGGCGCCGTGTACTTCGCGACGCTCGACGACCAGGTCGTCGCCGTCGACGCCGAGTCGGGGCGCGAGCGGTGGCGCGTCACCGTCGGTGCGGTCGAGCGCGGCGAGACGATGACCATGGCCCCGGTCGTCGTGAAGGGAAAGGTGCTCGTCGGCAACTCCGGCGGCGAGTTCGGGGTGCGCGGGTGGCTCACCGCGCTCGATGCCGCGACGGGACGCATCGCCTGGCGCGCCTACAGCACCGGTCCCGACGAGGACGTCCTCATCGGCGAGGGGTTCTCCCCCTTCTACGAGAAAGATCGCGGCTCCGACCTCGGCGTGACGACGTGGCCACCGGACATGTGGAAGCGCGGCGGCGGCACGGCGTGGGGGTGGATCTCGTACGATCCGGAGCTCGATCTCGTCTACTACGGCACCGGGAACGCCGGCGTCTGGAACCCCGACCTCCGTCCCGGCGACAACAAGTGGGCGGCGTCGATCTTCGCGCGCGATCCCGACACCGGCGAGGCGCGCTGGGCCTACCAGGTCTGGCCACACGACCGCAACGACTACGACGCGGTCAACGAGAGCGTGCTCCTCGACCTTCCGCTCGACGGAGCGACGCGCAAGGTGCTCGTCCGCGCCGAGCGGAACGGCTACATGTATCTCATGGACCGCGCGACCGGGGCGGTCATCGCCGCCGATTCCTTCGCCTACAGCACGTCCACCAAGGGCGTGGACCTCGCGACGGGGCGCCCGCTCGAGGACACGACGCGGTGGATCCGCCACGGACGCGTCGTGCGCGAGATCTGCCCCGCCGTCCCCGGCGGCAAGGATTGGCAGCCGATGGCGTACTCCTTCCGCACCGGGCTCCTCTACGTGCCGGGCAACAACCTGTGCATGGACGTCGAGGGAGTCGAGGCGAACTACATCGAGGGGACGCCGTACGTCGGCGCGGTCAGCCGGTTCTACGCCGGGCCCGGCGGGCATCGCGGGATGTTCTTCGCCTGGGACCCGGTGAACCGGCGGAAGGTCTGGTCGGTGAACGAGAACTTTCCCGTCTTCAGCGGCGCGCTCGCGACGGCGGGGGACGTCGTCTTCTACGGGACGATGGACCGCTGGCTCAAGGCGCTCGACGCGCGGACCGGCGCTGTGCTCTGGCGGTTCCGCACGGCGTCGGGGATCGTGTCGCAGCCGATCACCTACCGCGGGCCCGACGGCAAGCAGTACGTCGCCGTCTTCGACGGCGTCGGCGGGTGGCCGGGCGCCGTCGTGTCGAACGACCTCGACCCGCGCGACTCGACCGCCGCCGACGGCTTCGTCGGCGCGACGAGCGACCTGCCGCAGCACACCGAGAAGGGAGGAACGCTCTATGTCTTCGCGCTCCCCTGACGCCGTGGCGGCGCGCCCGGTGGCCTGGCGCATCGCGCGCGGCGCGGCGCTCGTCGCGACGGGGCTCCTCCTCGGCGGCGCGGCGGCGTCGTCCGCGACGTCGAAGGGACGCGTGCTCCGCGTGTGCGCTGACCCGAACAACCTTCCGTTCTCGAACGGCGGCGGCGAGGGGTTCGAGAACCGGCTCGCCGCCCTCGTCGCGCGCGAGCTCGATGCGCGGGTGGAGTACACGTGGTGGGCGCAGCGGCGGGGCTTCGTGCGCAACACGCTGCGGGCGGGGACGTGCGATGTGATCATGGGCGTCCCGTCGAGCTTCGAGCTCGTCCTGCCGACGCGACCGTACTACCGCTCCACGTACGTGTTCGTCCACCGCGCCGACGCGTCCTTCCGCGTCCGCTCGTTCGACGACGACGTGCTGCGGCGCGTGCGGGTCGGCGTGCAGCTCGTCGGCGACGACTACGCCAACACGCCGCCGGCGCACGCGCTCGGCCGGCGCGGGATCGTCGAGAACGTCCGCGGCTACCGCGTGGCGGAGGACTACGCGCTGCCGAACCCGCCGGCGCGCATCCTCGATGCCCTCGTCGCCGGCGAGGTGGACGTCGCCGTCGTCTGGGGGCCGCTCGCCGGATGGTACGCTCGGCGCTCCGACGTTCCGCTCGTCGTCGAGCCGGTGAGGCCGCAGATCGACATCCCCTTCCTGCCGATGGTCTTCGACATCGCGATGGGGGTGCGGCGCGACGATCCCGGACTGCTCGCGGAGCTCGACCGCGTCATCCTCGCGCGGCGCGCGGCGATCGACTCCCTGCTCGCCGAGTACGGCGTGCCGCGCGTAGACCGGCGCGTGCACGTCCGCACCGACACAGCGCCGGAGACACCATGATGCGCAGCCGACTCGGGAGCCTCGTGCGGGGCGGCAGGGGCGCGCCGCTCGTCGCGGTACTCGCGCTCGCCGCGCTCGCCGCGTGCGAGCGCGAGCACCGCGACTTCGCCACCGCGGCGCCGGGCGGGAGCGCGGAGAGCATCGTTCGCACGAGCGCGCTCCAGGCGGGGCCGCCGACGCCGGACCTCGATGCCCGGCTCTACACCGAGAACCGGTGGGCGGTGAGCGAGGGGCAGCGGCTCTACTCGTGGTACAACTGCGCGGGGTGCCACAGCCCGGGCGGCGGCGGCGGAATGGGGCCGCCGCACACGGACGACCTCTGGGTCTACGGGAGCGCGCCCGAGAACATCTACCAGTCCATCGTGCAGGGACGCCCGCACGGCATGCCGGCGTACACCGGGCGCCTCTCGTCGTCCGACGTGTGGAAGCTCGTCGCCTACGTGCGGTCGCTCGGCGGGCTGACGCCGTTCGACACGTGGTCGCCGCGCGCCGAGATGATGGAGGAAGGGGTCGTGGACACGCGGGGGACGGGTCCGGCGATGGCCGACTCGTCGCTGATCCCGCCCGAGCAGCGGGCGCCGGGGCAGCCGTGATCCAGCGCCTGCCGCAGAGCGCGCTCGACCCCGCCGGTCCGGCGGCCGAGCGCATCGCCGCGCTCTGGGACTTCGCCTTCTGGACCGCGGCGGTCGTCTACGTCGTCGTCATCGCGGCGCTGCTGTACGCGGCGTTCCACCGGAAGCGTCCGGCGGCGGTCCCGGTGGTGGACCGCGACCCGCGCACGGAGCGGCGCCTGCTGGTCGCCGTCTCGGGCGCGACGGCGGCGACGGTCGTCATCCTCCTCGTCTTCTTCGTCGTGGACCTCGGCGTCACCGGCGCCGTCGCCAACCCGGCGGCAATGCACGAGCACTCGACCGTCTCGCGGGCGCGCCACGAGGCGCCGGCCGGCGCACTCCGCGTGAAGGTCACCGGCTACCAGTGGTGGTGGAAGATCGAGTACCTCGATTCCGTGCCGAGCCGGCGCGTGACGACGGCGAACGAGCTCGTCGTCCCCGTCGGCCGGCCGGTGGCGATCGACTTCGAGTCGGGCGACGTCATCCACTCGTTCTGGGTCCCCGCCCTGCACGGCAAGCGTGACCTGGTGCCGGGACGGACGACGCGCCTGACGATCGAGGCCGCCCGGCCCGGCGTGTACCGCGGCGAGTGCGCCGAGTTCTGCGGGCACCAGCACGCGAAGATGGCGCTGCACGTCGTCGCGCAGCCGGCCGACGAGTTCGCGGTGTGGTACGAGGCGCAGCTCGCGCCGGCCTCGGTGCCGGCCGACTCCCTCCGGCGCGCGGGGATGCACGTCTTCCTCGGGAAGCCGTGCGCGATGTGCCACAACATCGCCGGGCTCCCGGCGAGCGGCCAGGTCGCGCCCGACCTCACGCACCTCGCCAGCCGCCGCACCATCGCCGCCGGAATATTGCCGAACACCAAGGGGCATCTCGCCGGCTGGATCCTCGACCCGCAGCGGATCAAGCCCGGCGCGAAGATGCCGCCGAACGGGCTCTCGCCCGACGAGCTCGAGGCCATCCTCGCCTTCCTCGGCGGGCTGCGGTGACGGCGGCGACGATGGCCCCCGCGCCCGGGGATCCGCACGAGGACGAGCGGCTCGACGAGATGCACGAGCGGCTCGCGCGCGTGCACGCCGACGCGCCGGGACTCTGGGGATGGCTGACGACGACGGACCACAAGCGCATCGCGAAGCGCTACGTCGTCACCGCGATGGCCTTCTTCGTCCTCGCCGGCATCGACGCGCTGATCATGCGCCTCCAGCTCGCGCGGCCGGAGGGCGGCCTCGTCGGGCCCGACGCGTACAACCAGCTCTTCACCGTGCACGGCTCGACGATGATGTTCCTCTTCGCCGTGCCGATCATGGAGGCGCTCGGGCTCTACTTCGTGCCGCTGATGGTCGGCACGCGGAACGTCGCCTTCCCGCGCCTGAACGCCTTCGGCTACTGGACGTACCTCATCGGGGGCGTCCTCCTCTGGGGCGCGTTCTTCCTCGACGTCGGACCCGACGCGGGGTGGTTCGCCTACGTCCCGCTCTCCGGCCCCGCGTTCTCGCCGGGGAAGCGCATGGACGTCTGGTCGCAGATGATCACCTTCACGGAGATCGCCGCGCTCGTCTCGGCGGTCGAGATCATCGCCACCGTCATGCACCAGAAGGCGCCGGGGATGTCGATCGCCCGCCTGCCGATCTTCGTCTGGGCGATGCTCGTGACGTCGTTCATGGTGCTGTTCGCGATGTCCACGGTGGCGACGGCGAGCATCTTCCTCGCGATGGACCGGCTGATCGGGACGCACTTCTTCAACGTCGCCGAAGGGGGCGACCCGATCCTCTGGCAGCATCTGTTCTGGTTCTTCGGCCACCCCGAGGTCTACATCATCTTCCTCCCGGCGACCGGCATCGTCTCGAGCGTGCTCCCCGCGTTCACGCGCCGCCCGGTGTTCGGCTATCCCGCCATCGTCGTCTCGACGATCGCGACCGGCGTGATCGGCTACACGGTGTGGGTGCACCACATGTTCAACATCGGGCTGCCCGTCCTCGCGGGGAGCTTCTTCACCGCGGCGAGCCTCCTCGTCGCCGTGCCGACCGCGGTGCAGATCTTCTGCTGGATCGCGACCATCTGGACGGGGCGCCCGCGCCTCACGACGACGATGCTGTTCGTCGGCGGCTTCTTCGTCACGTTCATCATCGGCGGGCTCACCGGCGTGCAGATCGCCTCGATGGCGTTCGACGCGCAGGTGCACGACACGTTCTTCATCGTCGCGCACTTCCACTACGTGCTCATCGGCGGCGCCGTCTTCCCGCTCTTCGCCGGCTTCTACTACTGGTTCCCGAAGTGGACCGGGCGGCACCTCGGCGAGGGGCTCGGCACGCTCCACTTCTGGCTCTTCTTCATCGGAATGCAGGTGACCTTCTTCCCGATGCACCAGCTCGGGCTCGACGGGATGCCGCGCCGCGTCTACACCTACGTGGACGGGCTCGGGTGGAACGGGCTCAATCTGCTCGCGACCGTCGGAGCGTTCACGTTCGCCGCGGCGGTGCTCGTCTTCCTCGCCAACGTCGCATGGAGCCTGCGCCACGGCGCTCGCGCCGACGCGGATCCGTGGGTCGCCGACACGCTCGAGTGGGCGACGAGCTCCCCGCCGCCGGCCTACAACTTCGCCCACATCCCCGTCGTGCGCGGCCGGTCGGCGCTGTGGGACCGGACGCCGAACGACCCGATCGTCGTCGGCCTCTCGACGAAGCGGCGCGAGGTCCTCCTCACGACGCTCCTCGACGCGGAGCCGGACAGCCGGCACGAGCACCCCTGGCCGTCGATCCATCCGCTCCTCGCCGCGCTCGCCGTCGGCGTGCTCTTCGTCGGCGCGATCTTCCACCCGGCCGCGGTCCTCGTGGGCGGAGCGCTCTTCTGCGCCGCGGCGTTCGGCTGGGGGTGGCCGCGGAAGAAGTCCGAGATCCACGCCATCGAGCACGCGCTCGAGCACGGGCACGCGCACCATCCGCCGGCCGCGCCATCGAGGCGGACAGCATGACGAGCCTCGCGCACCCACCCGACGCGCCGCCCCCGGCGCGGCTGACGATCGACGTGTCGGAGCTGCCGACCACCACGTTCGGACGCCGAAACCTGAACTGGTGGGGGACGGTCGGCTTCATGGCGATCGAGGGGACGACGATGATCGTCGCGGCCGCCGCGCTGCTCTACATTCGCGGCAACTTCGACTCGTGGCCGCCCCGCCCGATCCTCCCGCCGCATCTCGGCGTGCCGAGCCTCGTGCTCCTGCTCCTGCTCGTGAAGCTCGTGCCCGCCTGGTACGCGATCGACTCGGCGCAGCGGCTCGACCGCGCCGCGTCACGGCGCTGGATGGCGCTCGCCCTCCTGCTCGGCACAGCCGCGACGGCGTTCCGGCTGCTCGAGTTCGACTCCCTCAACGTGCGGTGGGACACGAACGCGTACGGGTCGATCGTCTGGACGATCCTCGGACTCCACACCTTCCTGCTCGTCTTCGACGTCCTCGAGACCGCCGCGATCCTCCTCCTCCTGGGCGACGAGGAGCGGCTCCGGACGAAGCACTACGCCGACGTCGAGGACGCATCGGTGTACGAGTTCTTCCTGTCGCTGTCGTGGGTGCCGCTCTTCCTGCTGGTGTACCTCCTGCCGAGGATCGGGTGAGGTGTCGGTCGGGCCGAACTTTCCCGAGCGAGGCGAGGAGGGGGTCGGCTACGCCGAGCGTCCTCGGCGTGCGGCGGTCGCCCAGGTCTCGGCGATGCTCGCGGGCCCGGTGCTCTTCCTCCTCGCGATCTCGGTGAAGTACGCGGCCGTCCCCGCCGCGTGCCGCGCCGCGAGCAGCGCGCGCCTGCACGTCGCCGGCGCGCTCCTGCTCGCCGCCGTCGCCGCCGTCGCCTTCGTCTGTCACCGTGCCTGGCGGCGGAGCGATGATGCCGGGCGCCACGACCCGATGTCCGACGGCGCACCCGAGCGGCGGCGCGTCGTCGTGCTCGTCGGGCTGATGCTCTCCGTGCTCTTCGCGCTCGGCGTCGTCCTGCTCTGGCTCCCCGTCTTCCTCCTCGACCCGTGCCGCACGTGAGCCGCCGACCGCCGCCGCGGCGCCTCGCCGGCCTGCTGCTGCTGGCCGCGTCGCTCGCCTGCGACGCGGAGGATCCGGACGCGTTGGAGGAAGCGCGCGCGCTCACCGGAGGCGACCCGGCACAGGGGCGTGCCCTCATCCAGCAGTACGGGTGCGGATCGTGTCACGCGATCCCCGGCGTGCCCGGCGCGCGCGGCGCCGTCGGGCCGTCGCTCGCCGGCATTCCCTCGCGCTCCTACATCGGCGGCGTCCTCCAGCACACGCCGGACAACCTCGTCACCTGGATCATGGACCCGAAAGCAGTGGACGAGAAGACGGCGAGGCCCGATCTCGGCGTCACCGCGGACGACG
>DASUSM010000223.1:0-19657 GCA_036375115.1 Gemmatimonadaceae bacterium | reverse complement strand
GCTGGTCGTGCGGCGCGGCGCCGAGCGCAGCGCGATCGTCGAGGTGAACTCGAACGCGCTCCTCGACCCGGCCGGCCGCGTGCGCGGCGCCGTCACCGTCGAGCGCGACGTCACCGAGCGCACGAAGCTCGCGCAGGAGCTCGAGGAGCAGGTGCGGCGCTCGGCGGACCTCTACGACCGCGTCTCGACGGAGGCGGAGCGGCTCGAGCGGATGGTGCAGGTGCGCTCCGAGGAGCTGCTCGCCCTCCAGGAGGCGCGCAGCCGCGAGCGGCGGCTGACGGCGGTCGGGCAGCTCGCCGCCGGCGTGATGCACGACGTCAACAACGCGCTCAACCCGATCGTCGCCGCCGCCTACCTGCTCGACGTGAACGCCGACAACCCCGTCGCCGTGCGCGACTACGCGGCGCGCATCGCGCGCGCGGCGGAAACGGGGGCGGCGACGGCGGCGCGCGTCGGCCGTTTCATTCGCCAGGAGCCGCTGCGGGGGGAGCACGACGAGCAGGTGGATCTCTCCGTCGTCGCCGACGAGGTCATCGCGATGACGCGTCCGATCTGGGCCGAGCGGACGCGCGGCGGACTCGTCGAGCTCGACCGCTGCCTCGGCACCGGGGCGCAGGTGCGCGGGATCGCTGGCGAGGTGCGCGAGGCGCTGCTCAACCTCATCCAGAACGCGCTCGACGCGATGCGAGAGGGGGGGCGGCTCGGCATCGTCACGCGCGTCGCCGGTGGCGAGGCGATCCTCGAGGTGCGCGACACGGGCGCCGGGATGTCCGAGGAGGTGCGCGACCGCGCCTTCGAGCCGTTCTTCTCGACGAAGGGGCACGGCGGCAGCGGGCTCGGCCTCTCCGAGGTCTACGGCATCATGAAGCGCCACCGCGGCGTCGCCGAGATCGACTCGACGCCGGGCGCGGGGACGACGGTGCGGCTGCGCTTCCCGCTCGCCGGCCCGGCGACTTCGCCCGCGCCGGTCACCGAGCGGCGGCGGGTGCCGCGGCGCGTCCTGCTCGTCGAGGACAACGAGGACGGGCGCGAGTTCATGCAGGCGCTGCTCGAGTCCGACGGGCACACGGTGATCGCCGTCGCGACGGTGCGCGACGCCCTCGCCAGGCTCGGCGACGGCGATGCGCCGCCGTTCGAGGTGCTGGTGAGCGACATCGGGCTCCCCGACGGGAGCGGCTGGGACCTCGTCGCCACGGCGCGCGAGCGCTGGCCGACGCTGCGCGTCGGCGTCGTGACGGGGTGGGAGGTACGCACGAACGGTCGGCACGGCGCGCACTTCACGCTGCGCAAGCCGATCCGCACGCAGGAATTGCTCGGCCACGTCGGCGGTGCCGACGCGTGAGAAGTCACCGCGGGTTCAGCAGGGGAGAGCACGTATGCCGACGATCGCCCACACGCCCACCACACCGCTCGCCATGAGTGACACCGGCACCATCCGGATTCTCCTCGCCGAGGACGACGACGAATCGCGCGCGATGGTCGTCGAGCTCCTCACGACGCTCGGGCACAGCGTCGTCGCCCAGGTGACGACGGGCCGGGAGGCGGCCGACCAGGCGCGCCAGCTCGCGCCGGACGTCGTGCTGCTCGACGTCCACATGCCCGACGGCTCGGGGATCGAGGCCGCCGAGCGGATCACGTCGGAGCTGCCGGGGACCGCGGTCGTCCTCTTTAGCGGCGACCAGACGGTGTCGCTGACGGAGCGCGACATCACGGCGACGGCGGCGATCGCCTTCCTGCCGAAGCCGACGCCGCCGCGCATGCTCGACTCGACGCTGCGCCTCGCGGCGACGCGGGCGCGCGAGCTGCACGCGGCGAAGCAGGATGCGGAGCAGGCGCGCCAGCAGCTCGAGAGCCGCAAGATCATCGAGCGCGCGAAGGGGATCCTGATGCGCCGCACGGGGACGTCGGAGCAGGAGGCCTATCGCATCCTCCAGCGCACGAGCCAGGACCGCTCGGTGCCGATGGTGGAGATCGCGAAGGCGGTGCTGGCGAGCGAGCCGAGCGCGAGTCAGCCGAAGAGCTGAGGGTCAGGGACCGGGGACCAGGGACCGGGGACCGGAGCGCGCGTCGCACTTCCGTCCGCCGTCCCGCGTCCCCCGTCCCTGCTCTTCTTCCATGCGGTCCGTCACGATTCCTCGGCGTTCAGGTATCCCGTCACCGCGCCCTGGATCCGCCTCGGCACGAACCGCCCGCCCGTCACCAGCACCTTGTTCCGCATCCCCGGGATCACGACCCGCGTTCCCGACATCATCCCGCGGAACCCCGCGCGCGCGACCGAGGCGGCGTCCATGACGGTCTGCCTGCGGAACAGCCGCTTCTTCTGCACGCCCGCCGTCGCCGCGAAGTTCGTCTCCGTCGGGCCGGGACAGAGCGCGGTGACGGTCACGCCGTGCTCCGCCGTCTCCGCGGCGAGCCCCTCCGACCAGCTCAGCACGAACGCCTTGCTCGCGTAGTAGCCGGCCATGAAGGGGCCGGGCGCGAACGCCGCCGTCGAGGCGACGTTGAGCACGCGGCCGCGCTGCCGCTCGATCATCCCCGGCAGGAAGAGCTTCGTCAGGTGGACGAGCGCCATCACGTTCACCTGGAGCATGTCGAGCTCGGCGCGCTCCGCGTTCTCCGCCACCGCGCCGTGCAGCGCGTAGCCGGCGTTGTTCACGAGCACGTCGATCGTGCGCCCGGCCGCCTCGACCTTTCCCGCGATCGCGCGCGGCGCGCCGGGATCCACGAGGTCGGCGGCGACGACGAGCGAGCGCGCCCCGTGCACCCCCTCGAGCTCGACGGCGAGCGCCTGGAGCGCCTTCTCGCGCCGCGCGACGAGCACGAGGTCGTGCCCGTTCATCGCGAGGAGCCGCGCGATCGCCTCGCCGATCCCGCCCGACGCGCCGGTGACGAGCGCGGTGGGACGCGGCGTGCGAGGAACGTTCGGGGCGGTGGCACGAGGCGCGGACATGACGGCTCCGGAGTGGCGGTGATGCTGAATCATAATCCGCGCCGCGCTCGAAGAACGCACCTGTGACGAGGGTCACAAACCCGATCGACGACGCGCGGCGAACGACCTCGGGGCGCTCGAGAGGGGAGGGAGAACCGCCGTCCCGCGGTCGCTCGGGCCGTGGCGGGCCCATCGCGTCGATTGCGCGTTAGGCTAGCTCGTCGCGTACCGCTCCATGCCGAGCCCGAGCGCGAGCGTCCCGAGCACCATCGCGGCTCCCACCCAGAAGGGGACGCCCGGCCCGAGCGCATCGTACGCCCATCCGCCGAAGAGCGGCGCGGCGACGCGCGCCATCCCGCCGAAGGACTGCTGCACGCCCATGTAGAGCCCGCGCTCGTCGCTCGCGATGACGCGCGAGAGGAGCGCCGTCACGCACGGGAAGGTGAACGCGGTGCCGAGCGGGACGAGGGCGACGGCGAGCGCGAGCGGCCCGAGATGGTAGGTGAGCGGGATCGTCGCGAGGCCGAGCGAGAGGAGCACCGTGCCGATGCGGCTGAGCCGCACCTCGCCGAAGCGGTCCACCGCCCAGCCGAGCACGCCCGCGCGCGTGACGACGGAGATGACGCCGATGTAGGTGAAGAAGAAGCCGATCGTGTCCTCGTCCACGTCGAAGCGGAGGGCGAGGAAGAGGGCGAGCACCGCGGTCGTCATGTGGAAGGCGCCCATTGCGATCGCGTAGATCCAGATGAGCCGCGAGGCGGGCTCCCCCGAGTGCGAGACGACGCGGCGCACCGCCACGCTCGCCTTCACCCGCGGCCGCGTCGCGCTCCCGGCGGGCGCGACGACGCGCGACTCGACGAGGAAGCGCCAGGCGAAGAGCATGTTCAGCAGCGTCAGCGCGGCCGCGGCGAGCCCCGGTGCGGCGGGGCCGAGCTTGGCCGCGAAGGCGCCGATCGCCGGGCCGATCGCGACGCCCGCGTTCGTCGCCGCCGAGAGCCATCCGAGGCTCTTCGCGCGGTTCTTCGGCTCCGTCGCGTCGGCGACGTACGCCTGGATCACGCCGACCGTCCCGCCGCCCGCGCCCTGCACGATGCGCGAGAGGAAGAGGAGGTCGAGCGAGTCGGCGAAGGCGAAGACGACGTAGGCGATCGCCGCCGCCGCGAGCCCGACGAGGAGCGCCGGCCGGCGTCCGTAACGGTCGGAGATCCGCCCCCAGAGCGGCGCGCTGAGGAGCTGCGCCACGGCGAAGGAGGAGACGAGCACGGCGACGACGAACCCCGTGCCGCCGAGGCCGATGCTCTGAAGGAGCTTCGCGAGCACCCCCTCGTCCGACAGCCGCGTCGCGTAGAAGGGAAGCAGCGGCAGGATCAGGAACAATCCCACCATGTCCACGAACGCCGTGACCATCAGGACGGCGAGCTTGGCCAACTATCCCTCCGCCTTCCCCAGCGCCGCGGGCGCTACCGCGCGCCCGACCACTCCCGCGAGCGCGACGATCGTCAGCGCATACGGGATCATCGCGACGAACTGCGACGGCAGCACGTCGCTCCCCTGGAGCTGGATCTGGAGCGCCTCCGCCGCGGCGAAGAGCACGCACGCCACCGCGACACGTCTCGGCTCCCAGCGCCCGAAGATCACCGCCGCGATCGCGATGAAGCCGCGCCCCGCCGTCATCGAGTCGGTGAACTGGTGCTGGTCCAGCGCGAGGTAGACGCCGCCGAGCCCCGCCAGCGCGCCCGAGATCAGCACCGCGATCCACTGCACGCGCCGCACGGGGACGCCGACCGACACGGCCGCCTCCGGGTGCTCGCCGGCCGCGCGCACGCGCAGCCCGAACGCGGTCCGGTCCAGCAGCAGGGCGACGGCGGGGAAGGCGAGGAGCGCGAGCCAGAAGAGCGGGTTCGCCGTGATCGCGAGGAGCCCCGAGCCGATCTGCTCGACCGAGAACCCCGCGACGCGCGGCGAGTTCGACGAGCTGTCGAAGGCGAGCCGCAGGAAGAATCGCGTCGCGCCAATGGCGAGCAGGTTCACGGCGATCCCGACCACGACCTGATTGGCGCGCCAGTGGACGCAGGCGAGGGCGTGGATCGCGGCGAAGACGAGCCCACCGAGGATCCCGCAGAGGACGCCGACCCAGGCGCTCCCCGTGTAGAAGGCGCCGAGCGTGGCACCGAAGGCGCCGCCGAGCATCATCCCCTCGAGCTGGAGGGTGATGATCCCCGCGCGCTCGGAGACGACGCCCCCCGCGGCGGCGAAGACGTACGGCACCGCGATGCGCAGCGTCTGCACGAGGAAGATGAGCGCGATCACGCCGGCTCTCCCCCCTCCGCGCGCCGCGCCGTCCGCAGCGCGAGCCGCACGGCAGGGACCGCCGCCGCCACGGCGATGATCACGACCGCCTCCAGCACCTCGACCATCTGCTTGGGCACGATCGCGTTGATCGCCAGCCCACCCTGCGAGAGCGTCGCGAAGAGCAGCGCGGCGATCACGACGCCGGCAGCGCTGTTCCGCCCGACGAGGGCGACGGCGATCCCGATGAAGCCGGCGCCGACGGTCATCCCTTCCTCGTAGTAGCCCTTGTAGCCGAGCACCGCGTTGATCCCGCCGAGCCCGGCGATCGCGCCGGAGAGGATCATCGCCTTCAGCCAGACGCGCCCGACGCTCACGCCGCCGTACTCGGCCGCGCCCGGCTGGAGCCCCGTCGCGCGCAGCTCGTAGCCGCCGCGCGTGCGGAAGAGGTACCACGAGTACCAGAGCGCCGCCCCGATCGCGACGAGGATCGTCAGGTTCGCCGCCGAGCCGTGCAGCGCGTCCACGAGCTCCGAGAGCCGCGGCACGGTCCCCGTGCGAATCGGCGCGGTGTGCAGCGTCTCGGGGACGGCCATGTGCGCCGAGACGATCCAGTTCAGCAGGGCGAGCACGATGAAGTTGAGCATGATCGTGACGATCACCTCGTGCGCCCCGAAGCGCGCCTTCAGCGCGCCCGGCACCGCGCCGACCACGCCGCCGGCGAGCGCCGCGCCCGCCATTGCGAGCGGGATCCCGACGACCGCCGGCGCATTGCCGAGCGCGAGGGCGACGGCCGCCGCGGCGAAGCCGCCTGCCGCGATCTGTCCCTCGGCGCCGATGTTGAACAGCCCCGCGCGGAGCCCGAAGGCGACCGCGAGCCCCGTGAACGTCAGCGTCGTCGCCTTGAAGAGCACCTGCCCGAAGCCGTAGGCGTTCCCCCACGTGCCGCTCAGCAGCTGCGCGAAGACGGCGCCCGGCGACTGGCCGAAGCTGAGGATGAGGAGGTCGCCGATGACGAGGGCGATCAGCAGCGCGACGATCGGCGGGAGCAGCGCGTCCTCGAGGCGCGCGCGGAGACGGCCGGCGCTCGGCGCTCGGCCCCCGGCGCGCGGCGGGGCGGCCGGCTCGACCGATGTCGTCGCCATCAGGCGGTCGCCTCGGCGTGCGCGCCGGTCATGTAGGGGCCGAGCACGGAGGGGCTCGCGTCGGAGCGTGGCATCACGGTGACGAGCTTCCCGCCGTACATCACGGCGACGCGGTCGCTCAGGGCGAGCACCTCGGCGAGGTCCGCGGAGACGAGGAGCACCGCCTTCCCCGCCCGGCGCGCCTCGCGCAGCCGCTCATGGATGAACTCGATCGCGCCGACGTCCACGCCGCGCGTCGGCTGCGAGGCGAGGAGGACGCGGAAGTCGCGGCCCATCTCGCGCGCGATGACGATCTTCTGCTGGTTCCCGCCGGAGAGCGAGCGCGCGGGGAGGCGCGGGTCGGTCGGCCGGATGTCGAACGCCTCGACCTGCCGCCGCGCGTTCGCGTCGATGCGATCCGCATCGAGCCGGAGACCGCGCGCGAACCGGTGCTGCTGCCCGAGGATCAGGTTCTCGGCGACCGAGTGGTCGAGGACGAGCCCGCGATGGTGCCGGTCCTCGGGGATGTGCGAGAGCCCGGCGTCGGCGCGCTCGCGCACCGAGAGGCGCGTGACGTCGAGGTCGCCGAGCCGCACCGTGCCCGAGGCGATCGCGCGGAGCCCCGCGAGCGCCTCGACGAGCTCCGTCTGCCCGTTCCCCTCGACGCCGGCGATGCCGAGGATTTCCCCGGGCGCGATGGCGAAGGAGACGCCGTCGACGGCGCGGAGGCCGCGGGGACCCTGGATTCTGAGGTCGTGAACGGAAAGAAGAGATGAGGGCGCCTGGACATTGGCGCTCGGCGCTCGGCACTCGGCGCTCGACCGGGTGCGCTCGGTGCTCGGCGGTTCTCCAGTGCCGAGCGCCGAGTGCCGAGCCCCACTCTCCCCCAGCGCGATCTCTCCCGCCAGGCTCACCTCCCTCCCCACCATCGCCCGCGCGATCTCGCGCGGCGATGTGTCGGCGGTCGCCATCCGGTCCACCGTCGCTCCGTGGCGCATGACGGTGACGACGTCGGAGATCGCCATCACCTCGTCGAGCTTGTGCGTGATGAGGACGATCGTCCCGCCGTCGGCGCGCAGGCGCCGCAGCACCGTCCACAGCTCCTCGATCTCCGGCGGCGAGAGCACCGCCGTCGGCTCGTCGAGGACGAGCACCTTCGCGCCGCGGAAGAGCGCCTTGAGGATCTCGACGCGCTGCGCCTCGCCGACGGAGAGCTCGGCGACGCGCCGCCGCGGATCGACGCGGAGCCCCGTGCGCGCGGAGAGCTCCGCCACCTCGCGCTCGGCGCGCGCGCGGTCCAGCGCGATCCCGCGCCGCGGCTCGATCCCGAGCACGACGTTCTCGGCGACGGTGAGCGGGGGGACGAGCATGAAGTGCTGGTGCACCATCCCGACGCCGGCGTCGATCGCCTCGGACGTGCTCCACCCGGTGACGTCGCGCCCGTGCACGAGCACGCGCCCGCCGTCCGGCCGGAACATCCCGCTGAGCACGCGCATCAGCGTGCTCTTCCCCGCGCCGTTCTCCCCGACGAGCGCGTGGATCTCCCCGGGCGCGACGCTCAGGCTGGCGGCACGGTTCGCGACGCAGGCGCCGAAGGACTTGGAGATGCCATCGAGGAGAACGGCCGGCTCTCGGCGCTCGGCACTCGGCGCTCGGCCGGGCGGCGTGGTGGGTCTCGCCGCGCGCGAGTCGGCGTCGCGGGACGGATTCTCCTGATCGCCGAGCGCCGCCTCGCCGGGCGTCTCGTCCCGTCCGTCCGTCATCGCGTCGCCGGGACCCGGATGTGTCCCGCCACGATCGAATCCCGAATCGCGTCCAGCCGCGCCTTCACCGCGTCGGGAATGAGCGCGCGGTTGTTGTCGTCGTACACGTAGCCGACGCCGTTCTCGGCGAGCCCGAACGTGTAGATGCCGCCCTCGAACGTGCCGCTCCTCACGCGCTCGATCGCGTCGTAGACGACCTGGTCCACCTGCTTCACCATCGACGTGAGCACGTAGCCCGGCGCCTCCGCGTACTGGTCCGCGTCCACGCCGATCGCCAGCTTCCCCGTCTGCCGCGCCGCCTCGAAGACGCCGAGCCCCGTCGAGCCCGAGGCGTGGAAGATGACGTCCACGCCGCCCTGATACTGGCTCAGCGCGAGCTCCTTTCCGCGTCCCGGGTTGCGGAACGCCTCGGGGGTCACGCCGGCGTACTGCGCGACGACGGTGCAGCGCGGGCAGACGTGCTCGACCCCGGCGCGATACCCCGCCTCGAACTTGTGGATGAGCGGGATGTCCATTCCGCCGACGAAGCCGACCTCCCCCGACGTCGACACGAGCGCGGCGAGCGCGCCGACGAGAAAGGATCCCTGCTCCTCGCGGAACTTGAGCGCGGCGAGGTTCGACGGCGGCTGCACCGGGTTCCCCTGCGCGTCGAGCGCGACGGCGTAGTCGACGCCGGCGAAGGCGACGTCCGGATACTCCCGCGCGAGCTGCGTCAGGTCGTCCGTGAAGATGAAGCCGACGCCGACGACGAGGTCCATCCCCTCGGCGGCGAGCAGCCGGAGCCCCGCTTCCCGGTCCGAGCCCTCGCCGGGCTCGATGAAGCGGACGTTCGCGCCGAGCTCCGCCTCGGCGCGCTCCGCGCCCAGGTACGCGCCATCGTTGAACGACTTGTCGCCGCGCCCGCCGACGTCGAAGACGATGCCGACGTCGAGCCCGGACCCGGTGGGAACGACGTGCGCCCCGCTCGGCCGGACGAAGAGGAGGGCGACGTGCGCGACGAGGAGGAGGGCGACGAGAAGGAGGAGCTTTCGCACGACGGGAATTCTCGCCGGTGGGGCGGGGTGCGGCAATGGGGGAGCTGCGGGCCGAGTGCCGAGCGCCGAGCGCCCCGTACCCTTCCCCCCACCCCGGCCCGGCCATTGATTTCCCCCCACACATGCCCGATCGCATCCGGACGCGGTTCCTCGTCGTCGGCAGCGGCGTCGCCGGCCTTCACACGGCGTGGCGGAGCTCCGAGCACGGAGACGTCCACGTCCTCACGAAGCGGACGCTCTTCGACAGCGCGACGGCGTGGGCGCAGGGCGGGATCGCCGCCGCGCTCGGCGCCGGCGACTCGCCCGAGCTGCACCGCAGCGACACCCTCGCCGCCGGCGCCGCGCTCGCCGACGCGGAGGCGGTCACGGTCCTCGTCACCGAGGGGCCGGCGCGCGTGCGAGAGCTGCACACCGCGGGCGCGCACTTCGACCTCGAGCCGACGGGCGAGTTCAAGCTCGGGCGCGAGGCCGCGCACTCGACGAACCGAATCGTCCACGCGCAGGGGGACCAGACGGGGGCCGAGGTCGCGCGCACGCTGATCGAGCGCGTGCGGGAGAGCGACCGCGTCCACGTCCTCGAGCGCACGCGCGTCCTCGACCTCATCGTCGACGAGGGGCGCTGCTGCGGCGTTCGCGCGAGCCTTGCCGGCCGCGCCGTCGAGATCATCGCCGACGCGACCGTCCTCGCCACCGGCGGGTGCGGCCAGGTCTTCCGGCACACGACGAACCCGATGGTCGCGACCGGCGATGGCTTCGCGATCGCGCATCGTGCCGGCGTGCGCCTCGCCGACATGGAGTTCGTCCAGTTCCACCCGACCGCGCTCGACACGCCGGAGAACCCGCTGGCGCTGATCTCGGAGGCCGTGCGCGGCGAGGGGGCGATCCTCGTGGACGAGACGGGGCACCGGTTCATGGCGGGGCGGCACCGGGCCGCGGAGCTCGCCCCGCGCGACGTCGTCGCGCGCGAGATCTACCGCATGCAGCAGCGCGGGCACCGCGTCTACCTCGACGCGCGGACGCTGCGGGGCACCTTCGAGACGCGCTTCCCGGGGATCTTCGCGCTCTGCATGCACCGCGGAATCGACCCCCGCCGCGATCCGATCCCGGTCACGCCGGCGGCGCACTACATGATGGGGGGGATCGTCACCGACCTCGCCGGCCGCTCGAGCCTCGCCCGGCTCTACGCCTGCGGCGAGGTCGCGCGCACGGGGGTGCACGGCGCGAATCGGCTGGCCTCGAATTCGCTGCTGGAGGGGCTCGTCTTCGCCGAGCGCGTGGCCCGCGACATGGCCGAGACGCCGCCGCTCGCGCAGCCGCCGGCGCCCGGGACGTGGGAGGTCCCCGCGCTGCTCGACCGCGGCGCCGCCCAGGTGGCCGCCGAGGCGATCAAGGACATCACGTGGCGCCACGCCGGGATCGCCCGCACGGCGAAAGGGCTGCGCGCCGGAATCGAGAAGCTCGACGAGCTCCTCGCCCGCCTCCCCGAAGGGGCGACGGAGGAGCGGAACATGGCCCAGACCGCGCGCCTCATCGCCGAGGCGGCGCTGATGCGGAAGGAGTCGCGCGGCGGCCACTATCGCGCCGACTTCCCGCGGACGAAGCGGACGTGGCAGGGGAAGCACATTGAATGGTGAAGAACGGCCCGGGTGACAGGGTCAGGGTCAGGGCCGGTCGGGCCCCGGGATGCCTCGATGCGCCGCCCCTGACCCCGACCCCGACCCCGATCCGCAAGCCGTTCCAGGATCCTCATCGACCGAGATGCCGACCATAACGACCGACCTCCAACGCGAAATCCGCGAGCTCGCCCGCCACCGGAATGCCGTCATCCTCGCCCACAACTACGAGCGGCCCGAGGTCCAGGACGTGGCCGACTTCGTCGGCGACTCGCTCGGCCTGTCGCGCGAGGCGGCGAAGACGGAGGCGGACGTCATCGTCTTCTGCGGCGTGCACTTCATGGCGGAAACGGCGGCCATCCTCTCGCCGGAGAAGACCGTCCTCCTCCCCGACCTCGCCGCGGGGTGCTCCCTCGCCGCGAGCATCGATGCCGAGCAGTTGCGTGCCTGGAAGGCGGAGCACCCCGGCGCGGCCGTCGTCATGTACGTCAACACGACGGCCGAGGTGAAGGCCGAGACCGACTACTGCTGCACGTCGGGGAACGCCGTCGAGGTCGTGAATGCGATACCGCCGGAGCAGGAGATCCTCTTCGGCCCCGACATGTTCCTCGGCGCGCACGTGCGGCGCGTCACGGGGCGCCGGAACATCCACGTCTGGATGGGGGAGTGCCACGTGCACGCCGGGATCGACCCCGAGCACGTCAACGCGCAGCGCGCGCGGCACCCCGGCGCCGAGTTCCTCATCCACCCCGAGTGCGGCTGCGCGACGAGCGCGCTCGACGCGATGTCGGCCGGCGTGATCGACCCCGAAGGCGTGCAGATCCTCTCCACCGAGGGGATGATCCGGCGCCCGGCGATCGCCGAGAAGGACGAGTTCATCGTCGCCACGGAGGTCGGGATCCTGCACCGGCTGCGGCGTGAGAACCCGACGAAGACCTTCCACGCCGCCAACGAACTGGCGGTCTGCGCCTACATGAAGGTCACGACGCTCCCGAAGGTGCTGCGCGCCCTCGAGCGTCTGCAGCATCGGATCACCGTCCCGGCGGACATCGCGGCGCGCGCGAAGCGCTCGCTCGATCGCATGGTGGCCATCGGCGGGCAGCACCCGCTCTCGCCGGTGCCGGACACGACCTCGGACCCGGGGGAATGACATGACGACGCCCGAGCATCGGGACCTGCGGCGGCAGACCGGCGACCGCCGGGATGGCGACGAGCGCCGCGCGGGGGAGCGGCGCGTGGACCGCGAGGCGCGCGAGCTCGCCGAAACGCAGGTGGTCATCGCGCCGGGCGCGATGCCGGATCCGCGCGTCGAGGAGCCGCCGGTCTTCCCGCTCACCGCGCGGCAGACGACGACGCTCGTCCGCGCCGCGCTGCGCGAGGACGGCGCCTTCGACGACCTGACGACGATCGCGACGGTCGTCTCGAACCGGCGCGCGCGCGCGCGGATGGTCTTCCGCGCGGCGGGGGTCGTCGCCGGGCTCCCGCTCGCGATCGAGGCGTTCCGCCAGCTCGACGCCAAGGTCGCGCTGAGGATCGATGCCGCGGACGGCACGAGCGTCGACGGGCTCTCGCCCGTCCTCCTCATCTCCGGGCACGCGCGCGCGCTCCTCTCGGCGGAGCGCGTCGCGCTCAACTTCGTGCAGCGGCTCTCCGGGATCGCGACGCTGACGCGCCGCTACGTGGACGCCGTGCGCGGGACGCGGGCGAAGATCCTCGACACGCGCAAGACGACGCCCGGGTGGCGCAAGCTCGAGAAGTACGCGGTGCGCTGCGGGGGCGGGACGAACCACCGGATGGACCTCGCGTCGGCGGTGCTCATCAAGGACAATCACCTCGCCGCGCTCGACGGGAACATCGCGCTCGCCGTGAAGCGCGCGCGCAAGCAGTCGCCGGCGGGGACGCGGGTCGAGGTCGAGTGCGACCGCCTCGAGCAGGTCGAGGCCGCGCTCGCCGCGGGAGCGGACGAGCTCCTGCTCGACAACATGCCCCCCGCGCTGCTCGCCGAGTGCGTGACGCTCGCCGCGGGGCGCGCGGTGACGGAGGCGTCGGGCGGGGTGACGCTGGCGACCGTGCGCGCGATCGCCGAGAGCGGGGTGGACCGGATCAGCGTCGGCGCCCTGACGCACTCGGCGCCGGCGCTGGATGTGGCACTGGACTTCGACGACTAGAGGCGGGCCCTCGGCGCTCGGCCCTCGGCACTCGGCGAGGGTGGCCGAGACGGCTGGATGCGGAAGGGGAGGCCTCCCGACCGGGATGCCTCCCCTTCCTCATGGACCGTCGAGTCTCGATCGTCGGCCGAGCGCCGAGTGCCTGCCCTACCCCCCGATGTTCGGGTTGTTGTACCGCTCGACGTCAGGCAACGGCATGCAGCGCTGGGTGCCGTATACGCCGCCCTTGTTGTAGACCGTCGAGTAGTCCTCGTCGGCCGCGGGGACGAGCGGCAGGTCCAGGCGGCGCACATCGTACAGGTGCTGACCCTCGAGGAACAACTCGCGGGCTCGCTCCTGCGCGAGGAGCTCGGCATCGCTCAGCGCCAGATCCTCCGCGGAAAGCGCCGGGGCCCCGGCTTCGGCGCGCAAGCTTTCGAAGATCGCCTCGGCGGCCGCGCGGTCGCCGTCCGCGAGCAGCGCCTCGGCGAGGATCAGTCTCGCCTCGTCGCCGCTCGCCATGCGGATCGGGACGCCATAATCGGTATACTTCTGCTGGAGGAAGAGCGGCGTCCGGTTGTCCGTCGCCGTCTCCCCGGCGTCGATCACGGGCACGCGCGGGTCGCCGAGCGAGCGATATGCGACGGCGACCGAGACTCCCTGCCCGTCGCCGTTCTGCGCGTACACGCGATTGTAGCGGCGCGAGTCCTCCGCGCCGTACGTCGCATTCCAGGCGAAGTCGTCCGGGATCGCCGCGGCATCCGCGGCTGCGCCGTCGAGGTCGCCCTGATCGAGCCGCGCCCGGGCGCGCCCCATCTGCGCGAGGTGGAGGAGGTCGTCGTTTCCGGCCGACGTGGCCGCCGCGATCGCGACGTCGAACTTCTCCTCCGCCTGCGCGAAGATCGCCTCCGACAGCATCTCCGGCCCGACGTCGATCGCCGCCGAGCAGAACGCCTCGCCGAGGAGGAGGCGCGCGTAGCCGGCGTAGGCCGCGGCGGTGGCGATCTTTTCCTGACGATCGGGGACCTGCTCGTCGGTCCAGCTCTCGAGTAGCCCGAGGATGTTGTCCGCGGTCCAGCGCGCCGTCTGGATCGGCGTGTATACGCCGATCGCCTGGCAGTTGAACGTGGAGTAGTGCGTCTCGTTGGGGTTGATGTCGCGGCGGTCGTACGACCAGCGCGATGCGGTCGGAGTCGATTCGATCAGCTCGCCGCTCATCAGCCCGCCGGCGACGATGAACGAGCCGAGGGCGCATTCGAAGTCGCCGATCGCGCCGTTGAGCAGGAGCTGCGCGTTCTGGGACTGCTCGAGGGGACCGCGCTCGATCTTCTCGGGCGAGGTCACGTCGAGTGCATCGGAGATGATGCTGCACGCGGCGATCGGGGCGAAGAGCAGCACCGCCGACGACCAGCGCGCGAGATGTCGGAAGGTCATGGATGTCATGGGTCCTCGCGATGCGGGCGCGGACCGGTCCGCGCCCGGCCTCGTCAGAAGGTCATCTGGATGGAGGTCACGAAGCTGCGGAGCTGCGGAGTCACGTTCTGCTCCCACTGGCCGAAGCCGCGCGAGCCGCCCTGGAACGACGCCTCCGGCTCGAGCCCGCTGTAGTTCGTCCACGTGTGGAGGTTGCGCCCGGCGATCGAGATCGAGACCGCACCCGCGCGGACCATCTGTGCCCACTCCGCCGGGAGCGTGTACGTCGCCGAGATCTCGCGGAGCTTCGTGTAGCTCGCATCGCTCACGTAACCGCTGACGTGGCCGCTGCTCGAGACCTCGCCGGCGACGACGTCGCTGAACTCGCCGGGGTAGTAGTTCTCGCGGCAGAGGTAGAAGAGGAAACAGCGCACGCGGCGGTTGCCGTCGAGCTTCTTGTACCCGCGCTTCCAGTCGAGCATCGCCGAGAACTGCAGGTTCTCGAGGACGCGCAGGTTCGCCGTTAGGGCCCCTTCCAGATTCGGCGTCGTGCGGCCGAGGTAGACCGGAGGCGCCGCGCTGCAGGCAACCTGTCCGCCCTGGCCGTCGTCACAGAACACCTCGTCCGCCGTGTCGTCGTCGTTGCGAGTGGCGCCGACGACCCTCTTGCCGAACCACGAGCCGACCGGATAGCCGACCTGGTGCCGTATGTTGGTCGAGGGAACGATGAACTCCGAGCCCTTCAGGTCCACGACCTCCGTCTCGTTCGTCGAGAGTGAGAGTGAGAGGTCGAGCGCGGTGCGCTCGCGCTGGATCGGCGTGCCGCGCAGCAGCATCTCCATCCCGTGCCGCTCGAGCTTGCCGCCGTTCACGAGCTGAGTGCCGGGAAAGCCCGACGAAGGCGGCGCCTGCTTCTCGAGGATCGCGTCGCGCGTGCCGCCGAAGAAGTAGGTGAACTCGATCCCCGCGCGGTCTCCGAGGAACGCGGCGTCGAAGCCGAGCTCCGTCTCGAAGCCGCGTTCCGGTCCGAGGTCCACGTTACCGAGACTGAGCGGCGTGACGGCCGCGGTGTTGCCGAAGCCGATCGCTGCCTGGTACACCGGCACCGCCGCGTACGGAAGGGGCGCCTGCCCGCTCTCGCCGTATGCCGCGCGTAGCTTGAGCGTCGTCAGGAAGGGAATCCGGACGTAGCTCTCGTCGCTCGCGATCCAGGAGAGGCTCGCCTTCGGGTAGTAGACGCGGTCGAAGTTCTTTCCGAACGCGCTGTTGTCGTCCATGCGGACGCCGAGCGTGAGGAAGATCCGGTCCTGCCACGCCAGCTCCTCCTGGAGGAAAGCGCCGACCGTGTTGTGCTCCTCGACGGTCTGCTCCGCCTCGCGGCCCAGCGTGGTCGCGTTGATCGCGGTCACGCCCGGCGCGGGGAAGCGGCGGCCGTACTGGTAGATGCGCTGCGTCGTCCGCAGGTAGAGGTCCCCCCCGATCGACGTGCTCGAGCGGAGCCCGGGAAGGAGGTCCGCCGCCGCGGTGGCGCTGTAATTCGCCGTGTGGAGCGCGACGTCGCGGAAGAAGATCTCGTGATAGCCCTCCGTCGCGTCGGTGCCAAAGAACGGCTCGAGGTCGAGGTGAATCGGCGCCACTTCGTGGCCGTCCTCGGTCCCCTGGTCGGTGCCGGCGGTGAGACGGTGCGAGAACCACGAGATGGGCCGGTGCGACACCTGGACGCTGGCCGTCAGGCGCTGGATGTCCTGCCAGCTCTGGTACTGCTGGTGATACGCCTCGGGCAGCCCGCTGTAGAAACCATCGCGTACCGTGCCCAGGTTTGCTGGCGTCGCGTAATACGTCGTCCACGTCGTGCCGCCGCCGCCCGCTTCGAACGGCAGTTCGGTGCGCCCCCAGACGTAGCCGACGTTCGTGCTCACGTCGAGCTGGGCGCTCGGAAAGAGGCCAAAGTTCGCGCGCAGCGACTGGAGGCGCTGCTTGTTCACGCGCTCCACGCCGCGGTCGTTCTGGAGGTTACCGCTCACGTAGTAGCGGTACGCCGAGGAGCCGCCGCCGAGGCCGAGGCTGTAGGTCTGGAGGTGGCCATTGGTCCAGATGTCCGTCCCCATGTCCGCGTAACGGTCAACTTGGTCGAGCGAGGCCGTGTCGATCACGTTCCCGGCCGCATCCTCGATCTCCGCGTAGTTCGTCCAGAGCCGCCCCTCGGGATCGGCGAACTGGGTGATCCCCTGACGTACCGAGAGGTCCCACGTCGGCGCGCCGACGCTGCCGCGCTTCGTGATAATCTGGATGACGCCGTTCGCCGCCTCCGTGCCGTAGAGCGTCGTCGCCGCCGGACCTCGGACGATCTCGACGCTCTCGATGTCGTTCGGGTTGATGTCGTTCCAGCGGCTCGTGGTGCTCGCGCCGAAGCCCTGGTTCAGCGGACCCGTCCCCTGCGCGTTGTCCACGCGCACGCCGTCGATGTAGATGAGCGGCTGGTTGGTGAGGGAGAAGCTCGAGGCGCCGCGGATGCGCACCGTGGCGCCCGAGCCGATCGTCCCCGAGTTCTGGAGGATCGTCACGCCGGGGGCTCGCCCGTTGATCAGGGTCTGCACGTCGCGCACGGTCCCGCGGTCGACGATCTCGGAGGCATCGACCTGCGCGACGCTGACGCCGAGCTCGCGCTTCGTCGCCTCGCCCGCCTGGCCGGTGACGACGACGGAGCCGAGGCTCAGCGCGCTCACCGGCATGCGGACGCGGACGTCCTGGTCGCCGACGCGCGCGGTGAGGGTCGTGAGGCGGTAGCCGATGCGGCGCGCCTCGAGTGTGACGCTCGCGCCGACCGCGCCGGGCACGCCGACGATGCGGAAGCGCCCCGCCTCGTCGGTGAGCGCGCCCTGGCCGCCGCCGCGGACGCGGACCTGCGCGGCCGAGAGCGGCATGTCCGCTTCGTCGGTCACGATCCCCGCGATCGTCGCCTCCGACGCGCCCTGCTGCGCCGCCGCGGGGATCGCGCCGAGGAACGCGACGGCCGCGGCGAGCGCCGACACCGCGCGCCGCGCCGGCGCCCACCGGCCCGCGCGGGGCACGGCCTCGCGTCCCGACGTGGATGTGCTCGTGAACCAGTCTGGATGCATCGTCCGCCTCCTGAGACGGGGGCGCCGGCCCCGGTCCGCGGGCGCGGTCACCGGGGGGCGCGGGTGAGTGCGGTAGTGCGGCGCGGCCGGACCGTCCATGGCCGACAGCCACGCCCGGCGAGAGCATACGGTCGCCGGGAAGGAGTCGCAAGCCGCTGGCGCGGCCGGGGGCGGCGGCGAAGATTCAGCGACGATGCCGACCGCCGATCACCGCTCCACTCCCGCCGCCTCGCCGCCGCCCTCGACCCGGCCGGCGTGCGACGTCTGCGGCTGCGACGCGCTCTACGAGCTCAAGTGCAAGGTCGTCTGCCGCAACTGCCGCAGCATCGTGCGGTCGTGCGCGGACCTGGACTGAGCGGCGCGCGGCGCTCGGCGCTCGGCGGAGGGGCGGGCCTGGTGCGCCTGGCGGGGCACGTCGGTTGGACGACTCCGCCTGGTGGCTGTGTGTTTCACGCGGAGGCGCGGAGATCCGCGGAGCAAGGCGCCGTGTGCAGGTCGAGTGCGTCGTGGCACGAGCCGTGAGCTGCTTTGGGGTCACTGCTCGGCGCGCAAGCCGCCTCGCGTCGGCGCACGAGTCCGTCCAGGCGGACCCCCCAATCAATTCATCGGCCTGCCACGACGGTCTCTCGCGCCTCGGGGAACGATCCGCGAAATCCGCTGAATCCGCGTGATTCGCGGTTCACCCCCTCGTCCGTGTGGTCGGCCCGAGCGGCCGTTCCCGCCGCGCCGGACTGAGCGTCCCGACCCAGGTGCCATCCGTAGCCGCCGGGTTGAGCGTCCCGAGCGGCTTCTCTCGCGTGTCCCGGCTCTCAGTCCGCCGCCGCCTCGCCCCGGACGCGCGCCGGCCGCTCGTCGAGCACGGCGTCCGTCACGAAGTAGCCGCCCGCTTCCCGCACCGTCGCCGCGATCGCGCGACGGCGGTCGTCCACCTCCTCCTCCTGCGTGTCGAGCGCGTTGCGATGCCCGCGGAAGCGGCGGCCGGACTCCACGCAGAAGAGGTCGCACAGCGCGAGCTCCGAGCCCGCGTCCGCCTCGCCGCGCTCGTCGAGCAGCCGCTGCGTCCGCGCGAGCACGGCCGCCGTCGCGAACATCTCGATCGCCATGTTCGCCAGCCGCTCCAGCACGAGCTGGCGCTCGACGATTTCCTTCCGGTGCTTCGTGATCATGCGCTCGGCGGCCGCCTTCAGCTCGGCCACGTGCTTCTGGAAGTACGCCTTGTGCTCCTCCAGCCGCGGGTGGAGCTCGACCTCGAGCTCCGCCGTCGCGCCGAGCGCGCTGCGCACGCGCGACGCCGCGTAGCCGCTCACGAGCCCCCAGTTCCGCAGCGGACGCCGGATCGCCGCGCCGAGCTGCTTCAGCTGCTCGGCCGGTCCCTGGATTCCGTTGAGCGCGATGAAGAGACGCAGCACCTCGTTCGTGCCCTCGAAGATCCGGTTGATCCGCGCGTCGCGCAGGTAGCGCTCGTACGGATGCGGCTTGACGTAGCCGCGCCCCCCGGCGACCTGCACCGTCTCGTCGGCGGCGCGCCAGATCAGCTCGCTCGCGAACACCTTCGCGCACGCCGCCTCCAGCGACCAGTCGCTCGACGGGTCGTCGGCGAGCGAGGCGAGGACGCCGACCATCGCGTCCGCCGCGTACGCGTTCGCCGCGAGTCCCGCCATCTTCCGCTGCGTGATCTCGAAGCCGGCGATCGGACGGCCGAACTGGACGCGCTCTTCGGCGTACGCCGCCATCTCGCCGAGGAGGTGCTTCGTCGCCCCCGTGCACCCCGCGCTCAGCGTCAGGCGCCCGCCGTTCAGCACGTGCACCGCGACGGCGAACCCCTTCCCGACCTGGCCGAGGACGTGGTCGGCCGGGACGCGGAGGCCCTCGAACGAGAGGTCCGCCTGCGTCGAGCCGCGGATCCCCATCTTCTCGAAGGTGCCGTTCACCCGGAAGCCGGGCATGTCGGGGCGGACGATGAACGCCGTCGGGCGCAGCACCGTCTCGCCGCGCCGCACGATCTCCGTCTGCGCGAACGTCGCGACGACGCCGGCGCGGTGGCCGTTCCCGATCCAGATCTTCCGCCCGTCGAGCGTCCACGAGCCGTCGTCGGCGCGCGTCGCCCGCGTCTCGATGTGCTGCGCGTCCGAGCCGATGTTCGGCTCGGTGAGCGCGTAGGCGGCGAGCGTCTCGCCGCGCGCGAGCATCGGGAGATAGCGCGCCTTCTGCTCCGCGCTCCCGAAG
>DASUSM010000222.1:0-16029 GCA_036375115.1 Gemmatimonadaceae bacterium | reverse complement strand
CGCCGCACCCACCACTCGGCCCACGCCAGGTTCGGCACCCACGAGAGCCACGCGACCACCTGGTAGGCCGGCGCGAAGGCGCCCTCGTACGCCGCGATCAGCAGCGGCAGCTCGATCCGCAGCGTCACGCCGGCGAAGATCAGCGCGAAGCTGCGCGTCATCCAGGCGCGGTGCGCGGCGACGTCCCCGGCGCGGATGCGCGCGAAGGCCATCCCCGTCGTCGCGAGCACGAGCACGGCGAGCGTGCCGAAGCCGAGGTGCGTGATGGGCCCGCCGAACGAGAAGGCGGCCATGAACAGCCCCGTGAGACCGGTGCCGAGCGCGGCGACGACGTACACCCGTCCGACGGCGCGGTGCACGCGCCGGTGGCGGGCGCGCAGGTCGCCGCGGAACTGGATCGGGCCGGCGAGCAGGGCGAGCGTCCCGAAGGCGGCGTGCGAGATGATCCCCCACGGCCGCGCGCGGAACGACGCGGCGAGCTCGCCGACGAACGCCGCCTCGCCGCGCACGGCGTAGCTCGCGCCGTACGCCGCGACGAGGAGGGAGAGAACCAGGACCGCCCACCACGAGCGCGGCACCCGGGCGGGCGCCGCGCGCTGCGCGGTCGTCGACGTGTCGCGCATCGGCCCTCGTCCGGTCAGAAGCCGTAGCCGAGCGCGATCCCGGACACGATGCCGGTGCGCGAGCGGACGAGCGGACTGCGCGCCGCCTCGCTCGACAGGCGCGAGCCCTGCGCGAAGAGCACGATGCGGGAGCGCGGCGTGAGCACGCGGGCGAGCGAGCCCCCGATGCGCGCCTCCTTCAGCCCGGCCTCGGGCGAGTAGGCGCCGACGTCGATCCCGCTCAGCCGCTGGTCGCCGGCCGCGAGGAGCGCCTGACGAGCGTCCGACTGCGCGCCGCTGACGCCGAAGTCGTACGCCATGTTCCGCGCATCGGCGACGGTCAGGCCGGTCGAGACGCCGGCGATCCAGCGCGGCGCGATCGGCAGCTCGGTGGCCACGCCGATCGTTCCGTACGAGCCGTTGTCGCTCCCGAGCCCGACGGCGACGCCCGCGCTCGCCTGCACGATGCCGAGCCGGTACGCGACGCCCGTGGAGGCGAAGGCGGCGGCGGAGCGCTTCCCCATCCCGGCGAGCGCGTCGCCGCGGCTCTCGGGGCGCGACTCGGTGCCGGTGAGTCCCACGTCCACCGTCAGCGTCGGCGTGCGGAAGAGGTACGCACCGATCCCCGGCGCGACGCTGTTCTGCGAGCCGCCGAGATAGAAGCGTCCGCGGTACTCGAGCTGGACGATCGGCATCGGGAGGACGCGGTACTCGTCGCTGCCCGCGTACTTCGGCAGCGTGACGACGCCGGCGCCGACGACGCCCGTGAAGCTGCCGGGGGAGGGCTCGGCCGTCCCCTGCGCCCGCGCCGTGCCGGCGGCGCCGAGCGTGGCGAAGGCGAGCGCGGCCGAGAGCGAAGCGGTGCGGCGTGCGGTGTGGCGTGCGCCGAGGCGCGGATCGAGTGCGGTGGGACGGGACATGGTCGGGATCCTTGATCGGGGCTGGCGGGGAATCGGCGAGGGTGCCGCGTCGGGCAGGCCACATCGGGACCGACCGTTCGACGCGGGGCACTCTACGGCCGGACCCGCGGCGCGGCGTCAAGGCCGCCGTCAAATCGGTGCCTCGCAAGCATTTGACGCGGACGTCCGACCGGTGAGATCGCTTGCCGCCGCCGGGTCGCGGTCCCACATTGAGGCGGCTGCCCGAGCCGATGCCGGCGGGACGGGGCGCCTGGCACCTCCCCGCACCCGGGTCCCGAGGAGCGAGTCGACCGTGCCGCTGTTCCATATCCAGTCGCTCGGCGACGTGAGGCTCACGCGCGAGTCCGGACAGTCCGGACAGTCCGGCGAGCCGGTGGCGCTGCGGCGCAAGCCGCTCGCGCTCCTCGCCTACCTCGCGCGCCGCGCGCCACGCGTCGTCCCCCGCTCCGAGCTGACGACGCTGCTCTGGGGGGAGCGCGCCGAGGAGCGCGCGCGCCAGTCGCTGCGGCAGGCGCTGCTCGAGCTCCGGCAGGCGGTCGGCGACGCGATCGAGGTCACCCCGGACGGCGTCCGGCTCGGCGCCGGTGCGGTCGCGCTCGACCTCGCCGACTTCGAGCGCGACGCCCGCGAGGGGCGCGACGAGCAGGCGGCGGCGGCGTGGCGCGGCGAGTTCTTCCCGAACGCGGCCGAGATCGGCGGCGACGGCTTCGAGCGCTGGGTCGAGAGCGAGCGCACGACGGCGTTGCGCCGGCTCGGCGCCGTCATGGAGCGCCTCGTCGGCGGTGCCGAGCTCCGCGCGGACTGGGACGCCGCCGCGGGCTGGGCGGCGCGGTGGGCGGCCGCCGCCCCGTTCGACGAGCGGGCGCACGCGCGGCTCGTCGAGACGCTGCGCATGCGCGGGCGCGCCGAGGAGGCGCTCGAGCGCCACGCCGACTTCGTCGCGCGGCTCCGCGCGGAGCTCGACGTCGAGCCGTCGCCCGAGTTCCTCCGCCTCGCCGGCGGCCTCGCGCAGCAGGCACGCTCCGAGGCGGCGCGGCGCGCGCGGCCATCCACGGGGATGCGCGTGCCCGCGCTCGTCGGCCGCGGGCACGAGCTCGCGGAGCTCGCCGCCGCCTGGCGCTCGGCGGTGACGGGCGCGCACGCGCTCGTCCTCGTGGACGACGACGGCGGCGGCGGGAAGACGCGGCTGTGCGACGAGCTCGAGCGGCTGGCCGGCGAGCACGCGGCGGGCGACACGGGCGCCGTCGTGCTGCGCGCGAGCGGCGTCGCCGGCGACGACGCGGAAGGCGCGGCGGACGCGGACGGCGCGATCGGCGCGCCCCGATACGCGACCGCGCGCGCCCTCTTCGCCGGGCTCGGCGACGCGCCGGGGAGCGCGGGGGCGTCGCCGGAGGCGCTCGCCGAGTGCGCGCGACTCGTCCCCTCGCTCGGGAGGATGTTCCGCCACCTGCCCGCGCCGTCGGGCGACGAGGGCGCGCTGCGCGACGGGCTCGTGCAGCTCCTCGCCGCCGTCGCCGACGAGACGCCCGTGCTCCTTCTGCTCGACGACGCGCACTGCGCCGACGCGGCGTCGCTGCGCCTCCTCGCCGCCGTCGCCGCCCGGCTCCCGGGCGGGGTGGCGATGGTGCTGTTCGGCGACGCGAGCGGACGAGCGGACGGCGCGGGGCTCGACGCGCTGCTCGCCGTTCCGGGCTTCGTGCGCATCCGGCTCCACCCGCTCGGCGCGCACGAGGTCGAGGCGATGCTCGCGTCGATGGCGAACGTCGCGGAGGCGGACCGCCGCGTCCTCGCGGCGCGGCTGCACGCGGAGACGCTCGGCGTCCCGCTCCTCGTGCACGAGACCGTCGCCGCCCTCGTCGACGAGCGGCTCCTCGCGCTCGATCACGCCGGCGAATGGCGCGTCTCGCCGTCGCTCGACGGGCGGCCGCTCCCGCTCTCCGTGACCGTCCTCGAGCGGTGCGACGCGCGGCTCGCGACGCTCTCGCCGCACGCGCGCACCGTGCTCGAGACCGCGGCGGTGCTCGGCACGCCGATCGACGGCGTCCTCCTCGAGGCGGTCGCCGGCCTCGCGCCCGACGATGCCGCCGCCGGGCTCCGCGAGCTGGCCGCGCGCCGGCTCGTGCGGGAGGACCCCGCCACGGGAGAGGTGGACTTCGGGCACCCGGTGCTCGGCCGCGCCGCGTACGCGCTGCTCCCGCCGAGCGAGCGCCAGGCGCACCACGCGCGCGCCGCCGCCGAGCTGGCCGCGCGCGACCTGACGACGACGGCGGAGCGGAGCGTGCTGCCGTATCACCTCGCGCGCGCGGGGACGCCGCGGGCGACGCCGCGCGGCTCGGCCGCCGTCGCCGGGATCGGCGGCGCGGACGGCTCGGAGAGCGCGCCGGCGCCGCGCCGATCGATGCTCGCGCGACGCCTCTCGCTCGCCGCCGCGGGCCTCGTCGCGATCGCGGCGCTCACGCCCGGCGTCCTCTGGGTCATCGGACGCGTCGCCGGGACGACGGGGGCGTTCGGCGAGGGAAGCATCGCGCCCGACGCGCACCGCGTGATGGTCGGCTCGTTCGAGAACCGCTCGGGGCGCGCGGAGCTCGACCGCCTGCGCGACGTGGCGGTGGACTGGGTCGTGCGCGGCCTCGACGAGACGGGGCTCGTCGAGATCGTCGGCGCGCCGGCCGCGCCGGCACCGGGCGAGCGCGGCGGCGCGGCCGTCCTCGCCGCCGACGACCGGCTGCGCGCCGCCGCGCGCGCCGCGCACGTCGGCACGATCGTCACCGGCACCTTCGACCAGCGCGGCGACACCGTCGTGCTCGAGGCGATGCTCGTCAACGCGCGCGACGGATCGCTGCTCCGCGCGCTCCCCCCGGTGCGCGCCGGCGCCGACGATCCCCTCCCCGGCGTGGACCGGCTGCGCCACGAGGTCGTCGGCGCGCTCGCGGCGCTCGTCGACCCGCGCTACGACCCGGGCGACGGCGCGCGAGCGCCGCCGAGCTACGAGGCGTACCTCGCGATGATCCGCGGCGAGGAGGCCGCGAGCAGCGGCGCCCGCGACCGCGCCGTGAACGAGTACCGGAAGGCGGCTGCCGCGGACTCCACCTACGTCCTTCCCCTCCTGCGCCTCGCGATCACGTCGTTCGACGCGGGGCGGTGCGAGCGCGTGGACTCGATCGTCGCCGTGCTCGGCAGGCGCCGCGTGTCGCTCTCACGCTACGAGGGCCACTACCTCGACCGCGTCGCCGCGCTCTGCCGCGGCGACTGGGAGGGCGCGAACGACGCCGCGCGGCGCATGGCCGACCTGTCGCCGCGCTCGCAGCGCGCGCAGTTCGCCGCCGCGCTCTCCGCGGCGTCGGTCAACCGCCCGCGCGAGGCGCTGCGCCGCCTCGAGGCGATGGACCCATGGCGCGGCTGGGTGCCGGCCGACGGACGCTACTGGACGGTGCTCGCCTTCGTGCAGCACATGGCCGGCGACGACGCGGGGCTCCGTGCGCTCCGCGGCCGCATCGAGGGAGCGCCGCGCGACTTCTTCACCGTCACCGGCGTCGCGTATGCGGCGGCGGCACTCGGCCGCGCGGCGGAGGTGGAGCGCGCCGCGTCGGAGCTGATCGCGATCGGCCGCCGCACGGAGGCCACCCGCCTGACGATCCTCCTGCCAATGCTCGACGAGCTGCGCGTCCACGGCGGCGCCGCGGACGCCGAGGCGGTGAGCGCGCGGCTCGCGGCGCAGATCGGCGCGGGCGTCCCACCCGGCCCCGCCGCCGACACCGTGCGCTACGTGCAGGCGGAGCTGCTGTACCGCGCCGGGCGGTGGGCGGATGCCCGGGCGATCGCCGACGAGCTGCTCGTCGGGCACGCGGGGAGCATCCACGTCGTCGCGCTCGCCGGCCGCGCGGCCGCGCGGCTCGGCGACGGGCGGTCGGCGCGACAGGCGTTCGACGCGCTCGACGGGCTGGCGCCTCCGCCGATGCGCGGCGCCGACAGCTACGTTCGCGCGCAGATCGTCGCGCTGCTCGGCGAGCCGGAGGCGGCCGTGCGACTGCTCCAGCGCGCCGTCGCCGAGGGCGTGCCGTACACGCCGGATCTCGGGACGGCGTACCTCGGGCACGCGGACATCGATCTCGCGAGCGTGATCGACGATCCGGCCGTGCGGATGATGCTGGCGCGGCGCGACTGAGCGCCGCTCCGCGTCACGGCAGCTCGGCGTCGCCGAACATCCCCTTCGGTGTCTCGCCCCTGAGGAAGGGCTCGACGAGCGCGTGCAGGAGCGCCGCCTGCGTGATGACGGCGGTGTGGGACGTCGCCGGAAGGACGGCGAGACGCGACGCCGGCAGCGGCTTCCCCATGTCGCCCATCACGCCGCCGCCGAGCAGCCGGAACAGCGCGACGTTGTGCTCGAGCGTCGAGACGTCGGCGTCGCCGGCGATGACGAGCACCGGCAGCGCGAGCGCCTTGACGTCGGCTTCCCACGCCATGGGCTCGTGCTCGAGCGCGATGAGCTTCCGGGCGAGCTCGGGAAAGCCGCCGCGGTTCGGGGCGAGCCTCCGATACTCCTGCTCGAGCGGCGTCCCGACGAGCATGTCCGGCGTCATCTGCGGGAGGAACTCCCGGAACGCCGGCTGCCAGCCCTCGGTGTCGTACGCGACCGACGCCGCGACGAGCCGGTTCACCTTCGCCGGGTGGCGGATGGCGAGCTGCAGCCCCGCGGCCGCGCCCATCGAGTAGCCGAAGACGTCGGCCTTCGGGATGCCGACCGCGTCCATGAAGGCGGCGACGTCGTCCGCCAGGTTCGGGTAGGTGATCGGCCGGTCGATGTCGGGGGTGCGCCCGTGCCCCTGCAGCTCGAGCGCGTAGACGCGGTGGGTCTTCGCGAGCATCGGGACGATCGCGCCCATCGACGGGATGTTCATGTAGGCGCCGTGCAGCACGATCAGCGGCTCGCCCGAGCCGGACACCTCGTAGTACATCTGCATCCCCTTCACCGCGACGCGGTTCCCCGTCGCCTGGGCGCCGGCTGTCTGGGCGTCGGCGGCGGTGGTCCCCGCGAGCAGCAGTGACACGGCGATGATGGTGGTGCGGAACATGGCTCTCTCCTGGGCTGGCTCGTCGTCACGACGTCGAAGGCGTCGGCACCCGTTGGACGGGGACCGCGCGCGGAACTCATCGGTCCCGCGGCACGGCTCGATGTCGGAGGCGCCGCGGGACCGGGGGGGCCGGCGCGGTCGCGGCGGCCCCACTCGTACGTCGAACGAGCCGACCCGGAATCGACAGCGGGGCGGCTAAACGTGCGTCCTGCCGCTACGCCCGCGCCTGCGCCCGCCGCAGCATCCACCCGTACAGCCAGACCACCGCGCCGGCGAAGCCGAGCACGCCGAGCCACGGCGCCGGCGCGAAGTCGCCGGGGAGGAGCGCGATCGGCGCGTCGTTCCCGAGGCCCACGATGAGCCCCGCGTTGAGCACGCCCCAGAGGCTCTCGCCGACGATCAGCCCGGAGGCGACCAGCGTCCCGAGCCGCTTCGCGCGCTCGGGGTCGCGCGTCGTGCGGACGCGCCCGTCGTACCAGTGCGAGAGCACCGCGCCGACGATCACCGCGAACGTCGCCGACATCGGAAGGTAGATCCCGATCCCGACGGCGAGCGGCGGGATCCGCATCTTCTTCATCACCCGGAGCGCTTCGTCGAGCAGGATGAGGGCGACGCCGACGAGCGCGCCGATCCCGATCATTCCCCACTCGAGGTCGCCGCCGATGACGCCGCGCGCGAGCGCGGAGATCAGCGCCGCCTGCGGCGCCGGAAGCGGGTTCGCCGCGACGACGTCCACGTTCGGCGCGCCGGCGAAGCCGTATGCGCGCGCGAGGAGGTTGAGCACCGGCGCGATGACCGCGGCGCCGGCGGCGACGCCGACGATGAGCGCGATCTGCTGCCGCATCGGCGACGCGCCGACGAGCTGCCCGGTCTTCAGGTCCTGCAGGTTGTCGTTCGAGATCGTCGCGCAGGCGAAGACGATCGCCGTCACGAAGAGCGCGAAGGCGACGAGGGCGGGGCTCGTCTCCGGCGACGGCGCGACGGCGAGGGTGACGAGCGACGCGCAGACGACGATGGAGAGGATGCCGACCCCCGAGATCGGGGAGTTCGACGCGCCGATCAGCCCCGCCATGTAGCCGCAGACGCCGGCGATGACGAAGCCGACGACGAGCACGAAGGGGACGGCGATCATCGTCAGCGCCGTCGCGCTCGGCGCGAGCACCGTGGACCGCGCGAAGTGCCAGGCGAGCAGCCCGGAGACGACGACGCAGACGGCGGTGAGCGCGAGGATCCAGCGCGGCGAGATGTCGCGGTCGCGATCGTCCGTCGTCGCGACGGCCCGCGACGCCGTGAGCGTGCTCACGAGTCCGCCGACGACCGGCTTCGCGAGGCGGACGAGCGTGTAGATCGCGGCGACGCCGATCACGCCGGCACCGATGAAGCGCACCTGCGTCGCCCAGATCCCGATCGTGTGCGCGCCGAGATCCGCGCCGGGCGCCGCCGGCTGCATCGACGTGAGGATCGGCACGGCGATCGCCCACGAGATGACCTGCCCGACGAGCATCGCCATGCCGACGGAGAGCCCCACGAGGTGGCCGGCGCCGAGGAGCGCGAGCGACCACCCGAGGTCGTAGCCGGTCGTCGCCCCGCCGCCGAGCCGGAAGAAGCCGGCGAGCCCGCCGGCGAGGAGGCGCGTCCCGGTGACGATCGCGAGCCCCGCCGACGCGATCGAGCCGAGGACCACCGCGGTGAGCCCCTCGCGCGCCTCGCCGGTGTCGTCCGTCGTCTCGCCGCGCGTGCCGGCGCCGACCTTGAGCACCTCGGCGGCGGCGACGCCCTCGGGATACGGCAGGTCGGAAGTCGTGACGAGGGCGCGCCGGAGCGGGATCGTGAAGAGCACGCCGAGCACGCCGCCGGCGAGGCAGACGAGGAACGACTGCCAGAAGGGGAATCCGACCCACCAGCCGACGATGACGAGCCCCGGGAGGACGAAGATGATCGCCGAGAGGGTGCCCGCCGCGGAGGCGACGGTCTGGACGATGTTGTTCTCGAGGATCGACGAGTCGCGGACCTTCGCGAGGATCGCCATCGAGATGACCGCCGCCGGGATGGACGACGCGAACGTCAGGCCGACCTTGAGGCCGAGGTAGACGTTCGCGGCGGTGAAGACGAGCGTGAGGAGGACGCCGAGGAGGAGACCTCGGGCGGTGAGCTCTCGTGGGCGCATGGGCGCCTAACCTACACGGCCGACCTCGGCGGGCCAGGGGCACGGGGGCGGAGGAGCGGCACGGGGAGCGTGCGCACGGGCGCGCCGGCGGACGGATGGCGCTCGCCGAGCCGCCCGATCGCGCGGTACACGGCGTCGCGCAGCGCCTTCTCGCGCGGGTCGTCCACCAGGTAGAAGTCGAACTTGTTCGTGACGTAGGCGTAGCCGAGCCGGGCGTCGGGATCGGCGAAGCCGAAGGAGCCGCCGGCCCCGGGCGTGCCGAACGCGCGCGCGCCGGAGCCGAAGGCGAACCCGGGCCCGGGGCGCGAGAACCCGAGCGCGAAGCACGACGGGATGCCGAGCACCTCGTCCATCGGCCGCTCGGCCGGGGGAATCGCCGTCAGGCGCGCGAAGGTCGCCGGCCCGATGCCGATCTCGGCGCCCCCCTCGGCGAAGCAGGAGTAGGCGCGGGCGATGCCGCGGGCGGTGCCGACGCCGTTGCCGGAGGGCACCTCGACCTCGAGCCAGCTCCGGTCGTTCGGGTCGGCGGCGAGCCCGAGAAACGATCGGCGGAGCAGCGATCCCGGCGCGATCATCTTGAGCGTCACCGCCGGCGGGGTGTATCGCAGCGCCAGCAGGCCGCGCCACGGCGAGAGCGTGCGAACCCGGGCGAGCCGCTCCGCCGGCACGTCGTGCGGCAGCCCGATGTGGAAGTCGACGCCGAGCGGCCCGGCGATCTCCTCGCGGAACAATCGCCCGAGCGTGCGGTGCGCCGGATCCGCGCGGCGGACGAGCTCCTGCATGTACAGTCCGAGCGTCAGCGTGTGGTAGCCGTGCCGCGATCCCGGCGGCCACGCCGGCCGCTGCCGGGCGAGGATCCGCGCGATCGCGTCGAGGTCGCGCAGCTTCTCCACCGTCAGCGGCTCGTCGAGGAGGACGAGCCCCGCCTCGTGGCCGAGCAGCTGACGCACGGTGATCGCGCCCTTGCCGTTCTGCGCGAACTCCGGCCAGTAGCGGGCGACGGGCGCGTCGTAGTCGAGCCAGCCGCGCTCGACGGCGAGGGCCACGGTCATCGCCGCGAGGCCCTTCGTGGTCGACGACACGGCCACCATCGTGTCCGCGGCCCACGGCTCCTCGCCCTCCGGCGAGCGGCGCCCGCCCCACAAGTCCACGACCTGCTCGCCGCGCCACCAGGCGGCGACCGCGCCGCCGAGCTCACCGCGCTCGGTGAAGTTGCGCTCGAACTCGGCGCGCACCTCCTCGAAGCCGGGGGCGACGAATCCCTGGACGGGGACGTCCGCCGCCGCGCGCGCGGCGGCCGCGCCGCCGGTGGACGACTGCCGGCGCAGGAGCACGACGGCGAGCGCGCCGATCCAGACGAGGGCGGCGCCGATGTTGATGCGCTCCCAGAGCCCCACCCAGGGCGTCGGGAAATCCGCGGCGATCCGCGGACCGTCGATGCCGGCGAGCGTCCCGAAGACGAGGAAGACGGCGACCGTCGCGGCCGTGTAGATGCGGAAGCGCTTCCCGAGCGCCGCGGCCCCGAAGCCCATCGCGGCGAGCATCAGGAGCAGCCACGCCATCGCGAAGGCGACGTGCAGCGTGTCGGTCAGCGTGGTCTCGGCGCCGCGCATGTGCATCGGCGGCCAGACGAGGCCGACGAGGCTCTGCACGATCAGCACGCTCCCGGCCGCCCGCAGGCGCCGGTCGTCGTCCGCCGACAGCAGCACGCCGAGGCCGAAGGCGAGCGCGAACAACGTATAGACGAGGCCGAGCGTCACCCACAGCGATCGCGTCGGCGCACCGATGGCGGACAGCTCGCTGACGGCGCGGGCGGCGGAATCGTAGCCGTCCCAGCCCATCGGCACGACGACGAGCATCGCGGCGTAGAGCGCGGACGAGAGGATGCCGCAAACGAGCAGGGCTCGGCGCAGCGCGTCGGCGCGCGGGCGGGGCCGCGTCGCGGTCGCGGCGCGCTCTCGTGGAATGCCGATCGTTGTCATGACGCCCTCCTCGAGGCCGCCCGCGGCGATCGCGCGGGCCGACGCTCAACGTCGGTCGGAGGGAGTCGGGCGTCTGTCGGCGGAAGGGAGGGGATCTGTGCGGGGAGTCCCGGCGGGGGGCTCGGATCAGGACCGAACGGACCGCGGCCGCCGCACCACCCTCACCTTTCCGCTCTTCCCACCCCCGCAGTAGAACCGGTCCCCGCCGTCGGACTCGAGCCCCGAGACGCCGACACCCGCCGGCATCTCGAGCCGCTCGAGGACCTCGCCCGTCCGGGGATCGATCCGCCTGACGTCGCTCTCGTCGCCCTCCCAGGTGCCGTGCCAGAGCTCTCCGTCCACCCAGGTGACGCCGGTGACGAAGCGGTTCGACTCGATCGTGCGGAGGATCGTCCCCGTCTCGGGATCCACCTGATGGATCTTCCGCTCCCGGTACTGTCCCACCCAGAGCGAGCCCTCGGCCCACGCGAGCCCCGAGTCGGCGCCGCCGCCTGGCGCGGGGATCGTCGCGAGCACGCGCCCGCTCCTCGGATCGATCTTCTGGATGCGATCCTCGGCGATCTGGAACAGGTGCTCGCCGTCGAACGCGGTTCCCGCGTGCGCGGCGACGTCGAGCGAGCGCACCGTCTCGCCGCTCTCCGGATCGACGGCGCTCAGCCTGTCTCCGCCGGCGACCCAGACGTGCCGGCCGTCGTACGTCACGCCGTGCACCTGGTCCACGCCCGGGAAGGGACCGTACTCGCGGATGATGTCTGCGTCCGTTCGAGTCATGGCTCCATCCTAGTCCGTCGGGAGCGGAGCGGGGAGTAACAAGGTCGTCGCGAATCCCGGCACCGACGGCGTCGTCCATCGGCGCGTCCGTCCGCGGCCGAACGACTGCACCTTCCCCGACGCGGCGAGCGAGTCGAGCGCCCGCTGCACGGTGCGCTGGCTCGTTCCCAGCGCGAGCGCGAGGGCGGAGCTCGACCACGACTCGCCGTCGGCGAGGAAGGCGAGCACCGCCGCGTGCTCCTCCTCGACCGGCCACGCGAGCACGGCCACCTCTCGCGCGCGCCGCGGCGCGAGCGCGAAGCCGCGCTTCGTGGCGCCGACGTCGGCGATCGGCCGGAGCACCGCCCGCAGCCGCCCCATCTCGACGCGCAGCCGCGCGCGATGCGACTCGTCGGCGTGCCGCGCGCCGAACGCGCGGGCGACGAGCGCGTCCCGCGACACGTCGCCCGGCCACGCCTCGCCGAGCGCGCGCGCGAGGGCGAAGAGCACGGGGCGCGTCGCGAGCGAGACCGCCGTGCCATCGTCGCGCACGGCGCGGCGGCAGGCGTCCACGACGAGCGCCTTCGACGCCATCAGCGCCTCGACCTCCTCGAGCAGGAGGAGCCGGTCCTCGCCGCTCGCGATCAGGCGCGCGGCCGGCGTGTCGAGGACGACGCGCGCGCTCTCGACCTCCGCCGTCAGCGCGGGGATGCGCGCCTCGCGCGCCGCGCGCCCGGCCCGCTCGAGCGCCGCGCGCGCCGCATTCGTCCGGATGCGGCGCATCGCGATCCCCGCGACCACCAGCTCGTGCGCGGCCCTCGACGCGGGCGGGAGGGGCGCGGGATCGAGCGGGGCGAGCGCACGCTCGGCGTCGTCGATGCGGCCGACGAGGAGGAGTCGCCGGGCATCGAGGCAGCGCGCGTACGCGGCGTTCACGTGGTCGCCGTGCGCCTCGAGCGCCGCCCGCGCCGCGTCGAGCGCCTTTTCCGGCCGGCCCAGGTCGCGCGAGACGAGCGCGATCTCCGCCTCGGCGACGACGCACCGCGCACGCGCCACCACCTCCGCCGGGCCGAAGGCGCGCGCCGCGCGCCGCAGGAGCACCCTCGCGCGAGCGAGATCGCCGAGCTGCGCCATCGCGATGCCGCGCAGCGCGAGCGCGGGGGCGTCGTCGCGCAGGGCGACGCGCTTCAGCGCGCCGAGCGGATCGCCGGCCGCGAGCGCGCGCGCCGCGGCCGTGATCAGCGAGTCCATCGGAATCCCGTCACACTTGTCACTCCCACCATCGCGTCGCGCGGTCCTAGGATGCCGTACGATCGGCAGCAACCAATCTCAATCGAAAGCATGGAGCGCGCGATGCACATCCGATGGATTCCCGCCCTCGTCGCACTGATTCTGTTCGGCACGGCGACGGCGCTGCAAGGCCAGGCGGCCGGCACGACGATCGCGCCGATGCCGGCCGAGCTCGAGACCCGTTTCGCGCTCAGCGCGGCGCCGCCGCGGCTGCGCGAGGACGCGACCGTTCATCTCCTCGATCCGAAGACGGGCTATCGCCTCTCCCGACGGGGGACGAACGGCATCACGTGCATCGTCCAGCGCACGGCGTGGGAGCTGAGCGACTTCCGCGACGACATCTACATCCCGCTCTGCTACGACGCCGTCGGCACGGGGACGTACCTGCGGGTCATCATGGATGCGGCCGCGCTCCGCGCGGAGGGGCTCGGTCCGGCGGCGCTGAAGGCGGAGATCGAGCGCCGCTTCGGGAGCGGGACCTACCGCGTTCCGGAGAAGCCGGGCGTGTCGTACATGGTCGCCCCGATCCAGCGCACCATCGGTCCGCCCGACCTCACGGTCCGCACCATCGCGCTGCCGCACGTGATGTTCTATGCGCCGCACGTCACCAACGAGGACATCGGCGCCCGCCCCGACCTCGGCGTCCGCTCCAGCCTTCGCTATCCGTTCATCGACCGGCAGGGGAACGGCGAGCAGAGCTACATCATCCAGCTGGTCGGCGAGGCGGAGAAGGCGGAGATCCTCGCCGCGGAGAAGGCGCTGCTCGAAGAGCTCTGCGCGTATCGCGAGGTGTTGTGCCTGTCCGGCAGCGTCGCGGGAGGGACGCACTGAGCGGGCGCGGCGCGCCACGCGCCGACGGCGATGCCGGCGCCGCTGACGATCTGCGCCAGGAAGAGCAGTCGCAGCGTCCGGCGCTGCACGGCGGTAACATCCACGGCCGACAGGAGCGGTTCATCCCCGCGCATCGACAGTTCCGTCTCAGGGAATGGCGTCGATGCTGCTCGTGTAGGTGAACGACTGCCTTAACGACATCTCCCCTCCCGCACCGCGCATGACGACGAGCGGCACCGGTCATCCGATGACCGGTGCCGCCGCGCTTAGCGATCGGCTCGGATCGCGTCAGCAGGCGCTCACGACGACGGACCCTCCCCACATCCGCTGCCAATTGCGCGCCGTCGGTTCGGTAGGCAGCCAGCTCGCGCTCGAGCGCGCAGAGCCGTAGCACGCGTACGTCGCGATCGCGCCGGTCGACCGGTCGCCGAGCCAGCCGTCCGTCTCCGTCATCGCACGGAGCGGCGCGCCGGCGGTCGCCGGGAGGCGCGCCGCGAGGACCGCGTCGATCCACTCGAACGCCAGATCGAAGTCGACGATCGGTCGATGATCGTGGGGGTCGATCGACACCGCCCACGGCGCCCCGCCGGCGCGGCCGGCTTCGAAGACGGCCGTGATGTTCTCTTCCCGATACGGCGCATCCGCCGCGCCGATCAGGAAGTATCCCGGGACGTCGGCCGCCGCCAATGCCGGGCCGGTGACGTGGCAGGCGCCCTTCATGGTGAGGAACCCGGCCACGCGGGCGCCGTGCACGCGGGTGAACCCGTACGCGGTGCACCCTCCCATCGAGTGCCCGACGAAGAAGGTGGGGATGTTCGCCAGCTCGGGATGCAGACTCTGCGTGCCGAACTCGGCGAGCGCCTCGAGCAGCGTCGCGTAGCTCGCCGCATTGTCGGTCAGCGTCGTCGTTCCGACGAGCGCCACGTCTCCACCGGCGAGCTCGAGCGCGCGCGCCCTCACTTCCGCTCTCTCGTCCTGCGTACACCAGATGCTGCACGCTCCGTCCGAGGTTCCGCGCACGAGCGCGCGCGAGTCCAGGTCGTTGCCGGTGACGGGGTCCCTCAGGCCGGGGAGGAAGACGATCGCCGCCCTGTACTCGGCGACGCCCAGCGGGAGGTGCGCGACGAGGTTGCGGTACGTGAAGGTCGTCTGCGGGTCCAGCGCGACGTCGTGAGCGTTGGGCCCCGCGCTCAGGACGACGCCCTCGACCCGCGGCTCGAAGCGCGGCGCGCGCGTCGTGATCGTCGCGCTGCCGGCCCACGTCTGAAGCTCGAATCGCCCGTCCGCGCCGGTCGTCGCGGTCGCGCTCCCGATGCTCACCGATGCGCCCTCGATGACCGCTCCGGCGGCATTCGTCACGACGCCGGACACGGTCGCGGTCGGGGTCGGGGCGCCGGGACCGTTCCCGCCGCACGCGGCCGCGACGATCGATGTGACCAAAGTCAGTACGAGCGTGGTGATAGATGTCGAGACCCGCATGAGGGCACCAGGACGAGGGGGTCGGAGGCCGAGATGCACGTCGTCCTCGGCGCCCGCGCGGCGACGAAGACCGGACCGGCGACGTGGCGCCGTGCCCGTCTCGACGATGCGCACACCCGGTTGGTGCGCCGAACCTTCGCTAGGGTCGAGCCGCAGGAACACTTCGCCGGAGACCGCCGATGAAGCTTGCCATGGCACTGGTCGCTCTGTTCTTTGCCGCGTGCTCGGGGTCCCCGGGCGAGCTGGGAGAGCAGCCCGGACCACCGCTCAAGGTCGACGGAGGCGACTGGGCGATCCGTTCCGACCTGATCGAGCCCAACTCCGAGCTGGCGCTCGCCGAAGCGAACGGCAAGCTCTACCTCCTCGGCGGCTATCCGGCGAGCCGCCAGACGTCCCGCACGGTCCAGATCTACGACATCGCGAGCGACAGCTGGGAGCTCGGACCGCCGCTCCCGCAGCCCAACAACCACGGGATGGCGGCCAGCGTCGGCGGAAAGATCTACTTGATCGGCGGCCAGACATCCGACGTCTCCGATCAGGGCTACCAGAGCACGGTCTACGAGCTCGACCCCGCGACGGGTGAATGGGTCACGAAGGCGCCGATGCCCACGGCGCGCGGCGCAGGGGTGGCCGTCGTGCTCGACGGAAAGATCTACGTCGCCGGGGGGCGTCCGCCGCGCGGACACGACTTCGCCGTCTACGACCCGGCGACCGACAGCTGGGAGGAGCTGCCGGACCTGCCGAGCCAGCGCAATCACTTCACGGGCGCGGCCATCGACGGCCGCGTCCACCTCGTCGGCGGGCGCCTCGGCCACGGGTTGTCGCCGCAGATGACGACGGTGCACGAGGTCTTCGACCCGGAGACGCGGACGTGGACGACCGCGGCGCCAATGCTGCGCGCCCGCAGCGGCATGAACGGGGTCGTGGCGCGGGGCT
>DASUSM010000221.1:0-8253 GCA_036375115.1 Gemmatimonadaceae bacterium | reverse complement strand
AGCTCGAGTCGTCGTTCCTCTTCGAGGACACGCCCGACCAGCGCAAGGCGACGACGGACGTGAAGCAGGACATGGAGAGCGCCCGGCCGATGGACCGCCTCCTCGTCGGCGACGTCGGGTACGGGAAGACCGAGATCGCCGTCCGCGCCGCGTTCAAGGCGGTGCAGAGCGGACGGCAGGTCGCCGTCCTCGTGCCGACGACGATCCTCGCCGACCAGCACGCGCGCACCTTCGGGGACCGGCTCGCCGACTTCCCCGTGAAGGTCGCCGCGCTCTCCCGCTTCCAGACGGCGAAGGAGCAGACGCAGGTGCTCGCCGACCTCGCGGCGCGGAAGATCGACGTCATCATCGGCACCCACCGGCTCCTCAGCCCCGACGTGACCTTCGCGGATCTCGGCCTCATCGTCGTCGACGAGGAGCACCGCTTCGGCGTGAAGCACAAGGAGCGACTCAAGCAGCTGCGGATGGAGACGGACGTGATCACGCTGACGGCCACGCCGATCCCGCGCACGCTCCATCTCTCGCTCGCCGGCCTGCGCGACATGACGCTGATGCAGACGCCGCCGCGCGACCGCTCGCCGGTGCTGACCTTCGTCGAGCCGTGGGACGACGGGCTGATCGAGGAGGGGATCGCGCGCGAGCTCGACCGCGGCGGCCAGGTCTTCTTCGTCCACAACCGGATCGAGACGATCGAGGCCGTCGCCGACCACGTCCGCCGACTCGTGCCGCGGGCGCGCATCGCCGTCGGGCACGGGCAGATGCGCGAGCGGGAGCTCGAGGACGTGATGCACCGCTTCGTCAACGGCGAGGTGGATGTCCTCGTCTCGACGCTGATCGTCGAGTCGGGGCTCGACGTGCCGAACGCGAACACGATGTTCGTGAACCGCGCCGACAACTTCGGGCTCGCGCAGCTCTACCAGCTCCGCGGCCGCGTCGGGCGCTCGCACCGCCGCGCCTACTGCTACCTCCTCGTGCCGGACGCGGTGGACGAGGACTCCGAGCGCCGCCTGCAGGTGCTCGAGCACCACACCGAGCTCGGCTCCGGCTACCGGGTCGCGCTGAAGGACCTCGAGATGCGCGGCGCGGGGAACCTGCTCGGCCCGGAGCAGTCCGGCTTCGTCCACGCCGTCGGCTTCGACATGTACCTGCGCATGCTCGACGAGACCGTGCGCCGCGTCATGCGCGGCGACGCGGCGCCGAAGCTCGTTCCCTCGGACGTCTCGGTGGACGTCCCCAACTTCCTCCCCGACGACTACATCGAGGCGCAGGAGGCGAAGCTCGACGTCTACCGGCGGATCGCCGCGACGACGCAGCCGGGCGAGCTGGAGACGCTGCGCGAGGAGCTCCGCGACCGCTTCGGGCCGGTCCCCGCGCCGGCCGAGGCGATGCTCGCCGCGGCGACCCTGCGCATCGTCGGCGGGCGGCTCGGCATCGAGGGGATCCTGGTGCGCGGCGACGAGGCCCGTATTACCTTTCGCGCGGACACGGTGCCCCGCATGAAGGGGCTCTCCGCCGCTTTCCACGAGGTCCAGTTCCAGGCCGAGGTGCGGCGCGCCCAGCCGCTCTCCCTGAAGCTCACCCGACTCGGCGGCGCGCCGATGCTCGACGGGCTCGTCCGGGCGCTGCGCAGCCTCGTCCCGGATGCGGCGTAGCGCCGCACCGTCCCGCCTCTCTCTTTTCCGTTCGGAGCTCGAACCCCAGATGAAGCGTTCCGCCCTTCTCGCCATCGGCGCGGCCGGTCTCCTGACCGCCTGCGACGGGCTGCGCGAGGCCATGACCGCGCACGTGGACGTCGTCGCCCGCGCCGGCTCGCAGGAGCTCTCGGTGCAGCGGCTCGCCGACCTCGTCGGCGGCGCGCCGCCGCAGCTCCCCGCCGACCGCAACTTCTCGAAGGCGCTCGCCGAGCTGTGGACCACCTACACGCTGCTCGGACACGCCGCGGCCACGGGCGACTCGCTGAACGACCCGGCGATGATCGAGGCGGCGATGTGGGCGGAGATCGCCAACACGCGGCTGCAGCGCTTCTACGACTCGATCGCGACGCGCTGGGCCACCGTCCCCGACTCCGTCGGCGGCGAGGCGGCGTACGGGCGGGGCGACCTCCTCGCCGCGCAGCACATCCTCCTCCTCGTCCCGCAGGACGCGACGCCACAGCAGCGCGACTCGCTGCGCCGCGCCGCGGAGGGGATCCGGGCGCGCGCGACGGATGCCAACTTCGCGCAGCTCGCCTCCTCGCTCTCGGAGGACCAGGCCTCGGCGCGCCGCGGCGGCTACCTCGGCGTCTTCCCGCGCGGCCTCATGGTCCCGCAGTTCGAGCAGGGCGTCACCGCGCTCCGGCCGGGGCAGATCTCGCCGGTGATCGAGTCGCAATTCGGCTTCCACATCATCCGCCGCCCGCCGTACTCCGAGGTGCGCGAGGACTTCGTCCAGTCGTCGCAGCAGCGCTTTCGGCAGGTGGCCGAGAGCACGTACATCGCCGCGCTCGAGTCGGGCGCGGATGTCGAGGTCAAGGCGGGGGCGGCGGCCGACCTCAAGCGCATCGCCGCCGACATCGAGGGGAGCTACGGCGACGAGACGGTCCTCGCGACGGCGCGCGGCATCGAGCTGACCGGCGGCCGGATGGCCCGCTGGCTCGAGTCGCTGCCGCCGCAGGCGCGGATTCGCGAGCGGATCCAGCAGCAGCCGGACTCGACGCTGCCGAACTTCGTGCGCAACGTGATGCGCAACGAGCTCCTCCTTCGTCAGGCGGACAGCGCGAAGGTCGTGCTCGACAGCGCCGAGCTGGCGCAGATGCGCCAGGTCTTCGGGCAGGTCGTCCAGACGGCGTGGGCCGGGCTCGGCCTCTCCCCCGACTCGCTGCGCGCGGCGGGCGCCACCGAGGACGACCGCATCGCCGCCGCGGCGCAGCGCGTGGAGGCGTACATGTCGGCGCTCGTGAACAACCAGGCGCGCTTCGTCGAGGTGCCGCCGCCGGTGCGCGCGGCGCTGCACGAGAAGTACGAGCCGAAGGTGTACCCCGCCGGCATCGACCGGGCGACGCAGATGGCGCAGAACATCCGCCGGTCGGCGGACTCGGCGCGCAGCGCGGCGCAGCCGCCGTCGCAGGTGCCCCTCCCGCAGCCGGGGGCCGGCCAGCCGCAGCACGGGCAGCCGCAGGGTGCCGCGCCACAGGGCGCCGCACCGCAAGGACGTCCGGCACCGACGCCGAGCGGTCCGTGAGCAGGCACGCGGGGCGGGTGCAGCGCTGCACCCGCCCCGCGTCGTTCGGCCCGCGCGGACCCCGTCGCGCGGGAATGGGTATCTTCGAGCCTATGCGTACGACACTCGCTTCACTGCTCCTCGCGGCCGCCGCGGCGACCGCCGGCGCGCAGGACACCACGGTGCTCGCGGCCGAGCCGGCGCCCGGCCAGCCGATCGTCCTCGACCGCGTCGTCGCCGTCGTCGGCGACCGCGCCATCCTCTGGTCCGATCTTCAGTCGGCGGTCAATGAGCGCCGCGCCGCGGGGCTCCAGCTCCCGCCCGATTCGGCCGGGCAGATGGAGGTCGCGCGCCAGGTCCTCGACGAGATGGTGGACGAGGAGCTCCTCGTGCAGAAGGCGCGCGCCTCGAGCATCGAGGTCGCCGAGGCCGACATCGAGCGCACCGTCGAGCAGCAGATCCGCCGCGTGCGCGGGCAGTTCCAGTCCGAGGGGCAGTTCCGCGCGGCGCTCCAGCAGGCCGGCCTCGGGACGCCCGAGGAGTACCGCCGGCGCGTCGCCGAGCAGGTGCGCCGGCGTGCGCTCCAGGAGCAGTACATCGCGCAGCTCCGCTCCGGCGGACAGCTCCTCCGCGCGTCGGTGAGCGAGCGCGACGTGGCCGAGGCATTCGAGCGGAACCGCGAGTCGCTGCCGAAGCGCCCGGCGGCGATCGGCTTCCAGCAGGTCGTCGTCGCGCCGCAGCCCTCGCCGGACGCGGACTCCGCGGCGAAGGCGAAGGCGGAGTCGCTCCTCGTCGAGATCCGCGGCGGCGCCGACTTCGAGCTGATTGCGCGGCGCGAGTCGATGGACGGCAGCGCCGACGTGGGCGGGGACCTCGGGTGGAACCGGCGCGGCGCGATGGTGCCGGAGTTCGAGTTCTGGATGTTCCGGCTCGCGCCCGGGCAGCTCAGCCCCGTCTTCCGCACGGCCTTCGGCTGGCACATCGTGCGAGTGGACCGCGTGCAGCCGGCCGAGGTGCGCGCGCGGCACATTCTCATCCGCCCGCAGATCGACTCGTCGGATGTCGAGCGTGCGCGCCAGCGCGCCGACAGCGTGACGCGGCTCTGGCGGGAGGGGACGACGCACGACTCGCTCGTCGCGCGCTTCCACGACCGGGGCGAGGAGCGGATCATCCCCGAGTTCGAGCTCGCGCAGCTTCCCGAGTCGTACCGCACCGCGTTCGAGGGGCAGGACGTCGGTGCGGTGACCGAGCCCTTCCAGATCGCGCGCGAGGGGGGCGAGCTGCCGAAGTTCGTCGTCGCGAAGGTGACCTCGCGCCAGGATGCCGGCGAGTACTCGGTGTCCGACCTTCGCGAGCGGATCCGTGAGCAGCTCGTCTACGAGCGATCGATCGCCCGGCTGATCGACGAGCTCAAGCGTGCGACCTACGTCGCCGTCCGGCTCTGACCCGCGCGCCCCGGTCGGGGCGCGCACCACATCGGTCTCGTGACGACGCCGCGCCTCGCCATCACGCTCGGCGATCCGCGCGGCATCGGTCCGGAGATCGTCCGCGCCGCGCTCGGCGATGCGCGTGTTCGTGAGCGCTGCGCCGCCGTCGTCGTGGGTCCGCGGGGCGCCGGGCTCGACGTCGACGAGCCGGTCGGCGAGTGGCGGGGCGGGGACGCCGCCGCGGCGGCGGGCCGCCTCGCGGGCTTCGCCGTCGAGCGCGCCGTCTCGCTCGCGATGGCGGGAGACGTCGCCGGCATCGTGACCGCGCCGATCGACAAGGCCGCGCTCCTCGCCGGCGGGTTCGACTTCCCGGGCCACACCGAGATGCTCGCAGCGCTCGCCGGCGCCGACGTGGCGATGATGCTGGCCGCGACGCGCGCGACGGGAGGAGCGGCGGCGCCGCTCCGTGTCGTGCTCGCGACGACGCACGTTCCCCTGCGCGATGTCCCCCGGCTCCTGACGCGCCGCACGCTCGAGCATGCGATCCGGGTGACGAGGGCGGGGTTGCGCGACTGGTTCGGCATGGCGGAGCCGCGCATCGCGCTCTGCGCGCTGAACCCGCACGCGGGAGACGGCGGCCGCTTCGGGCGCGAGGACGACGAGCTGCTCGCCCCGGTCGCGCGCGCCGAGGGCGTCGCCGGACCGTTTCCCGCGGACACCGTCTTCGTTCGTGCGATGCGCGGCGAGTTCGACGCGGTCGTCGCGCCGTACCACGATGTCGGCATGACGGCGATCAAGGTCGCGGCGTTCGGGACGGCGGTGAACGTGACGCTCGGTCTCCCGTTCCCGCGCACGAGCCCCGACCATGGCACCGCGCTCGACATCGCGGGAAAAGGGATCGCCGATCCGGGGAGCATGATCGAGGCGATCCTGCTCTGCGCGCGGATCGCCGCCGAGCGGCGGCGTCCGGCCGGGGCGCGAGGATGACCGAGCGACGAGCCGCCGCCGACCCGGGCCATCGCCACGGGCACGGCCACCCGCACGCGCACCCGCACGGTCACTCGCACGGACCCGGCCACACCCACGCGCACGGCGCGTCGGTGGGTCGGCTCCGGCTCGCGCTCGCCCTCACCGCGGTCTTCCTCGTCGCGGAGGTCGTCGGGGGGCTGCTCTCCAACTCACTCGCCCTGCTCGCCGACGCGGGGCACATGCTCACCGACGTCGCCGCGCTCTCGCTGTCGCTGTTCGTCGCCTGGTTCAGCGCGCGGCCCGAGACGCCGAGCAAGACGTACGGCTACCTGCGGTGGGAGATCCTCGCCGCGCTGATCAACGGTGCGGCGCTGCTCCTCGTCTCGCTCTGGATCATCTGGGAGTCGGTGGCGCGGCTGCGGACGCCGGAGGCGGTGTCGAGCGGGCTCATGCTCGCGGTCGCGACCGGCGGGCTCGTCGTGAACCTCGCGGCGGCGTGGATCCTCCGGCCGTCGGCGGAGACGAGCCTCAACGTCCGTGGCGCGTACCTCCACGTGCTCGGCGACCTGCTCGGGTCGGTGGCGACGGTCGGCGCGGCGCTCGTCGTGCGCTTCACCGGGTGGCTCGCCGCCGATCCCGTCGCCTCCCTGCTGATGACGGCGCTGATCGTCCGCGGCGCGTGGTCGCTCGTCCGCGAGAGCGTGGACGTCCTGCTCGAGGCGACGCCGGCGCACATCTCCCTCGGCGCGGTCCGCGCGCAGCTCGAGGCGATCCCGGGGGTCGAGAGCGTCCACGACCTGCACGTCTGGTCGGTCACCTCGAGCATGATCGCGATGAGCGCCCACGCCATCGTCCGCGAGCCGGAGCGGCACCAGCACGTCCTCGAGCACGTGCACGACGCGATGCGGCTGTTCGGCATCGACCACGTCACGATCCAGCTCGAGCGGCGCGAGATGTACGAGCGGGAGTCCCACCTGCACCCGTGACCCCGTGGCGATCCGGGTAGTCTGACCGGTCGCGCGGTCAGCATGCCCGGTCGCCGCCGCTCGTCAGGCGAGGCGGCGCCGCGATCGTGACGGGGCCGACGGCCCGCGCGTCTTCTGGCGAGCAACACGCCCCGAGACGAGAGCTGCCGTGTCCACGTTCGGCGACCTGCACATCGAGAAGTTCCGGTATCCCGTCGTCGTCACCATGGTGGACGGTGCGCGCATCGTGGGCGACATGTTCGTCCAGTCGATCGCGCCCTTTCGCACGGGGTCCGAGGAGCCGCCCGACATCCTGAACGACGCGGACCCGTACTTTCCGCTCGCCGCGGCGGATGGGGAGACGCTCCTCATCGCCAAGGACCACGTCGCCGAGGTCGAGGCGGTCCTGCCGGCGCGGGAGGACGAGGCGCTCGCGGCCGTCGCGAGGCCGGCCGTCGTCGAGCTCGTCCTCGCCTCCGGCGCCGTGCGCGGGGGCTCCGTCCTGCTCGAGCACCACTCCGACCGCCCGCGCCTGCTCGACTATCTGAACCGGCTGGACGAGCGGTTCCTCACCCTGCAGAGCACCGAGGGGGTGCGGCTGATCAACCGCCGGTTGATCGTCCGCGTCCGCCCGCTGGACTGAGATGCCCCAACTCGACCGCTTTCTGTCCGTCCTCGTCGGCAACCGGGCCGACGCGCTCCTCCTCGCGGAGGGCGACGTCGCGAAGCTCGACGTCGGCGGCGCCGCCCGTCCGGTCACGAAGCAGCCGCTGGCGGGCGCCCAGATCGTGATGCTGCTGCGCGAGATCGCGCCCAGCGATGCCTCGCGGCAGCTCGAGTCGGGGCAGGCCGCGCTCTTCCGCTACGAGTCAACGGACGGCGCCTTCGTCGTGCGCGCGACCCCGACCGACGGGCGATGGACCGCCTCGCTCCGCCCGGACGGTCCGACGTCCGAGGCCGCGCCGCGGCCGGCGACCGGGTCGATCCCCGCGGTGAGCACGAGCGGCGTCTTCCCCTCCTTCGATGCGGGGCAGGCCGCGCGCGCACCGCAGGGCGTGCGGGCGTCCGGCGACGCGCCGGCCACGGGCGGCGAGGAGAACGACATCGCCCGCGCGCGGATGGAGTCGCTCCTCCGCACGCTCGTCGAGCAGAGCGCCTCGGACCTCCACCTGCGCGTCGGCGAGCCGCCGATCCTGCGCCGGCACGGCGAGATGCAGCGCCTGACGGACCAGCCGGTGCTCGACGAGGCGCAGCTCGAGTCGATGCTCCTGGCGATCATGCCGGAGCGCAACCGCAAGGAGTTCCGCGAGCTGAACGACACGGACTACGCCTACGAGATCGAGGGGTGCGCGCGGTTCCGGGCGAACGCGCTCCGCGACCGGAAGGGGCCGGCGGCGGTCTTCCGCGTCATCCCGGCGACGGTCGTCAGCGTCGAGCAGATGGGCATCACGCCCGAGGTGCAGAACCTCTGCTACCTCACGAAGGGGCTCGTCCTCGTGACGGGGCCGACGGGATCGGGGAAGTCGACGACGCTGTGCGCGCTGGTGGATCTCGTCAACCGCGCGCGCAACGACCACGTGATCACGATCGAGGACCCGATCGAGTTCGTGCACCCGAACAAGAAGTGCCTGGTCACGCAGCGGCAGGTCGGGGTGCACACCGACTCGTTCAAGAGCGCGCTCCGCGCGGCGCTC
>DASUSM010000220.1:0-4602 GCA_036375115.1 Gemmatimonadaceae bacterium | reverse complement strand
GCGGCGAGCCAGGCGCCGATACCGAGCCTCACGTCGGCGATGAAGGCCGCGGCGACGGCGAGGCCGCCGAGAAAGTTGTGGAGCGCGTCGCCGATCAGGACGAGATAGGTCAGCGGCTGCCGCTCGACCCCTGCAATCGTGCGGTGGCCGTGGTGCCAGTGCAGGAACTGCTCGAGCGCGAAGAAGCTGGCGAAGCCGCCGAGCAGCCAGAGGAAGACCGAGGGGCGGGGGCCGGCGAGCTCCAGGGCGCCGGGGAGCATGTGGAGCAGCGCGCCGCCGAGCAGGGTGCCGGCGGCGAAGGCGACGAGGGGGAGGAGGATGCGCTGCAGCCGCTCGGGGCGGAGCAGGAGCGTCGCGCTCCCCACGAGCGCGAGGGCGCTCATGCCGACGCCGCTCGCCACGATCCACCACAGGGCGCTCATCGTCTCTCCGCCGCGGTCGCGGTGCGAAGATGCGACATCGCGGCGCGAGCGTCCATCGGGTGGTGCCTTACAGCCGTGAGGCGATCGGGGACTCCACGGGCGGTGGAGTCCCCGTCAGGCCTGCCTCACGGCAGCAGCACCGCGTCGATCACGTGGATGATCCCGTTCGACGCCTCGACGTCGGTCGTCACGATCTCCGCGTCGTTGATGAACGCCGCGCCACCGTTCACGCTGATCTGCGCCGTGCCGCCGTTGGCCATCGTCAGCGCGTCCTCGGTGAGCACGTCGGCGGCGGTGAGCCGCCCGCCCGCCACGTGATAGAGCAGGATCCCCGTGAGGTCGTCCACCGGCACCGTGCCGATGTTGTCCTCGTTCAGGCCGATCGCAGCGAAGGCCGCGTCGGTCGGCGCGAAGACCGTGCGCTGCCCGTCCGCCGAGAGCTCGTCCACGAGCCCCGCGGCGACCACCGCCGCGATCAGCGTCGAGAACTCCCCCGTCTCCGCGTTCACCGCCTGCGCGACCTGCACCACGTTGGGCAGGGCCGGAGCGGTCACGTCGTCGTCGTCGCACGCACCGAGCAGGAGCATCGCCGGGAGCAGCGCGAGCATCTTCATCGTTCGCATCTTTCACCTCGTCGTTCGGTAGGGTCATCGGTCGCCCGCGGCCGAAGCGCCGCGGGCGTCATCGTCCATCGGTCAGCGCGCGCCGCCGGCCGCGCCCGCGCCCTTCTGCCCCGGGAGCACGACGGTGTCGATCACGTGGATCACGCCGTTCGAGGCCATCACGTCGGCCGCGGTGACGTTCGCGCCGTCCACCTGCACGCCGCCGTTCCGCACCACGATCGACAGCCGCTCGCCCTGCACCGTCGCCGGCGTGGCGCCGCCGCCGCGCACGACGTCGCCCGACGTCACGCGCCCCGGCACGACGTGGTAGGTGAGCACCGCGGCGAGCTGCTTCTTGTCCGCGAGGAGCGCCTCGAGCGTGCCGGCGGGGAGCTTCGCGAAGGCAGCGTCGGTCGGCGCGAAGACCGTGAACGGCCCGGGTCCGCGCAGCACCTCCACCAGCCCCGCGGCCTCGACCGCGGCGAGGAGGGTCTTGAACGACCCGGCCTCGGCCGCGACCTGCACGAGGTCCTTCCCACCCTTCGCGGCGCTCTGCGCCGACGCGAGCGCGGGGAGCGACAGCCCCGCCAGCACCGCCATTGTCGCGAGCATTCTCTTCGTCATCGTCCGTCTCCTGTCGTTCGATTCGAGCGTTTGATTGTGAACCGCGGGAATCCGCTGTCCATGCATTGTCCAGGTATTATGCTGGACAGCGTGCCGATTGTCAAGGGCCTGTCCAGACATTACATTGGACAGCGGCTGGACTCGCCTACCTACCGAGCGGAACCATGGACGATGTGAATCAGGAGGCGCGGCACCCGATCGGGGTCGTCGCCGAGCGGACCGGGCTGTCGCCCGAAGTGCTGCGCGTCTGGGAGCGCCGCTACGATGTCGTGCGGCCGGTGCGCTCCGAGGGCGGGCAGCGGCTCTACTCCGACGACGACGTCGGCCGGCTGCGGCTGCTGCGGCAGGCGACCCAGGCCGGCCGCAGCATCGGGAGCGTCGCGCAGCTCCCGCACGACGAGCTCGCTCGCCTCGTGCGGGAGGACGAGGCCGCGCGCCTCGCTCGCCCGGCCGACGGCGGGGAGACGCCGGCGACGGCGCTCGACGCGCCGCTCGCGCATGCGCTCGCGCTCGACGCCGACGCCCTCGAGGCGCACCTCGACCGCGCCGCCGCGGTGCTCGGCGCGCCGGTCTTCCTCGAGCGCGTCGCCGCACCGTTCATGCGGCTCGTCGGCGACGAGTGGCACGCCGGGCGCCTGACGCCGGCGCACGAGCACCTCGCCACCGGCGTCGTGCAGCGCGTCGTCCTGCGCGTGATGACGGCGCTGCGTGAAGGCGCGGACGCGCCGGCCTTCCTCGTCGCCACGCTCGTGGACGAGCGGCACGAGATCGGCGCGCTACTCGCCGCGGCCGCGGCGGCCGCCGAGGGGTGGCGGGTGATCTACCTCGGCGCGAGCCTGCCGGCCGCGGAGATCGTCGCGGCGGCCGCGGCGACCGCGGCCGATGCGGTCGGCGTGAGCGTCGTCGTGCCGGGATCACCCGCCCGCGTGGCGGCGGAGCTGGCGACGCTGCGCGCGCGGCTCCCCGCATCGGTCCCCCTCTTCGTCGGCGGTGCCGGGGCTCGGACGATCGAGCTGGATCCGGCGGCGGGCGAGACGATCCGCGTGCGCGACCTCGACGAGCTGCGCGAGGCACTGCGGCGGCGCGCGACGATCCCCGCCCGCTGAGGCGCGGCGAGGCGCCGCGCCCGGCGCTCAGTCCACGCCGTCGGCCTGCGCGAAGCCGACGACATGGAGCCCGATCCGCTCGCCGTGCTCGCGTCCGCGCTCGATGTCGCTCGGGTAGTGGATCCCGCCGTACAGTCGCGAGACTCCCGCCTCCTCGGCCATCGCCGCGAAGCTCGACGCGCCCTCGGGGAAGAGGTGGCCGAGCACCTCCGATGCGGCCGCGGAGAACGTCGAGTGTCCGGACGGATAGGCGGGGAAGTTCGGCAAGCCGATCATCGTCCTGATGCTCGGGTCGAGCTGCGCCGGCCGCGGATTGAAGTGCGCGAACTTGACCCGCCAGCATGCCACCGCCGCGTCGTGCATCGCCATGTTGAGCAGCGCGAAGGCGCGCGCCGCGCGCACCTCGCTCATCCGGGCATCCCGCACGTACTCCGCGGCGATGTCGTTCCAGTGCCCGGGCGGCGTGTACGTGCCGGCGCCGTCGTTCCAGCGGAGCGCGATCGCGAGCTGCGCCCGCGTGAGGTCCGCGACGGCCCGCTTCACCACGGCGACCTCCTCCCGCATCTGCTCGGACGACGTCGACGGCGGTGCCGGCGGATCGAGCGCGGCCATCTCGTCCGGCGTCATCGTCCACGCGCGGACCGCACCGAAGAGGGGGAGCATCGGCGGACGCGACGGCGTCTCCTGGCTGATCCACGGCACCTCGCCGCGCGCGATCGCCCCCTCGGCGAGCGCGCTCCACACCGTCGGGTTCCCCGCCGCGGCGCGCATGCCGTCCGTGCCCGCTCGCGCGATGACCGAGGCAGCGACGGCGCGGCCGAGCGCGACGCCGGCGGCGATGTCGCTCGCCGTCGCGCGCCCGGCGAGCATCGCCGCCTCGCGCTGCTCCGCCGCCCGCGTCGTGATCTCGTCGACCGAGGCGGGGAAGAGCAGCTTCAGCATCTCCGCGGTGACCGCGGAGAGCACTGCATCCTCCGACGGATACGCGGGGAGGTCGCCCGGCGGCACGAGCGTCGCGATCTCCGCGTCGACGCGCGCCGGCTGCGGGCGGTCGTAGACGAACTTCCAGTGCCACGCCGCCTTCAGCGCCTCGTACTGCGCGACCGCGACGTAGCTGTAGGCGCGCGCGGCGTACGGCGGGTTGGCGAAGGGGAACTGCGGATCGGAGAACGGGTTCTCGGGATCCGGCGCCGGATAGCTCCCGTCCTCGCGCGGCGCCGGCGGCAGGCTGTAGCGCGCGACGAGCTCGCGCGTGAGCTGGTTCCACCGCAGCACGCCGCCACCGCTCCAGTACGTCATCGCCGAGCGCTGCGTCCCGGTCATCCGCGACTGCGCGGCCTTGATCGCGGCGAGCTCGGCGAGGTACGCGTCGCTCGTCACCGCGGCAGGCGCCGGCACGGCGATGTCGTCGGGCGCGCCGAGGACGAGCATGCGCCACGTCCCCGCGTCGGCGTCGAGGTCGGCCGCCTCGAGCGGCGGGAGGACTTCGGTGACGTTCACGGTGCGATCGCAGCTCGCGAGCGCGCCCGTCCCGGCGAGCAGCGCCGCGGCGAAGGGGAGCAGCCGCAGCGCCGGGCCGCGGCGACCACGTTCGAGCGAGCGACGGAGGCCGGTCAGGTCCGACGAGGTGTGGGTCATGGGCGCCTAGAGACGGAAGGACGAAGTGAGGCCGCCGGAGATGCTCGTCGACTCGCCGACGTTGCGGCCGCCGAGCGTGCGCATCGCGCCGAGGTGCACGGCGAGACCGTCGAGGCGCGGCAGGGCGTACGTGACGCGCCCGTGGACCCTGGTGAAGTCCATGCGGTTGGAGACGAAGGGCATGTCCTGGCGGCGGATGTCCCCGCCGCC
>DASUSM010000219.1:0-4633 GCA_036375115.1 Gemmatimonadaceae bacterium | reverse complement strand
GCGATCATCCTCGGCGGGATCGTGGTGACGTCGGCACGGCGATAGGACGCGGCGACGGCTCGAGGGGCCGCTCGGGACGCTACTTCTCGCCACGAGCTGGAACTGCCTCGGGCCGGCTTCAACGACGAGTGAACCGCGGATCACGCGGATGCATCCGATCTCGCGGATCGCTCCGTGGGCGGGTCGAGTGTCTCGCGCCGCGAGACTTGAAAATGTTGGAGAACTGCTCTGCGCTCACGCCGGCGCACGCGTCCATCCAGGCGCACCCCCCCAATCTTTCATCGGCCCCGGCACGAGGGGGGCGTTCGCGCCTCATGGAGAGATCCGTGTGATCCGCTTCATCCGCGTGATCCGCGGTTTACCCCGTCGCCGGTCGAGCGTCCTGAGGCAGTTCCGGCTCGTGGCGCGACGAAGCGTCCCGAGGCACTCCCCCCAGCGCCGAGATGTCGCGCCCCACGCTCCGCACCCATCCGTAGCTGGACTTCGCCTCGCCTCGATTATCTTCCGTAAGCGCGCGGTGGTTGCCGCGCCGCGGCCCCGGATGCGCTCAATGAAGATTCTCGACATCGACGTCGTCGCGACCCGCGGAGGACAGGTGGAGTCCCGGCACCGCGTGCACGCCGCCGTCGTGGACGCCTCGGGGACGCTCGTTGCCGCGGCCGGCGATCCGTCGCTCCTGACGTTCCTGCGGTCGTGCGCGAAGCCGTTCCAGACGATGCCGTTCCTCGAGTCGGGCGGCTTCGACGAGATCGGGTGGGGCGACGACGAGCTCGCCCTCGCCTGCGCCTCGCACGGCGGCGAGCCCGAGCACGTCTCGATCGCCGAGTCGATGCTCGGCGACCTCGGGCTCGAGGAGGGGGACCTTGCCTGCGGCCCGCACGAGCCGCTCTCGCCGCGCGGTGCGAAGATCGCCCGCGAGTCCGGGATCCGCATCGGGCGGCTGCACAACAACTGCTCGGGGAAGCACGCGGCGATGCTCGCCTTCGCCCGCGCCGAGGGGTGGTCCACGTCGGGGTACGAGCGCCTCGGCCACGAGGTGCAGTCCGCGTCGCTGCGCGAGGTCGCCCGCTGGACGGAGATGGACGCGGGGAGGATCGTCTGCGCCGTGGACGGGTGCGGCGTCGTCGTCTTCGGCCTCCCACTCGAGCGCATGGCGTCGGCGTACGCGCGCTTCGCCACCGCCGTCGCGCGCCGCGACGAGATCCCGACGCGCATCGCCGACGCGATCCGCACGCGCCCCTTTCTCTTCGGCGGGACCGACCGCTTCGACTCGGTCCTCGTCGAGGAGACCGACGGCCGCATCGTCTCGAAGGTCGGCGCCGAAGGGGTGCACGCGGCGCTCGTCCCCGCGCTCGGGCTGGGGATCGCGCTGAAGGTCGAGGACGGCGCGCAGCGCGCGCAGTATCCCGCACTCCTGCGGCTCCTCCAGCTCCTCGGCGCGCTCCCCGGCCAGCTCCCGGACCGTCTCCAGGACGTGCTCCGCCGTCCGCTCCGCAACTCGCGCGGCGAGGTCGTCGGCGAGGTGACGCCGCGCTCGTGAGCGCCGATGGAGCGCGCTCGCGCGATGCGGCCCGCGATCCCCTGGTGCCGCCGCCGTGGGGAGGCGACGCCACATTCGCGGGGCTCGATCGGGCGACGCGGCTGCTCGTCGGCGCGGCGGCCGCGGTCGCCGCGGGGAGCGAGGACGAGATCCGCGCGCGGCTCGCCGAGTCGGTCGGCATGGTGCCGGTCGCCTGGATGGAGGAGATGATCCTCCAGTCGTATCTCTTCGCCGGCTTCCCGCGCGCGCTGAACGCGATGCGCGAGTGGCGGCGCGAATCGGGAGTGGAGGCGCCGGCGTCGGACGAGGGCGCGGGTGGCGGCGACGCGGAACTCGGCGACGCGGGCGGCGACGGTGCGGAGGTCGGCGACGGTGCGGTGGTCGGCGACGCGGGCGGCGGCGATGCGGTCGGCGGCGATGCGGATGACGGCGACACGTCGCCCGCCCGCTGGCGCGCGCGCGGCGAGGCGACGTGCGCGACGGTCTACGGCGCCTTCTACGAGAAGCTGCGCGGCAACATTCGCGCGCTGCACCCGGCGCTCGACGAGTGGATGATCGTCGAGGGATACGGCAAGGTGCTCGGTCGCCCGGGGCTCGACCTCAGGCGGCGGGAGCTGTGCATCGTCGCGGCGTGCGCGGCGTCGCGGCAGAACCGGCAGCTCCACTCGCACCTCCACGGCGCCCTGCACGCGGGGGCGACGAGCGCGGAGGTCGAGGGCGCGATCGACGCGGCCGCGCCGATGCTCTCCGCCGACGAGGCGCGGAGCGTGCGGATGCTGTGGGCCAGGGTTCTCGGAAAGGGCTGATCCCGTGTTCATCGATCGCGTCATCGTCAACGTGAAGGCCGGGACCGGCGGCTCCGGCGCGACCTCCTTCCGCCGGGAGAAGTTCGTCCCGATGGGCGGCCCCGACGGCGGCGACGGCGGACGCGGCGGGGACGTCATCGTCCGCGGCGACTCGAACCTCGCGACGCTGCTCGACTACACCTACCGCGACTCGTGGACGGCGGAGCGCGGCCAGCACGGGATGGGGTCGAACAAGACCGGCGCCTCGGGCGCCGACGTCGTGCTTCCGGTGCCGCCCGGCACGGTCGTGCGCGACGCCGACACGGGCGAGCTGCTCGGCGAGGTGCTCGAGAGCGGCGAGGAGCTCGTCGTCGCGAAGGGGGGGCGCGGGGGGAAGGGGAACGCCTTCTTCGTCACCGCGACGCACCAGGCGCCGCGCGAGTGGCAGCCGGGCGAGGAAGGGGTCGAGCGCCGGCTCGAGCTGGAGCTGAAGCTCATCGCCGACGTCGGCCTCGTCGGCCAGCCGAACGCGGGGAAGTCCACGCTGCTCTCGGTCATCTCGGCGGCGCGTCCGAAGATCGCCGACTATCCGTTCACGACGCTCGCGCCGAACCTCGGCGTCGTGCAGCTCAGCGACTCGCGCACCTTCGTCGTCGCCGACATCCCCGGGATCATCGAGGGGGCGCACGAGGGGAAGGGGCTCGGCCTCAAGTTCCTGCGCCACCTCGAGCGCACGCGCGTCCTCGCCTTCCTCATCCCGATCGACGCGCTCGACTGGCAGGCGGAGTACGACCAGCTCCGCCACGAGGTCGCCGAGTACTCCGCGGAGCTCGCGGCGAAGCCGCACTGCGTCGTCTTCACGAAGCTCGACCTGCTCGGCGAGGCGTACGTCCCGGAGATCGAGGCGCCCGACGCGTTCGGCGTCTTCTCGATCAGCGCCGCGGCCCGCGATGGGCTCGACGCGCTCCTCGCCGCCTGGTGGCGCCGCCTCCTCGAGATGAAGAAGGCCGAGGTGCGGCGAGTGGCGGACGTCCCGCTCCCCTGACGCCGAGCGGCTCGCCGCGATCGCGCTGACGCTCCTCCCCGGGGTCGGCGCCGCCACCCACCGCAGGCTCGTCGCGACGTTCGGCTCCGCCGCGCGCGCGCTCGGTACCGCCGATCGCGACCGGCGCGACGCGGCGCTCGCCGAGGCGGCGCGCATCCTCGCGGCGGGCGACGCGGCCGCGGCGCGCGCGACGAGCCCGGGCGACGCGGACTACCCGACGCGCCTCCTCGAGCTCGACGACCCGCCACCGGTGCTCTGGTCGCTGGGCGACGCGGGCACCGCCGCGCCGCCGGTCGTCGCGATCGTCGGCACGCGCGCGGCGTCGGCGTACGGGGAGCGCGTGACGCGCGAGCTGGCGGGCGCGCTCGCCCGCGCCGGGGCGTGCATCGCGAGCGGGATGGCGCGCGGCATCGACGCCGCCGCGCACCGCGCGGCGCTCGAGGCGGGCGGGCGCACGACGGCGGTGCTCGGCACGGGCGTGGACATCGCGTATCCGGCGGCGCACCGCGCGCTCCACGCGGCGATCGCCCGCCGCGGCCTCCTCCTCTCGGAGCGCGCGCCGGGCGACCGCGCCGGCCCGGGCTCATTCCCCTCGCGCAACCGGATCATCGCGGCGCTCGCGGACGTGGTCCTCGTCGTCGAGGCGGGGCGGAAGAGCGGTGCGCTGATCACGGCCTCGTCGGCGCTCGAGCTGGGCCGCACGGTCGCCGCCGTCCCCGGTCCGATCGACGACCCGCGGAGCGAGGGGAGCAACGAGCTGCTGCGCGACGGCGCGGTCGTGGTGGCGTCGGCGGCGGACGTCCTCGCGCTCGTCGGCCTCACTCCTCCGCCGCGCGGGCCTGCGGCCGACGTCGGTCCCGACGAGCGCGCGGTCTGGGACGCTCTCGCCCGCGGCCCCGCGGACCTCGACACTCTCGCCGCCCGCTCGCGGCTCCCGGCCCGCCGGTGCATGGCGGCGGTGACGGCGCTGGAGATCGCGGGGGCGGTGGAGTGCGCGATGACGGGGGAGGTGCGGAGGCGGTGAGTGGGGATCGAGGTCGCCGATCCGGCACTCACGACGGGCGTGACGGGCCGGCACTCACGACGGGCGCGACGGGCCGGCACTCACGACGAAGGGTGACACGATGAGACGGATGGAACGGATCAGACTGTGATCTTTGGCGCGTTTTCGCAGATCTCCCGATGCACTGTCGGCTTCGGGCCGAAGCGAAGGAGAAGTCCGATCTCCAGGTTCGTGGCGCGCCGATAATTGAACAGCTGGCG
>DASUSM010000218.1:0-7609 GCA_036375115.1 Gemmatimonadaceae bacterium | reverse complement strand
CCCCGACCCTGACCCTTCCCCCCGAGCCGTTATCGGATTCCGCCGAGCGCTTATTTTCCGAGATGCCCTCCCTCGCCCACCGCGCCGAGTACGCCGCCCTCCGCGGCGCCGTCGCCCTCCTCGACCGCCTGCCGTGGCGCGCCGCGCTCGGCTTCGGCGCCCGGCTCGGCGCGCTCGGCTATCGCCCGTTCGCCATCCGGCGGCGCGTCGTCGAGCGGCAGGTCGCGGCGGCGATGCCGGAGCTCGACGCGCGCGAGGTCCGCCGCATCGCGCGCGGCGCCTACGAGCACCTCGGCCGCACGACGATCGAGGTCGCGCTCCTCCCCGGCCTCGGGCCCGAGGGCGTGCTCGCGCTCTTCGAGGGCGTGGACGGATGGGAGCACGTCGAGCGCGCGATGATCGCGAAGAAGGGGATCCTCTTCGTCACCGGGCACCTCGGCAACTGGGAGCTCGCCGGAAGCTACGTCGCCTCGCGCGGCATCCCGCTCGACGCCGTCGTGCGGCGGCAGACGAACCCGATGTTCGACCGCTGGCTGAACGAGACACGCGCGCGCATCGGGATGCACGTCGTCCCCGACAGCGAGGCGGTGCGCCGCATTCCCCGCTCGCTGAAGCAGGGGCGCGCGATCGCCCTCGTCGCCGACCAGGGGGTGAAGGGGCTCGCCTCGACGTTCGTCCCCTTCTTCGGCCGTCCGGCGAAGACGCCGCGCGGCCCCGCCGTCTTCGCGCTCCGCTTCGACGCGCCGATCCTCTTCGCGACCGCGCTGCGGCAGCCGGGCGGGAAGTACCGCTTCTTCATCGAGCCCGTGCCCGTCGTCCGGACCGGCGACACCGAGCGGGACGTGGACGAGACCGTCGCCGCCTACACGCGCGTGATCGAGGACTTCGTCCGCCGCTACCCGGAGCAGTACCTGTGGCAGCACCGCCGCTGGCGGCGGCAGCCGGAGGACACGCCGGCGCACCTGCGGGAACCGGCGTGAGCGGCGGAACGCGACTGCTCGATGCGCGCGCGACGAGCCGGCTGCGGCGCGATCCCCGCGCCTGGATCGGCGTCGCCGTCGTCGTCCTCATGGTGCTCGCCGCGCTGCTCGCGCCCTGGATCGCGCGCCACGACCCGACGGCGATCGACCTCGCGGGCCAGCTCCGCCCGCCGTCCGGCGAGCACTGGCTCGGCACCGACGTGCAGGGGCGCGACGTCTGGGCGCGGCTCGTCTACGGGGCGCGCATCTCGCTCGCCGTCGGCATCATCTCGCAGGGGATCGCTCTCGTGCTCGGCGTCACCCTCGGCCTCGTCGCCGGCTTCTACGGCCGGTGGGTGGACGACATCGTCATGCGCCTCGCCGACGTCACGCTCGCCTTCCCGACGCTCCTCCTGCTGATCGCGATGGTGGCCGCGCTCGAGCCGTCGATCGGCGTCGTCTTCGCGACGATCGGCGTCGTCGGGTGGGCGGGGATGGCACGCCTCGTCCGCGGCCAGGTGCTCGTCGTCAGGCAGCTCGAGTACGTGCAGGCGGTGCGCGCCCTCGGCGCGCGCGACCGGCGCATCCTCGCCGCGCACGTCCTGCCGAACGTCGTCGCGCCCGTCGTCATCGCGGCGACGCTCGGCATCGCCGGCGCGATCATGGCCGAGGCGGCGCTGTCGTTCCTCGGGCTCGGCGTGCAGCCGCCGACGCCGAGCTGGGGGGCGATGATCGCCGACGCGCGCGACCTCCTCCAGCTCCGCACCGCGCCGTGGACGTCCGTCTTCCCCGGGCTCGCGATCGGCGCGGCGGTGCTCGGCTTCAACCTCCTCGGCGATGCGCTGCGCGACGCGCTCGACCCGCGGCATGCCGAGCAGGGCGTCCCCGCGGTCACCGCCGAGCTCGAGCCGTCGCCGGCGCAGCCGCTTCCCATCCCGCCGACGCCGCCCGGCGGCACACCCGCCACGAGCCGATGAGCACGACCTCCTCTCCGCGCACCGCGCCTCACGCCTCGCTCGCCGACGTCGAGGCGCTCCGGCGCGCCGAGTTCCCCTGGGCGACGCGCGGCGAGCGGATCTACCTGAACAACGCGTCCACCGGCCCGCTGCCGCGCCGCACGGTGGAGGCGATCGCGGCGTTCACCGCGAAGCGCGCCGAGCCCTGGCGGTTGAGCCAGGAGGAGCAGTTCGCCGCCCTCGACCGCGGCCGCGAGCTCGTCGCGCGGCTCGTCGGCGCGCGGGCGAGCGAGATCGCGCTGATGGTGAACACCGGGTACGGGATCAACCTCGCGGCGAGCGCGCTCCCGCTGCGCCGCGGCGACGTGGTCCTCACCTTCGACCGGGAGTTCCCGGCGAACGTCTATCCGTGGATGGCGCGCGAGCGGGACGGCGTGCGGCTCGAGCGGATTCCCTGTGTGGACGGCCTCCCCGACGAGCAGCGGCTGCTCGAGGAGATCGGGCGCCCGGAGGTCCGCGCGGTGGCGATCTCCTGGGTGCAGTTCTCGAACGGATGGGTGGCCGACCTCGCGGCGATCGGCAGGCGGTGCCGCGAGCGCGGCGTCTGGCTCGTCGTGGATGGGATCCAGGGCGTCGGCGCGCGCGAGCTCGACCTCGGCGCGCTCGACGTGGACATCCTCGCCTGCGGCGCGCAGAAGTGGCTCCTCTCCCCCTGGGGGACCGGCTTCGTCCGGGTGAGGGAGGAGCTGGTCCGCGAGCTCGAGCCGGCGAGCGTCGGCTGGATGAGTGTCCGGGGCTCGGACGATTTCACGCGCCTCGTGGAGTACGACCTGACGTGGCGGGAGGATGCGCGCAGGTTCGAGATGGTGACGCTCCCGTTCCAGGACTTCGCCGGCATGGACGCGAGCCTCGAGCTGCTCCTCGAGCTCGGGACCGCGGCCGTTTCGCGCCGGGTCGAGGCGCTCACCGGGCGGATCGTGGCGTGGGCGCGCGGACGGGACGGCGTGCGGCTCCTCACGCCTCCCGGGCGCCGGGCGGGGATCGTCTCGCTCGTCCCCCGGGGGGAGGCCGAGGGCGCCTCTCGCCGTCTGGAGGCCGCGGGTGTTGCGCACTCGCTACGGGAGGGGGCGATCCGCCTGTCGCCCCACTGCTACAACACGGAGGGCGAGGTGGACCGCGCCCTCGAGGTGCTCGCCGAGGGCTGAGCGGGCGGCGCGCCGCCGCGGCCGATGAGGTCTGGCGCGTCCGTGTACGGGCCGTAAGTTAGCATCCTCTCGAACATGGCTCGGAGACGTCCATGACGACTCCAGTCGGTCTGCTCGCCGCGCTCCACGAGCGGTACGAGGTCGTCCGCGAGGTCGGCCGCGGCGGCATGGCGACGGTCTTCCTCGCACACGATCGGCGGCTCGATCGCGAGGTGGCGATCAAGGTCCTCTACACGGAGTACGCGGCCGCGCTCAGCGCGGAGCGATTCCGTCGCGAGGTCCAGATCGCCACCGGGCTGAGCCATCCGCACATCCTCCCGATCCACGACTACGGGGAGGCGGACGGCTCGCTGTACTACGTCATGCCGTTCGTGCGCGGCGAGTCGCTGCGCGCGCGGATGACCCGCGAGCGCCAGCTCCCGGTCGAGGACGCGCTGCGCATCGCCGTGCAGGTGGCCGGCGCGCTCGAGCACGCGCACCAGCGCGGGATCGTCCACCGCGACATCAAGCCGGAGAACATCCTGCTCGAGTCCGGGGATGCCGTCGTCGCCGACTTCGGCATCGCCCGCGCGATCGGCGCGAGCGCGGGCCCCGACACGCTGACGCAGACGGGGATGACGCTCGGGACCCCGTACTACATGAGCCCCGAGCAGGCGCTCGCCGACAAGACGATCGACGGGCGGAGCGACCAGTACGCGCTCGCCTGCGTGCTCTACGAGATGCTGATCGGCGAGGCGCCCTTCCAGGGACCGAACGCGCAGGCGATCATGGCGCGCCACTCGCTCGCCGCGGTGCCGTCGCTGCGCGTCGTGCGCGGGCTGATCCCGCAGCACGTCGAGGACGCGATCGTGCGCGCGATGGCGAAGGTGCCGGCCGACCGCTTCGCCTCGATGGCGCACTTCGCCGAGGCGCTCCAGGGGCTGCGCACGACCACGACGCGCGCCGTGCCGATGCCGACGGGGTCGCGGCCGCGCGCGGCGATGCTCGCGATGGCCGCCGTCTTCGCGCTGCTGCTCGCCACGACGGTCGGCGCGTGGGCGATCTGGAGCCGCGGGCCGCGCGCGACGGACATCGCCTTCGACGTCGGCTACGATCCGCGTGACATCGCCGTGTTGTACTTCGCGACGCCCCCCGGCGACTCCGCGCTCGTGCCGATCGCCGAGGGGCTCACCGAGTCGCTGATCGGCGAGCTCTCGGGGGTGCAGGCGCTGCACGTCGTCTCGCGCAACGGCGTCGCATCCTTTCGCGGCGGCGACGCCGACGCCGACAGCATCGCGCGCGCGCTCGAGGTCGGGACGCTCGTCTCCGGGAGCGTGGACCGGCGCGGCGACAGCATCGTCGTCCACGTGGAGGTGAGCGACGCGGGGGGCGCGCCACTCGACCGCCAGCGCTTCCGCGAGTCGATCGCCAATCCGCTCGCGGCGCGCGACACGCTGACCGTCCACGTCGCCGAGTACCTGCGGCGCTACCTCGGCGACGAGGTCCGGCTGCGCGAGCGCCGCGCGGGCACCGCGAGCTCCGACGCCTGGCTCCTCCTGCGCCGCGCGGAGCGGATCCGGCGCGACGGCGAGTCCGCGTACCAGACTGGCGACGCGGAGCGCGCCGCGCTCCTCCTCGGTCAGGCGGACACGCTCGCCGCGCTCGCGCAGCGGGCCGATGCGCGCTGGTCGGAGCCGGCGACGGTGCGCGGATGGATCGCCTACCGCCTCGCGCGCTGGTCGCGCGACCGGGGCGCCGCCGACACGCTCCTCGCCCGCGCGGTGTCGCTCGCCGACAGCGCGCTCGCGGCCGATCCGCGCGATGCGGACGCGCTCGAGCTCCGCGCGACGGCGCACCTCGTGCGCGTGCAGCTCGGGCTCGCGCCCGGCCAGCGCGAGGTGGACCGGCTGACCGCGCTCGCGCGGCAGGACGCCGATGCGGCGACGCGGGCGAATCCGACCCAGGCCGGGGCGTGGGTCCTCCTCAGCCAGCTCGCCTATCTCGCCGACGACGCGGCGCCCGCCTTCAACTACGCGCTGAAGGCATGGGAGGCGGACGCGTATCTCGCCTCTGCCCGCTCGGTGCTCTGGCGCCTCTACGTGACGGCGTACGATCAGGGGACGGTCGAGACGGCCCAGACGTACTGCCGCAAGGGCGCGGCGCGCTTCCCGGATGACATGAACTTCGTGCTCTGCCGGCTCTGGCTCCAGACGATGCCCGGGATCGCCGCCGACCCCGACGAGGGCTGGCGGCTGCTCGGCGAGCTGCGGCGCGTCTCCGCCCCGGACGAGTGGGAGTACTATCGCCGCGAGGGGGAGATCACGATCGCCGCGGCGCTCGCCCGCGCGGGGCTCGCCGACAGCGCGCGGCGCGTGCTCGTCCGCGCGCGCGCGAGCCGCGAGATCGATCCGCGCGGCGAGCTCTCCGGATACGAGGCGTTCGTGCGCACGCTGCTCGGCGACACCGACGAAGCCGTCGCGATCCTCGAGCGGTACCTGACGGACCACCCGGAGCACCGCGCCGGCTTCTCGAAGGCGAACCAGTGGTGGTGGAGAGGGCTCCAGGGGAACGAGCGCTTCGCGCGCCTCACCCGGCTCGGCGCCTGACGATGTGAACTCCGCGCGGCGGGCCGTCCGCCCTTCGCGCTGCTGCTCCGGCCGTTCCCGCGACGCCGCGTCGAGCGCCACACCCCAGACCGACACCGGGCGACGCATCGCCCGGGACGGTTCTCTCTGCCCCTGGAGTCCCACATGCGGCGTCCCCTGCTCGTAGTCTCCACCCTGCTCGCGCTCGCCGCCTGCGGCGACGCGACGCGGCCGACCGGCCCGGTCATGGGCAACACGCCGAGCTTCGTCATCTCCGACGGCGCGCACGGCGGCGGCGGACCGGCGAACGGCGACTTCTTCTTCCTGCCGCCGATGGTCCCCGATCCGAGCGGCGCTCTGACGTACGACGCCGGGGCCTTCGACGCGACGATGAGCCCGCGCGTCGAGATCTGCGTCCTCACGACGACCGAGCCGCGCGAATGCGCGGCGACCCCCTTCCGCGTGTTCGAGGGTGCGGCGGTCCTCCTCTCGACCGCCGACGAGCACTACCAGGTCAACTGGCACACGGACGAGGACTACCTGTCCGTGGGCGAGCGCTACCGGATCGCCGTCTCGGTGCCGCGGCGCGAGCACAACGGCCAGATGCACTACCGCATGCTCGGCTTCGCCGACGTCGATCCCGTGAACACGGGCAAGGAGCTGAAGAACATCGCCACCGGCGAGGTGATCGGGCTCGTCGACGGACGCACTCTGCCGATCAAGTTCCGCATCGAGCGGAGCCCGAGCTGTGGCGGCACTGACGACTGCGTCGAGGCAATCGTCGGCGACGAAGGCGGTCGCGTCGAGACGGAGACAGGGTATGCGATCGCCGAGTTCCCGGCGGGGTGGCTGCCCCCGGAGTTCGCGGATGAGGATGTCGTCGTGACGATCCGGCGTGTTGCGATCGGCGCTGGGCCGGGGCAGGAGCCGAGCTGCCACGGCACGGCGCACGTCCAGTACGAGGGCTGCTACGATTTCGAGACCTTCCCCGACGTCGGGACCTTCGCGCTCCCGGCGGTGATCTCGACGTGCATCGAGCCCGACGCCGTCCCGTGGCAGGACCAGCTGCAGCTCGCCGCTTCCGACGACGGCGCGAACTTCCGCCTTCTCCCCCCGCGCACGGTGACGATCGAGTGCGAGGGCTTCCAGGGGACGCCGGCGCCGATCGGCTTCCTCGATCGCATCGGCCAGCGGATGCTCGCGCTCGGCGCGCGGCTCGGCGTCGCACTCGCACCGCGGAAGCTGTACGCGGTGGACAAGGGGCGCGGCGGCGCGATCGACGGCTTCAGCCATGGGGGCTGGGTGCTCCCGGTGGGCGTATCGCGGCTGTCGCCGAGCGACGAGGTCACCACCGCCGCCGTCGGCGCGGCGGTCCCGGTGAGCGTCCTGGTCCTCAGCGCGCACGAATCCAGCGCCGAGGCCGGCAGTCCGCTCGCCGGACTTCCCGTCACGTTCTCGCTCTCGGTTGGCGGCGGAACGCTCGACGTCGCCGTCGCCGTGACGAACTCGGACGGCGTCGCCTCGACGACGTGGACGCTGGGCGCGGAGGGCGAGCACGTGCTGACGGCGAGCGTGGCGGACGTGACGCTCACCGTGCCGATCACGGCGGTACCGGCTCTTCCGGATCTGATCGTCTCGAGCGGCACGCTGACGTTGAGCCCCACGTCCGTCCTTCCGGGTGGAACCGTGCAGCTCTCTCCGTGGACCGTCGCGAACGTGGTCGCAGGCACGACGGGACCCCTGTTCAGCAACGGGTTCTATCTCTCGCCCGACGCCGTCATCACGCCGGGCGATGTCTTGCTGACCGTCAACTCGAACACGTTCGAGGGGTTGAATGCGGAAGGCGAGTTTCATTGGGGCGGTCCCGACTTCCCGATTCCGTCGAGCACCACTCCGGGGCCGTACTACATCGGGATCCTGGTCGA
>DASUSM010000217.1:0-3095 GCA_036375115.1 Gemmatimonadaceae bacterium | reverse complement strand
CGCGCGTCACGGTCTGCATGTCGCTGATCACGCTCGACCGCGACCTCGCGCGCCGCATCGAGCCACGCGCGCCGACGCCCGAGGCGCGGGTGCGCGCGATCGCGCGGCTGAGCGAGGCGGGGATCGACGTCGGCGTCAACGTCATGCCCGTGCTCCCCGGGATCACCGACGCGCCCGAGGCGCTCGCCGCGCTCGTCGGTCGCGTCGCCGCGGCGGGCGCGTCGCACCTCAACGCCTGCGCGCTGCGCCTCCAGTCCACCGCGCGCGCCCGCTACCTCCCCTTCATCCGCGCGGAGTTCCCCGCGCTCGCCGAGCGCTACGAGTCCACCTACGCGCGCGGCCACCAGGCCGGGGAGCGCTACCGCGAGGGACTCTCGCGCTTCATGCGCGAGGCGTGCGGGCGCGCGGGCCTCCGCTACGGGCATCGGGACGAGGACGACGGTGTCGAAGAGTCGGAACAGCCGGCGCTCGGCACTGGGCGCTCGGCGCTCGGCGAACGACACGGGATCGATCTCGCGACGGAGATCTCGATGCACGACGGCTCGACCGCCCATGGCCGAGCGCCGAGTGCCGAGGGCCCGCCGTCGCCCCAGCTCGCGCTCTCACTCTAGCCCGGGAATCTCCCCATGCGGCTCCCCGCCCGCCCGTTGCTTTCGGTTTTTATTCGGTATCTGGTCCGCTTCCTGCGCTCCGCTTCGGCTCGGCGGCGAGCGGCGCACGCGACACGGATGCCGCAGGTCGCGCCGACCTACCCGTCGGGTGCCGCTCGTCCCGTGTCGCTCGACTCGCTCACGACGTTGATCTGATCTCGTCCCCCGTCCCTCGTCCCCAACCTTCCCCGTGTCCCTGTCCCTCCTCAAGCAGCAGCTCGCCGAGCTCCTCGACCCGCCGCGCCCGATCGCACCCGGGCTGCCGACGGGGCTCGACGCGCTCGACGAGGCGCTGCCGGGACGCGGGCTGCCGCGCGGGCGGCTCACCGAGGTGGTGGGGCCGAGCGGGAGCGGGAAGACGACGCTCGTGCGCGGGATGGTCGAGCGCGTCGCCGCCGATGGCGGCTGGATCGCCTACGTGGACGCGGCGCGCACGCTCGACCCGCGCGACTGGGCGCACCTCGGCGAGCGGCAGGGCGTCTGGATGATCCGCCCGCGCGAGGCATCGCGCGCGCCGTGGTGCGCCGACGTCCTCCTGCGCAGCGGCGCCTTCGCGCTCGTCGTGCTCGACGGCGCGCCTCCCCTCTCGCGGCAGACGTGCGTGCGCCTCACCCGCCTCGCCCGCGAGACGACGGCCGCGCTGCTCGTCCTCGGCGACGGCCCGGGCGGCGCGACGATGCTCGGCGGCGCACTGCGGCTGCGCGTGGAGGGGAGGTACCCGCGAGGAAGATCGAGGCACGTGGAGGGACAGCGGGCCCTCGGCGCTCGGCGCTCGGCGCTCGGCGAGACGGACTGTCCCATCGCCGAGCGCCGAGCAGTTCGCACTCTCGTCGTGACGCTGGAGAAGGGAGGAACCTACCGGACCGTGGAGGTGGAGTGTGGGATCGCCGTGGCGCGTCGGCTGTGTACGCATCCCGAGGTTCCCGATCGGCGCGGCGTGGCACGCGGCGCTCCGGGAGGAGGACGCGTCCCCACATCCGGGCACGCCGGCACAGCTGGAGCTCGGGCTGCCGGAGCCGCTCCGCCGCCCCGAGCGCTCAGGACGGCCATCGCACGGGCCAGAGGAGCATAGCCTAACGGCGGGCCCTCGGCCCTCGGCACTCGGCACTGGGCGAGGTGAGAGTCCTGCCCTGCAGGATAAGCATGGCGAAGCGGGACGGACCGACCGCCCCGCCGAGCGCCAAGCGCCGAGCGCCGAGCGCCAGCTTCATTGGGATTCCCTCCCCCTCGCCCTCGAAGCCGGCTCCCGCCTCCGCGCCGTCTCCGCGGGCGCCGGGCGGCGCGGGGTGCGCGCGGGGATGGCGCTCCCCGAGGCGCGCGCGCGATGCGCCGAGCTCGTCGTGCTCCCCTGGGACGACGCCGCGGTCGCGCGCGCCATCACCGAGACGACCGTCGCGCTGCTCGCCGCGAGCCCGCAGGTGACCCCCGTCGCCGGCGCGCCCGGCACGTGGTGGATCGGCGCCTCGGGCTTCGACGCGCTCGGCGGCGAGCGTACCCTCGCCCGCGACCTCCTCGCCATCGCCAGCCGCTGGCACCCCGGCGCGCGCGTGGCGATCGCGGACTCGTGCGTCGCGGCGCGGGCGGGGACGTGGATGAACGCGGACGCGGAGCGGTTCCCGCACGCCGCATCCCGCATCCCGCAGGACTCCGCCGGCCGGATCGTCGTCGTCCGGCCGCACGGCGACGCCGCCTTCCTCGCCCCCGTTCCCCTCGCGCTCGTCCCGATGGACGACGAGATGCGCCAGGCGCTCGTCGCGCTCGGGCTCGGGACGCTCGGCGCCCTCGCCGCGCTCGATCCGGCGGACGTCGAGCGGCGGTGGGGAGCGGACGGGCTCCGCTCGTGGCGGCTCGCGCGCGGCGACGACCGCCGGCGCCCGGTGCTCGCGCGCCCCGAGCGCGCGCGCTTCGTCGAGGCCGAGCTGCCCGTGCCGGCGGCGACGACGGAGCCGGTGCTCTTCCTCGTGCGCGCCGCGCTCGACCGGCTCGTCGCCGAGCTCGCCGCCGAGGGGCGCGCCGCGGCCGCCGTGTCGGTCACGCTCACGCTCGACCTGCCGCGCGGCGCCCTCCCCGACGGCACGCGTGCGCACACGGTGACGCGCGAGGTGCGTCCCGCGCGGGCGCTCGCGCGCGCGGCGCCGCTCTTCGAGCAGTGCCGCGCCCTCCTCGAGCGGTGGACGCCCGGCGCGCCGATCTGCGGCGTCGCCGTCGCCCTCACCGCGACCGCTCCCGCGAGCGCCGAGCAGGGCGACCTGCTCGACACGAGCTGGCGAGACGCCGCCGCCGCCGACGCCGCCTTCGCGCGCCTTCGCGCCGCGCTCGGTCCCGGCGTCGTCGTGCGCCCGGTGCAGCGGGACGAGCACCGGCCGGAGAAGGCGGGGACGTGGGACGAAGCGGACGGGGACGAGGCCGGGGTCGCGACGGAGGACGGGGGACGGGGGACGGGCG
>DASUSM010000216.1:0-9544 GCA_036375115.1 Gemmatimonadaceae bacterium | reverse complement strand
GGCACCGTCGCCGGCACCGTCGCCGGCACGGTCGCCGGCCAAGCGCACCCGGAGGCCCGCGCGCAAGACCGTGCCCGTCGAGCCGGCCGCCGCCGGCGACCATCGCCCCGCCGCGACCCCGGAGTCCGCCGCGCCTTCGCTGCCCGATCCGGTTCCCGATCCGCTGCAGGCGGCCGCCTCGATCGCCGAGCGCATCGCCGCGCTCGCCGCCGAGGACGCGCCCGCGCCCTCCTGGCGCGACGGCGACGACGAGGAGGAGCCGTCCGGTCCGCTCCCGCCGCTCCGCGAGCGGGCGCGCCAGCGCGCCGGCATCGCGCAGCTCCTCCTCTTCCGCGTCGGCGACGAGTGGTTCGCCACCGACCTCGCCGCGGCCGAGGAGGCGATCGAGCTCCCACAGGTCCACCACGTCCCGGAGATGCCGGAGTCGATGCTCGGCATGTTCGACCTGCGCGGCAGCATGCTCCCGATCTACGCTCCGACGCGCACGCTCGGCGTCGCCCTCCGCTCCGCGTCCGCGGCGACGATCGTCCTGCGCGGCGCCGACCAGCGCGTCGGCATCGCCGTGGACGACGTCGAGGACGTCTTCACGCTGGATCTCGCGCAGCTCCGCGATCTCCCGGGCTCCGACGACGCGGATGGCGTCGTGCTCGGCGTCGCCCGGCACGGGACCGACCTCGTCGCCGTGCTCGATGCCGAGGCGCTCGTGGCCGCCTGCCTCTCCGACCGCGTCATGGAGTCCGTATGACCGCCTCCGAATTCTCCAAGATCGTCACCTTTCGCCTCGGCGAGGACCTCTTCGCGGCGGACATCTATGCCGTGGAGCGCGTGCTGCGCTACCAGGTCCCGACCCCGATCCCCAACGTCCCGGACTGGATCGAGGGCGTCGTCGAGTACCAGGGCCGCGTCGTGCCGGTGCTCAACCTCCGGCGCCGCTTCGAGCTCCCCACGATCGACGTCGCCGCGGAGACGCGGATCCTCGTCTTTCACGCGAACCGGGAGTGGGTCGCGGCGATCGTCGATGCCGTGCTCGAGGTCTCCGCGCTCGACCAGGCCTCGGTCTCGCCGCCGCCCGAGCTGTTCCGCGGACTCTCCGCCGAATACCTGAAGGGGATCGTGCGCCGGAAGGAGCGGCTGGTCATCCTCCTCGACATCGCCCGCCTCCTCTCCAGCAATGACCGCCTCGCCCTCGAGCGCGCGGTGCAGGCGCCGTCGCTCCCCGCTCCCGCTGCGCGCGAGGCTGCGAAGCATGCCTGATGTGGCGCTCTCGCCGGCGCGCGAGCAGTACGCCTCGATCGAGTCCAGGCTGGACCGGGCGACGACGCCCGAGGAGCGCGAGGCCATCAAGCGGGAGATCGTCGCCCTGTTCAAGGGCGTCGAGCAGCAGATCGGCGAGCTGTCGGCGCTGAAGGAGGACATCAAGCGCCTCGTGGACAAGTGGAAGGGCGCGCAGCAGGCCGCGGCGCCGTCGCTCGCGCCGCAGTTCGGCGAGGAGCAGCGGCCGACCGTGCACGCGGACCACCTCGGCGCCTCGACCTTCATCGAGAAGGGGTGGAGCCGCATCTCGCTCGGCGACTACGAGGGCGCCGAGGCGGCGCTCACGCGCGCCCTCGAGCTCTCGCCCGACGATCCGCAGTCGGAGTCGCTGCTCGGCTGGGCGCAGATGCTCCAGGAGAAGTACGACGATGCGCTGCTGAACTTCCAGAAGGTGCTGATGCGCCAGCCGGCGAACGCCCTCGCGCGCATCAACGTCGGCTACATCTGCCTGAAGAAGCGGATCTTCGGCGAGGCGATCGAGCACCTCTCGAAGGCGATCCGGCTCGACAACGACCGGAAGGCGACGCTGTACGCGCACTTCTACCTCGGGCTCGTCTACCTCGAGCGCGAGATGTACGAGGACGCGCAGACGTTCTTCCGGAAGACGCTCGCCCTCGGGCCGAATCTCATCGAGGCCTACTACGAGCTCGGCCGCGCGCACTGGTTCAATCTCGAGCGGGACGCGGCGGTCAAGGCGTGGCGCGACGGCTTCGCCGCGAACAAGTTCAATCCATGGGGAAAGCGCTGCGCCGAGACGCTGCAACTCGTGGAGCAGGGAGGGGAGCCGCCGCGCTCCGCCTGATGCGCCGCGCGGCGGCCATCGCCTGGGCGATGGCGGCCGCGCTCGCGGTGACGCCGCCGCGTGCGGCGCACGCGCAGATCGACGCCCCGCTGCGCCTCGACGCCGGCCGCCTGACCGTCGTGGCCTTCCCGACCGACGAGACGCTCGCGCGGGCGATGCTCGAGAGCGCCGCCTCGCGCGACACCTTCCCCGGTCTGCCGCGGCCGACCGAGCGCGCCCTCGTCGCGATCGCCCCCGACGACCGCCGCTTCCGCGAGTGGATCGGCCCGCACGCGCCCGAGTGGGGCGCCGCCGTCGCCTTTCCCGACGAGCGCCGCATCGTGATGCAGGGGTCTGGCGCGGGCTCGGATGCGGGGTCGCCCCTCCAGGTGCTGCGCCACGAGCTCGCCCACCTCGCGCTCTCCGAGCGCCTCGGCACGCTGCCGCCCCGCTGGTTCGACGAGGGCTATGCGAGCTACGCGGCCGGGGAATGGGGGCGCGACGAGGCGATGCGGACGATGCTCGCGCTCGTGATCCGTGGCGTGCCGCCGCTCGACTCGCTCGACGGCTACTTCTACGCCGGGTCGGGGCGCGCCGAGCAGGGGTACGCGCTCGCGCACCGCGCCGTCGAGGAGCTGGCCGCGCTCGACCCGGAGCGCGGCCTCGCCCTGTTCTTCGAGTACTGGCGCGAGACGGGCTCGCTCGACCTCGCCGTCCGGCGCGCCTACGGGCTCACGCTCGCCGACTTCGAGAAGCACTGGCAGCGCCGCACCCGGCGGCGCTACGGCGGGCTCGCGCTGGTCACCGACCTCTCGATCGGCGGGGTCCTCGTCGGCCTCCTCCTCGTGCCGCTGTACGTCGCCCGGCGGCGCCGGTACCGACAGCGGATGGACCAGCTGGTGGCGGCGGACCGCGCCGCGGAGCGCGCCGAGCGGGAGAGCGCACTCGCGGCGATCCTCGGCGACGCCGGGGGGTCTTCCGGCGGGGCTTCCGGCGGGGCTCCCGCGACACCGGCGACCGACCCGGGAGGCGGCGACCGCGGATCACGCGGGGACGGGCCGGGTACGTAGCCCGGCGCGAACCCGCAAATTGGCGCCAGTCTGTTGCTTGACACGGATTTCCGAGCGCCCTACTCTTGTCGTTTATGGCTGAAATCGGCACCTCGACACGCACACGCCGCCTCGTCCTGGCCGGCGGCGCCGCCGCGGCACTGCTCGTCGGCTACGCCGACCTTGCGCGCGGCGGCGAGACGATCGCGCCGATCCTGCTCGTCCTCGGATACTGCATTCTCGTTCCGCTGGCGATCCTCAAGTGGTAGTCGGTTTCCCGCCCGCGGCGCGGCACGGGTTCTCCATACGGTAGGAGCGGCCGCCGGCCGCGCGGACGTCGGGGACGGGCGAATAGCTCAGTTGGTCAGAGCGCCTGTCTTACACACAGGATGTCGGGGGTTCGAGTCCCTCTTCGCCCATTCGAGTCGGCGGACCTGGCCCGCGGATTCGGGGTAGCATCGGTCAACGTCTCGGAGGCTATAACAGTGAAGGCACGGCATCGCTACGCGCTCGCATTCGGTGGGCTTCTTTCTGCGTCACTGGCGAGCGGCTCCATCGCCCCGCTGTCGGCCCAGCGAGGAGCGGAGAACGCGCCGCGCATCCTGGTCCCGACTCTCCATGCCCGCCCGGCGTCGCTCGGTGCGCAGGCCGGGGATGCGATTCGCGAGCGCTTCCAGCGCGAGTTCACCCAGCGCACGCTCTGGGTCATCGGCAAGAACGACATCACGAACTTCCTCACGGCCTCGGGCTACAATCCCGACTCGTCGCTGGGGATGACGGACCTCAAGCAGCTCGCCCAGCAGCTGCGCGCCGACGAGATCGTCGACGGCACCATCACGCGCGCCGGCGACGACTACCGGCTCGAGGCCCGCTACATGATCCCGCAGGGCGGCGACGTCCTCATTCAGCCGCTCCCGGCCGTCCAGGCGGGGAACATCGGCGGAATCGCCAGCCGCCTCGCCGACCAGGTGAAGTCGGCCCGCCGACAGCTCACGGGCGTGAAGGAGTGCATCTCGCTCGCCCGCGACCAGAAGAACGCCGAGGCGGTCTCCGCGGCGCGCAAGGCGATCTCCGAGTACCCGAACTCCACGATGGGGCGCCTCTGCGCGGCGACCGCCTACAGCGGCCTGCAGCAGTCGGACTCGGTGCTGAAGCTCGCCGAAGAGGTGCTCGCGATCGACGCCAACAACCGGATGGCGCTGGAGTTCGCCGCCGAGGGATACGTCCGCACCGAGCAGCAGGATCGCGCGGCGCAGACCTGCGGCCGCCTCATCGGCGTCGCCCCCACGGACACGCGCATCGTCGAGCGGTGCATCGGCGTCATCGTCGCGAGCGGCCGTGCCGAGCAGGCGGTCCCCGTGCTCAACGAGGCCGTCCAGCTCAGCCCCGCGGACCCGACGCTGCGTCGCCTCCAGTGGCGCCTCCTCCTCCTGACGCAGGACTGGAAGCAGGCGGCGCAGGCGGGTGAGGAGCTCGTCCGGCTCGACACGACGCAGGCCGACACGGCCTACTTCCTCGGTCAGGTGACGGCGTTCCAGAACGACAGCAACGTCGCCCGCGCGACGGAGCTCGCCGCCCGCGGTTACCAGAAGTTCCCGGCGAGCGGCACGCTCGGCTCCCTCTACATCCAGCTGCTCCGCCAGGCAGGGCAGCACGCGCAGGCGCTCGAGGTCCTGAACCGCGAGCTCGGTCGCAACCCCGCGCTCCCGCGGGGGTGGGTGCAGAAGCAGCAGATCTTCCAGGAGTTCGCCGAGGCGCGATACGCCGCCGGTCAGGTCGACAGCGCCCGCATCTACGCGGACAGCAGCCTCGCCGCGCTGCGGTCGGCCCTCGCCAGCGGCGAGGACTCGACGCTCGTCTCCCAGCTCGCCCTGACGGCGGGCAACAACTGGTACAAGAAGGCGAGCGCCTCGAAGGCCACGGAAGACGCGTCGCAGGCGGTGGCCTTCCTCACGCTCGCCGCCACGCTCCAGCCGGCGAACGAGGACGCGAACTTCCTCCTCGGCGCGTCGCACTTCACCGTCGGGCAGGTGGCGTACACGACGGCCCGCGAGCGCAAGAACTGCGAGGCATCGCGCGTCGCGAACCAGTCGTTCACGCAGGCCCAGATCTACATCCCGCGCGGCGGCGCGAAGTATCCGGACGCGGCCGGGCAGCTGATGGGGTACGTCACCCAGCTGCTTCCCGTGACCGAGCAGATGCAGCGGACGTACTGCAAGTGACCGGGCAGTGAGCGAACCGCCCGCCGTCGTCAGACGGCGGGCGGTTCGCTCGTTTCACCCCTCCGCGGTCGCGCGCTCGGCATCCGGCGGCGCTGGCGACGGGGGCGGAGCGAGCGGTGCGGGGAGGAAGATGCGCAGGTCGCCCTTCCGCGCCCGGTAGTGCAGGCGCGCGGCATCGGCGGGCTCGCCGTCCACGTTGACGCTGAGCGGCGTCTCGCTCTCGACGAGCACCTCGGGCACCTTCAGGTAGCGCACGCGCGGGTGCGAGAGATGCTCGCCCGCCTTCACGCGGAAGAGCAGCCGGGTGAACTCGCCGCGCGGCATCGCCTCGATGATGCACAGGTCGAGCAGGCCATCGTCGAGCACCGCCTCCGGCGTGATCAGCGTGCCGGCACCCGTCGCCCGCGCGTTGCCGACGGCGAAGAGGAGGAACTCCGTGTCGAGCTCGAATCCCGGGGCGGTGAACCGGGCGCGACGCGGCTCCAGCCCGACCAGCTTCCGGACGCCGGTGATCGCGTACGCGGCGAAGCCGAGCTGCTCCTTCGCCTCGTCCGGCGTCTCGGCGGTCGCCTCCGCCCCGACGCCGCCCGTCGAGACGTTGATGAACCGGCGCCCGTTCAACTCCGCCGTGTCGATCCGCGTGGGCTTGCACCCGAGGATAACATCAAGGGCATGCTGTGCATCGAGCGGGATATCCATCTGCCGGGCGAAGTCGTTCGCGGTGCCGAGCGGCACGATGCCGAGCGGGACGTCGTGGTCCCCGAGCCCGTTGAGGACCTCGTTGACCGTGCCGTCGCCGCCGACGGCGATCACCGCATCCGGCGAGTCGTCGGCCGCCGCGCGCGCGAAGGCGATGGCGTCGCCGGCGGTGAGCGAGATGCGCGGCACCACCTCGTGACCGAGCTCGCGCAGCCGGTCGATGAGGTCCCGGACCGCGGGGAGCTCGGCGCGAGCGCCGTGCACGATGACGACGAAGCGCTTGGCGTGTGGCATCGATCACAGTCGGGGTGCGGGCGGCCGTTCGCGAAGCCGCGCTTCAGCTTGACGCTCGGATGGCGGGGTCGCTACAATGCCTGACCCTGGCCCGGCCGCGTCGTGGGACAGCGCATATCACGCGCCCGTCCTCGCGCCCGAGGTGCTGGCCCTGCTGCGCGGCGCCCGGCTCGTCCTGGACTGCACGCTCGGCGGGGGCGGGCACTCCGAGGCGCTGCTCGATGCCGGCGCCGACGTCGTGGCGGTGGATCGTGATCCCGAGGCGCTCGCCGCCGCGGGCATGCGCCTCGCCCGCTACGTGGACGCCGGCCGGTTCCGCGCCGTGCAGGGGAACTACGCCCACCTCGACCGCCTCCCCGACCTGGCGGCCCTCCGCTTCGATGGCATCCTGCTCGACCTCGGCATCTCCTCGCACCAGATCGACGATCTGGAGCGTGGCTTCTCCTTCCGCGAGGGCGCCCCGCTCGACATGCGGATGGGAGAGGACGCCGATCGTGATGCGGCCGAGCTCCTCGCCGAGGCCGGAGAGGACGAGCTCGCGCGCATCTTTCGCGACTACGGCGACGAGCCCCGCGCCGGCCGGCTCGCCCGCGAGGTCGTGCGACGCCGGGCGCGGGCCGCGTTCGCGACCAGCGACGACCTCGTGGGCGCGATCCGGGGCGCGCTCGGTCCGCGCACCGGACCCGGCGACTTCGCCCGGCTGTTCCAGGCGGTCCGCATCGCCGTCAACGACGAGCTCGCCGGACTCGAGCGCGCGCTTCCGGATCTCCGCGACCGGCTGGCGCCGGGCGGCGTGCTCGCCGTCATCGCCTACCACTCGGGAGAGGACCGTCTCGTGAAGCACGCGATGCGGGAGTGGAGCCGCGCGTGCGTGTGCCCGCCGCGCCAGCCGCTGTGCACCTGCCGCGGCGAGGCGCTCGGCGAGTTGCTCTCGAGGAAGGCGATCGTCCCCTCCGAGGAGGAGCAGGCGAGGAACCCGAGATCCCGCAGCGCGAGGCTGCGCGCATGGCGCGCGCGGTGAGGCGCCCCCGCGGGCGATCGATCGTCGCCCTCCTCCTCGTCGCCTTCCTGCTCGCGGCGGCGGGCGTGATCTGGCGACGCGGCCACGGCATCGAGCAGGCGCGGGAGATCGGGCAGCTCGAGCAGCGGCGGGCGCAGCTCGCGGCACTCGAGGCGAAGCTGCAGAACGACGTGCGTCAGGCGGCGAGCCGCGCGCGCCTCGCGCCGATCGCCGAGCAGCGGCTGCACATGCGCGTCCCCGCCGACACCCAGGTCGTGATCCTCCCGCGTCCGCTTCTTCCCGCCGATGTTCCGCGCTAGCCGAGTCGGACTCGTCCACCTCGCCCTCCTGCTGTTCGCCGGCGCCCTCGTCGGGCGGGCGGCGCAGGTACAGCTGTGGGAGGGGGAGGAGTGGGCGGCTCGCGCCGAGCGCCAGCACGTCGCCGACGCGGAGCTCCCCGCGCCGCGGGGACGCATCCTCGACGCCTCGGGGCTCACGCTCGCGGGAAGCCGGGAGCTCGTGCGGCTCGAGGTCGCCCCCCGCGAGCTGCGCGACCGGGGCGCGCTCGCGCGCGTCCTCGAGGCGGCGGGCACACCGTCCGCGTGGGTCCGGCGCGCCACGGATCCGGCGCGCGCCTGGGTCACGATCCCCCGACGCTACCTTCCGGCGGACGTCGCCGCGGCGACGTCGATGCGCGGCGTCTACGCGCGCCCCGTCCTCGAGCGGCTCTACGCACCGTCCGACGGCGTCCGCCGGCTCATCGGCATGGCGCGCCCGGACGGCTCGCCCGTGGACGGGCTCGAGCTCGCGCTCGACAGCGTGCTCCGCGGCCGGAGCGGGCGCGTCTCGCGGCTTCGCGACGCGGGCGGGCGGCGCCTCGAGTCCCCGGCGATCGACGGCGAGGCCGCGCGCCCGGGCGCGACGGTCGTCCTGACGCTGAACTTCGAGCTGCAGGAGATCGCCGACCGCGCCCTCGGGGATGCCATCGCGCGGATGGGCGCGAAGGGCGGGGACATCGTCGTGCTCGATCCGCACACCGGCGCGGTGCTCGCGCTGGCGAGCCGCCGGGCCTCCGAGCGGAACCGTGCGGCGACGGCGATGACCGAGGCCTTCGAGCCCGGCTCCACGCTCAAGCCGCTCGTCGCGGCCGCGCTCCTCGCGATGGGGCGCGCCGAGCCCGAGGACGTCGTCAACACGTACGATGGACGCTACACGCTGCACGGACGCACCATCCACGACGAGCATCCGTCCCGCTCCCTGACGCTCACCGAGGTGATCGGCCAGTCGAGCAACGTCGGCATCGTGCGCTTCGCCGAGCGGCTCGCGCCGGGCGAGCAGTACCAGGCGCTGCGCGACTTCGGCTTCGGCACGCCGACGGGCGTGCTCTACCCGAGCGAGACGGGCGGCCGCCTCCGACTGCCGTCGGAGTGGTCGCGGCAGTCGCCGGCGTCGCTGGCGATGGGCTACGAGATCGCCGTGACGCCGCTGCAGCTCGCCCTCGCCTACGCGGCGATCGCGAATGGCGGCGAGCTGCTCGAGCCGATGCTCGTGAAGGAGGTGCGCACCGCCGACGGCGAGCGGATCCACCGCGGCGCACGTCGCGTCGTGCGGCGCGTCGTGCCGGAGAGCGTCGCCGAGAGCGTCCGGGCGATGCTCGTCGGCGCGGTCGCGCGCGGGACGGGGGTCGAGGCGGACCTCCACACCTTCTCCGTCGCGGGGAAGACGGGGACGGCGCGCCGCGCCGGCGCCGGCGGATACGAGATCGGCGCCTATAACGCGTCGTTCGTCGGCCTCTTCCCGGCCGACGAGCCGCAGTACGTCATCCTCGTGAAGATCGACAGCCCGCAGGGGATCTTCGGCGGGCGCACCGCGGCGCCGGTCTCGCGCTACGTGCTCGAGGCCGCCCTCGCCGCGCGCGATGCGGCGCTCGACCGCCGCGCCCTCGCGCGCGCCGAGCCGCGGCGGACGGACGAGGCGGCGGCGGGCGCCGTCGAGACCGGCGCCGCGCCCGCCGCGACGCCCGCCCCCGATGGCGCCGTGCCGACGCTGGTCGCGCTCACGACGACGCCGGCGGCCCGGGCGCCGGCGCGCGCGCGCACGATTCCGGACGTGCGCGGCCTTCCGCTGCGCGCCGCCGTTCGCGAGCTGCACCGCGCCGGCTTCCACGTGCAGCTCGCCGTCGGCC
>DASUSM010000215.1:0-16172 GCA_036375115.1 Gemmatimonadaceae bacterium | reverse complement strand
GGTTCCCGTTCAGGAGGAACTCGTTCGCCTGCGAGGCCTGGAACGTCCCCTGGCCGAAGACCGAGAAGCGGCGGTACTGCGCCTGGAGGCCGGCCATCAGCGTCGGCGAGATGATCATCGCGGCGTCGTCCACCTCGCCCTTCGAGATCCGGCTCCCGGACGGGATCGAGGCGTCGATGCGGTTGTAGGCGAAGCCGATTCCCGCGTACGGGCGCAGCCCGCCGAGGTTCTTCGGGAAGGCGAGCAGCGTCGCCGAGAGGCGGCTCATGCTCCTCATCGCCACGGGCTCGCCGCGCAGCGTGGACATCTCGGTGTCGTCGAGGTCGTAGACGTCGCCGAAGGAGTACCACTCGCCGCTGAGGAGGAGCGCCGCGCGGGTCTTTGTGAGCAGCCACTCGCCGCCGAGACCCTGCGCCTGACCGTGCCGGATGTTCGTCGTCCAGTAGGTCATGTTCGTGGCCTTGACTCCCCAGAACCAGGAGTCGGTGAAGCGGCGCCCCTCCTGCGCCTGGGCGAGGGCGGGGACCAGCAGCGCCAGCGCGAGTCCGGTCGCCAGGAGGCGGGTCATACGCATCGGTCGAACCTCGAGGAAAGGACGTGGTGGGTCGATCAGCGCCCCCCGGCTCCGTCCCCGGCTCCGAGCAGCGCATTGAACAGCATCTTGAACGTGCCGTACGACTGGCCGCGGTACTGCGGCCGGAACCCGAAGAGCACGGCGCGGCCGCTCCCCACCGGGATCTCCACCGCCGCCGCCTTCCCCGCGATCGCCTCGCCGCCCTGCAGGTCGCCGCTGAGGAGGATGTCCTCCGCGCGCTCCGGGTAGCGGGCGATGACGCGGGCCGCCGAGCCCTGCGGCACGTCGAACGTCGTCGAGTTCGTGAAATACACGGCGGCCGTGTCCGGCATCCCGGCCGCCACCGCGTGGCTCGTGGTCACGAGCACGCGAAGGATCGACCCGGGCGCGTACAGCGGCAGTCGTCCATCCGCCGCGCCGCTGCTGTCCGAGGACGGCCGCGAGGCGGTGACCAGCGTGACCGGCGCCTTCAGCACGCCGGTGGCGAACTCGGTGGAGCCGTCCATGAGCACGAGCGTGCCGCCGTCCCGCACGAACCGCTCGAGCTCCGACAGCCCCGCCTCTCCGAGCCCGCCCGCGTAGGGCGCCGGCACCTGCCTCGCCGGCATCCCATCCCGCATCTCGCGCAGGCTCACGTCTGGGACGAGGATCACGTCCCAGTGGTCACGAAGCTTGCCCGCCTTCACGACCGAGTCCACGAGGGAGGTGTAGGGGACGCCGAACTCCTCGAGCACCCACCGGGTCCACCCCTCGTCCATGCTCGCCGTCCACGGGCGGTACATGGCGATCCGGGGAGGGCGGGTGAGGACGCGTCCCCCGGGGGACGACCCGACGCGGTCGGTCGGCCGGCAGCCGAGCGGCGCGAGCGCGCGGGCGCCGCGCGAGTCGAGGACGAACGAGCCGGCGGGGAGCGTCGCGCCGCCCGAGAGACGCGCGGGCGCGCTCGTGATCCGCGCCTGCCCACCGATGGCGAGCGCGCGCATCAGGTGGCGATAGCCGTACGAGTTGCGCGGCTCGAGCGCGAGCCCGCCGCGCGCCGCGCCGTGCACACCCTCGCAGACCGCGGGCGACGCGACCGCGAGCCCGCTCACGGGGCGCGCCGCGGGTCGGGCGAACGGGGAATCGACGGCGATCGCCTCGACGCCGAGCTGGTACGGGAGCGTCCACCCCGCGACATCGTACGGCGGCTGCGGCGGACCGCCCGGCCACCGCTCCATCTTCGGAAAGCGCTGCGGCTCGAGGAGGTCCTTCGCGTGCGCGCGGAACGGCTGCGCCATCGGCACGACGAAGCTCCCCGCCGGCATGCGGCGTCCCGCGACCGTGAACGGCGCGGTCGCCCGCTCGACCTCCACGCCGCCGAGCCGCAGCACCTCGACGAGGCGGTCGACCGCCGCGGGGTCGCGCTGCCCGGCGGGGAGGACGTAGGCGTACGGCCCGCCGCGCTCGCCGAGCGCGATCGCCTTCCGGCCGAGCGCGACGTGATTGGCGACGTACGTCTCCCGCTGGTCGCCGAGCATCTTCACGAGCGCCTCGGCGGCGATGAGCTCGTAGTCCATGATGTCGCGCAGCCGCCAGACGCCGCCCCGCCAGGGGTTCGGGAAGTTGACGCGGCGCTCGTACGTCGGCAGCCCGCGCGCGTGCCCGCGCAGCTCCGACGAGTCGATCGTGAGCGGCGACGCGATGCGCGCGCTCGCCGCCTCGGTGAGCAGCCCCACCATGTTGTGCCGCGTCGGCGTGCTCCGGGCGCCGCCGTGCCACCAGAGATCGTACGTCACGCCGTCGCCGACGCCGGCCTTCCCGGCCGACTCGAGGGCGAGCGACATCTCCGCGCCGATGTGGCCGATGCCGCGCACGACGAGCGGATCGACGTTCGGGTTGATCGGGTCGACGAGCGGCGGCACCGTGAGGCGCATCCCGTAGGAGCCCTGCTGGTGCACGTCGTAGAAGACCGTCGGGAACCAGCGGCGGTAGAGCAGGTCGGTGATGAGCCTGGTCTCCGCCTGCGTGACCATGTACCAGTCGCGATTGTTGTCGTGTCCGACGTACGGGTGGTAGAGCCACGGCATCGGCCCGCCCTCGTGCGGCGTGCCGACGCCCTGCCGGTACCACTCCGTCACCATCTGCTGCCCGTCCGGATTCGCCGAGGGGATGAGCACGACGATCACGTCGCGGAGGGCGCGCTGGAGCGTGTCGTTCGTCGCGAGCCGGTGCGCCAGCTCCATCGCCATCTGCGACGACGCGATCTCGGTTGAATGAATGTTGCACTGGATGACGACGACCGCCGGCTGCTCGGCGACGAGCCGCGCCTCCTCGGCGCGCGAGAGGCCGCGCGGGTCGGCCAGCCGAGCCTGCTGCCGGCGGATCGTCTCGAGGCGTCCCACGTTGTCCGGCGTCGAGATCACCGCGACGACGAGCGGCCGCCCCTGCGTCGTCGGTCCGAGCGTGTCGAGGTGCACGGCCGGCGAGGCGGCCGCGAGGCGCGCGAAGTAGTGCGTGATCTGCGGCCAGTCGGCGAGGACGCGGTCGGCGCCGATCTCGACGCCGAGCACCTCGTTCGGCGTCGGCACGGCCTGCGCGGAGAGCGCGAGCGGGGCGGGGAGGGACGCGAGGCTCGCGAGCGCGAGCACCGCCGGCATCAGGCGACGGGACATGGATCCGGAAGCTCGAGGTGGGACGGAAAGTCGCGCGAAGCTAATCCGGGGGCGCGGAGGGCGCCATTCCACGACGAGCGCGGAGTGCAGCCAATGGCGATGCCGCCCTACGGCGAACGGTTCCGGACGACGGTGCACGGCACCGTCTTCGGCGAGCGCACGGCGGTCGTACACCGGCTGAAGGCGGGCGACGACCTGATCCTCGTCCCCGACCCGCCGGGCGTCGACGACCCGACGGTCTGGGTGCACGCGCGCGGCGGCGACGTCGTCGGCCACTTGCCGCCCGAGATCGGCGCCGGCCTCGCGCCGTGGATGCTCGCCGGCGGGCGGTGCCGCGCGGCCGTGGAGAAGGTGGGATCGGACGAGGTCGAGAGCTGGAGACGACTCGTGATCTCGGTGGATTGTGGAACGGCGTGAGCGGCCCGGGGAGCAGGGTCAGGGTCGGGGTCAGGTGGCGGCGCCCCACGCATCCAGGGGCTCGTCTGACCCTGTCCCCGACCCCGACCCTGTCCCCTGAGCCTTTTTCAGACCAGCCCCAGCTTCCCCCCGACCTTCCGGAACGCCCTCACCGCCTCCTCCAGATCCTCTCTCGTGTGCCCCGCCGAGATCTGGCAGCGCACGCGCGCCTGCCCCTGCGGAACCACGGGGTAGCCGAAGCCCGTGACGAAGACGCGCTCGTCGAGGAGCATGTTGCTCATGCGGATCGCGTCCGCCGTCTCGCCGATGATGATCGGCACGATCGGCGTCTCGCCGGGGAGGGGCGTGAAACCGGCCTCGGTGATCGCCTCGCGGAACCATCGCGCGTTGTCGTGCAGCCGGCGCACGCGCTGCGGCTCGCGCTCCGTCACCTGCACCGCCGCGAGCGCGCTCGCCGCGACCGTCGGCGGGAGGGCGTTGGAGAAGAGCTGCGGACGCGAGCGCTGGTTCAGGAAGTCCACGAGCTCCGACGAGCCGGCGACGAAGCCCCCCGCCGCGCCGCCGAGCGCCTTGCCGAGCGTGGACGTGATGATGTCCACTTCGCCGAGCACGTCGAAGTGCTCCGCGGTGCCGCGCCCCGTCGCCCCCATCACGCCGGTCGCATGCGAGTCGTCGACGACGACGATCGCGTCGTGGCGCCGCGCCAGCTCGAGGATGTCCGGGAGCTTCGCGAGGCTCCCCTCCATCGAGAAGACGCCATCCGTCCAGACGATCCGCCGCCGCGCGGCGCGCGCGCCCTTCAGCCTCTCCTCGAGGTCGGCCATGTCGCCGTGCTTGTAGACGGCGGTCTGGCACTTGTTCATCGCCTTCGCGAGTCGGATCGAGTCGATGATCGAGGCGTGGTTCAGCGCGTCCGAGACGACGAAGTCGCGCTCGTCGGTGATCGTCGGCGTCAGCGCCTCGTTCGCGTTCCACGCGGACACGTAGCTCAGTGACGCCGCCGTGCCGACGAAGCGCGCCAGCGCCGCCTCGAGCTCGCGGTGGATGGTGAAGGTGCCGCAGATGAAGCGCACGCTTCCGGTCCCCGCGCCGAACTTCCGCAGCCCGGCGATCCCCGCCTCGACGACGGCCGGCTCCGCGGCGAGCCCGAGATAGTTGTTGGAGGAGAGGATCAGGACCTCGCCGCGCCCCTCCATCACGACGCGCGCCGCCTGCGGGGAGTCGAGGTGGTTGAAGGTCTTGTAGACCTTCTCCGCCTTGAGCTGGTCGATCGTCGCGCGCAGCTCGCGGGTCAGGTTCTCGTTCAGTGCCACCACTGCTCCCAGGTTGATGATGAGCGCCGAGCGCCTAGCGCCGAGGGCCGAGCGCCGAGGGCCGAGCGCCGGCCGTCACGCAATCTCGAACACGACCTTCCCCGCCTCCCCCGACTTGATCGCCCGGATCGCCTCGTCCGCGGCCTCGAGCGGGAAGCGGTGCGTGACGACCGGCGTCGGGTCGAAGTGCCCCGAGCGGAGGAAGCGCGTCATCTGGTGCCAGGTGTCGTACATCCGGCGTCCGACGACGCCGTAGATCGTGATCCCCTTGAAGATCACCTCGCTCGCGAAGTTCACCTCCATCGGCTTCGCCGGGATGCCGAGCATCTGTACCCGGCCGCCGACGCGCACGAGCGCGAACGCCTGGTGGATCGCGGAGGGGACGCCGGACATCTCGAGGACGACGTCCACGCCGAGGCCGTCCGTGCGCGCGTGCACGGTGCGCTCCGCGTCCTGCGGCCGCACGGCGTCGTCGGCGCCCATGACGCGCGCGAGCTCGAGCCGCCGCTCGTTCACGTCCGAGGCGATCACGCGCGACGCCCCCGCGGCCTTCGCGATCCCGATGGCGAAGAGGCCGATCGGGCCGCACCCGGTGACGAGCACCGTCGCGCCGGGGATCTCTGCCGTGAGGGCCGTATGGAAGGCGTTCCCCATCGGGTCGTGGATCCCGCCGACCTCGTACGAGACCTGGTCGTCGAGGTGCCAGACGTTCGTCGCGGGCATCGCGATGTACTCTGCGAAGCAGCCGTCGCGGTCCACCCCGATGATCCTCGTGTGCGGGCAGACGTGGGCGTTCCCCGTGCGGCAGAGGAGGCAGCGGCCGTCCACGATGTGCCCCTCGGCGGTCACGCGGTCTCCCTCGCGCACGTCGGTCACGAGCTTCCCGACCTGCACGACGTCGCCGGCGAACTCGTGCCCGACGACGAAGGGGGGACGGCAGCGTCCCTTCGCCCAGTCGTCCCACTCGTAGATGTGGACGTCGGTGCCGCACACGCCCGCGCGGCGCACGCGGATCAGCACCTCGTCGTCCCGGATCGTCGGCGTGGGGACGTCCTTCAGCTCGAACCCGGGGCCGGGTGCAGTCTTGACCAGCGCCTTCACGCGCGTCCGCTCCGCTCTCGTCGTAGATCGCGGCCGCCGGACGGGGGCCGCGAGGTGCGCGGAAATCTAATGTCCCCGCCCACGCGCGCCGCCAGGCGGCGACGGGTCGAACGACACCGGGCCGCGGCTAGGGATCGAACGGTCGCCCGGGACGCCCATCGCCGGCCACGATCGGCAGGTGCCTCGGGCCGGCTACACCGACGAGGGTGAACCGCGGATCACGCGGATTCAACGGATGACGCGGATCGCTCCGTGAGGCGCGAGAGTCCCTCGTGGCCGGACCATTAGGTAATTGGGGGGGTGCGCCTGGATGGACTCATGCGCCGGCGCGAGGACGCATGACCGAAGAGCAGTCCCCCCAGAGCAGTCCGCGGCTCGTGGCGAGACGCACACGACCCGCACACGGCGTCTTACTCCGCGGATCTCCGCGCCTCCGCGTGAAACACACGGCAACGAGGCGGGGCCTTCACATCGGAGATGCCTCCACAGTCGCGCGAGTCCGACCGACCCGCCGAGTGCCGAGCGCCGAGCGCCGAGCGCCGGCCCTAGAGCAGCCCCCCGATCTGCCCCCCGTCCACCTGGATCGCCGTCCCCGTCATGAAGCTCGCGCGCTCCGACGCGAGGAAGGCGACGACCGCGGCGAGCTCGCGCGGGTCGCCGGTGCGGCCGAGCGGGATCCCCTTCGCACGCTCCGCCATCACCGACTCCGCGTCGCGCCCCTCGCGGTCGGCGCGAGCGCGCGCCAGCTCGAGCGCGCGGTCCGTGTCGAAGTAGCCGGGGAGCACGCTGTGCACGAGCACGTTGTCGGGCGCGCACTCCGTCGCCAGCGTCTTCGCGAAGCCCGCCAGCCCCGCGCGCGCCGTGCTCGAGAGGATCAGCCCCGGGAGCGGCTGCTTCGCCGAGATCGAGGTGAGGAAGACGACGCGTCCCCATCGCCGCTCCCGCATCCCCGGCACGACCGCGCGCGCGAGGCGAACGGAGGAGAGCAGGTTCAGCTCGAGCGCCGCGGCGTACTGCTCGTCGCTCGTCGTCGCGAACGTCGTCGAGGGAGGGCCGCCCGCGTTCGCCACGAGGATGTCCACCGGGCCGAGCGTCTCCGCCGCCTCGATGGCCATCCGCTCGATGTCCGCCGCCTTCGACACATCCCCGACGATCGGCAGCACCCGGTGATGGCTCGCGGCGACGAGGGCGGCCGCCGCGCGGCGCAGCGGCTCCTCGCGCCGCGCGACGATCGCGACCGACGCCCCCTCCCGCGCCAGCTCGCGCGCGATGGCGAGCCCGAGTCCGCTCGACGCTCCGGTGACGAGCGCGACGCGCCCCTCGATCCCGAGATCCACGATCAGTCTCCGGTCGAGACGAGGTGTGACGCGGCGCGCGCCGCCTCGGGCGCGGCGCGCGGCGTGGCCTCGACCCGGACCGCGCATACCTTGAACTCCGGGATCCCCGCGTACGGATCGAGCGCCGGGTTCGTCAGGAGGTTCGCCGCCGCCTCGCGGTAGTGCATCGGGATGAAGACCTGACGGCGTGCGACCCGCTCGGAGAGGCGGACCGCGATCCGGATCGAGCCGCGGCGCGAGGAGACGAGCACCTCGTCTCCGTCGCCGACGCCGAGGCGCGCCGCGTCGGCCGGGTGGAGCTCGACCGTCGGTCCCGATTCGCGGGCATCGAGCGCGCGCGAGCGGCGCGTCATCGTCCCCGTGTGCCAGTGGTACATCTGCCGACCCGTGTTCAGCACGAACGGATACTCGTCGTCCGGCAGCTCGGCGGGCGGGAGGAACTCGATCGGGTGGAAGCTCCCGCGTCCGTCGGCGGTCGGGAAGCGGTCGGCGAAGAGGAAGGGCGTCCCCGGGTGCTCGGCGTCGTGCACCGGATACTGGAGCCCGGCCCCCTCGAGCCGCGCGTGCGTCACGCCGCGCCACGACGGCGTCACCTGCGCGATCTCCTCCATCACCTCGGCCGCGCTCCGGAACGGCGTCGGCAGACCGAGCCGGTTGGAGAGGTCGACGATGATCTCGAGGTCGCCGCGGGCGTCGCCGGGCGGGTCGAGCGCCTTGCGCGAGAGCTGGATGCGCCGCTCCGTGTTCACGTAGCTCCCGTCCTTCTCGGCGAAGGAGGCGCCGGGGAGGACGACGTCGGCGTAGCGCGCCGTCTCCGTGAGGAAGAGGTCGTGCACGGCGAGGAACTCGAGGTCGCGGAACCAGGCCTCGGCGTGCGAGACGTCGGGGTCGGAGACGATCGGGTTCTCTCCCATGATGTACATCCCGCGCACCGGGCTCCCCTCGGCGACGATCTCCGTGACCTTGCGGCCGGGGCGGAGCGAGAGCCGCTCCTCGGGGACGTTCCACGCCCGCGCGAAGACGCGCCGCACCTCCGGGCTCGTCACGGGCTGGTAGTCGGTGTAGACCATCGGGATCGCGCCGACGTCGCTCGCGCCCTGCACGTTGTTCTGGCCGCGGATCGGCATCATCGCCGCGCCCGGGCGCCCGATCATCCCCGTCGCGAGGATCAGATTGAGCAGCGAGGCGACGATGTCCGTCCCCGTGCTGTGCTGCGTCAGCCCCATCGCCCAGAGCGTCGAGGAGCGCGGCCCGCGCGCGTAGAGCCGCGCCGCCCGGCGGATCAGGTCGGCGGGAACGCCGGTGATCGTCTCGGCACGCTCCGGCGTGTACGGCGCGACGGCCGCACGCACCGCCTCGACGTCGCGCGTTCGCGCGGCGATGAACTCCCGGTTCTCGAGCCCCTCCGCGAAGACGACGTGGAGCATCGCGTCGAGGAGGGCGACATCGGTCCCCGGCAGCGCCTGGAGGTGAATGTCGGCGCGGGCGGCGAGCTCGATCCGGCGCGGGTCGCAGACGATGAGCGTCGCCCCCCGCCGCTGCGCGCGCTTGAGCGCCGCCCCGAACACCGGGTGCGACTCCGTCGTGTTCGCGCCGAGGAGGAAGATGACGTCCGCCTCCCGCTCGACCTCGCGCATCGAGCCGGACGCCGCGCTCGTGTTCATCGCCCGCTGCATCGCGCTCACCGACGAGGAGTGGCAGAGCCGCGTGCAGTGGTCCACGTTGTTCGTCCCGATCGCCGCCCGGAACATGCGCTGGAGCAGGTAGTTCTCCTCGTTCGAGCATTTCGCGGACTGGAAGACGGCGAGGGCATCGGGCCCGCGCTCGTCGCGGAGGCGGCCGAGCTCCTGCGCGGTGATCTCGAGCGCCTCCTCCCAGCTCGCCTCTCGGAACGGGTCGTACCACGCGGGCGGGGTCGCGACGCGGTCGCGCGGATCGCCGAGCGGGCTCGGTCCGGTCGGGAGGGTGCGGAGCGGGTTCGTGCGGGGGCCGCGCTTCGCGCCGCGTCCCTCGCCGGCCATGTCGAGCCACGGGCCGCCGCGGCGCCCCCACCGCGAAACATCCTCCGCCGCCGGCTCGAAGACCCAGCGTCCCTCCCGTTTCGTCCACCCGCGGCGCACGAGCGGCTTCGTCAGGCGATCGCGATGGAGGACGAAGTCGATGCCGAAGCGACCCTTCACGCAGGTCGAGCCGTCGTTCGGGGTCGGCTCCTCGAACCGCGGGCTCTGCACGCCGATGAAGTCGCCGCCGCGCACGACGAGGTCGAGCTGGCAGCCGACGCCGCAGTAGGGGCACACCGCGCGGACGAGCTCCTCCGCGGCCGGCGCGGGATGCTGACCTCGCCGCGCGATCGCGAGCACGTCGTGGATCGCCCCCGTCGGGCAGACGCGGACGCACTCCCCGCACCAGGTGCAGCCGGCGTGCTCCGGGTTCCCGTCGGCGCCGACGACGATCGCCGCGTGCTCGCCGCGATGACCGACATCGAGGACGCCGACGACCTGGATGTCCTCGCACGCCCGCACGCAGCGGGTGCAGAGGACGCAGGTGGACATGTCGTGGCCGATGATCGGATCGCCGGCCCGGTCGTCGCCCGTGCGAAGGGGGAGGATCCCGCTCCTGGTCGTCGGCACGCCGTACCGGCGCACGTGGCGCTCGAACTCGTTCCGCGCGCCGTCCGGCGGGATCTGCTCCACCGGGTAGCGCTCGAGGAGCATGCGGAGGACGTCGCGGCGGTTCCCGGCGGCGGCGTCGGTGTCGGTGCGCACGGTCATCCCGTCGGCGGCGGCGATCGCACAGGCCGGAGCGAGCTTCGGCGCGCCCTCGATCGAGACGAGGCAGAGCCGGCAGTTGCCGACGATGGGGAGCCCCGGGTGGTGGCAGAGCGTCGGCACCTCGATCCCGAGTCGGCGCGCGGCATCGAGGATCGTCGCGCCGTCCGGCACCGTGACGGCGCGACCGTCGATGGAGAGAGTCGGCATGGGGAGCTCCGGGGCTGGCCGCGCGCGCGCGCGGCGCACTCTCATCATGACACGCGTGCCGGTCGTCGTCCAGAGCGGCGCCGTCGTGCGCGGACGAGCGGACGCGGAGAGCGCATGTGCCGAGCGCCGAGCGCCGAGACTCCGTCGCCGAGTGCCGAGCGCCGAGTGCCGAGTGCCCGCCGCACCCTGTTGCTCGTGCGTCGCTCGGTCGTGTGATGCATGACACGACGTCGCGCATCGCCGCGCGCCATCACGTCTTGCACTATTGCGTGCGCATTTCGACGTTCCTATATTCGCGCAGCGCTTCTTAAGGTAGATGAAGCGCGGTCGAAGTCAGCGGTCGCGATCTCGAGGATACCTGGTGGCGCAAACCCGACGAGACTTCCTGAAGACCAGCTCCGCGGCGGCCGCCGCGATCGGACTGTCGGCGTGCGGATCCTCCGCCGCGGCGGTCGCCTCGTCTCCCGCTCCCGCGCCGACCACCGCCGGTGAGCCCGTCTTCAGGGACCTCGCCCTTCTCGCCCTCGACGCCGCACGCTCCGCCGGAGCCAGCTACGCGGACGTCCGCATCAGCCGCAACCGGAACCAGGCGATCTTCACGCGCGAGCAGCGCGTGCAGAACCTCAGCGACAACGAGACGTTCGGCTTCGGCGTCCGCACCCTCGTCGACGGCGCGTGGGGGTTCGCGGCGAGCCAGGAGCTCTCCCGCGACGAGGTCGCGCGCGTCGCGCGGCAGTCCGTCGCGCAGGCGCGCGCCAACCGCGCCGCGGTCGTCCGTCCGGTGACGCTCGCCCCCGTCGAGCCGACGCCGAACGGCGTCTGGCGCAGCCCGGCGAAGGTCGATCCCTTCGACGTCGCCATCGAGGACAAGGTCGGCCTTCTCCTCGCCGCGAACGCCGCGGCGCTCGGCGTGAAGGGCGCCCGCTTCGTCAACTCCTCGATGTTCTTCCTCCGCGAGGAGAAGACCTTCGCCTCGACGGACGGGACGTACACGGTCCAGACGATTTACCGGTCGCTGCCGCGCGTGACGGTCACGGCGGTCGCGCCCGACTTCTCCGACTTCCAGTCGCGCGCATCCTCCGAGGTCCAGCCGAAGGGGCTCGGCTACGAGCACGTGACCGACGCGCGGCTCGTCGAGAACGCGCCGCGCTGGGCGGAGGAGGCGGTGCAGAAGCTCTCGGCGAAGCCGGTCGAGGTCGGCCGCTACGACCTCGTCCTCCACCCGACGCACCTCTGGCTCACGATCCACGAGTCCATCGCGCACCCGACGGAGCTCGACCGCGTGATGGGCTACGAGGCGAACTACGCGGGGACCTCCTTCCTCTCGCCGCCCGAGAAGTTCCTCGGCTCGTTCCGCTACGGCCCGGAGTTCATGAACGTCCAGGCCGACCGCGACCAGCCGGGATCGCTCAGCGCGGTCGGCTGGGACGACGAGGGCGTGAAGCCCGACCGCTACTACATCGTCGAGAACGGGATCCTCCGCGACTACCAGACGACGCGCGAGCAGGCGCCGATGCTCGACTGGTGGTACCGGCAGCAGGAGCGGCCCGTCCGCTCGCACGGAAACTCCTACGCCCAGTCGTGGCAGGACGTCCAGTTCCAGCGGATGCCGAACGTCTCGCTCCTCCCGGGGGAGCAGGAACGGAGCTTCGAGGACCTCATCGCGGCGACCGACCGCGGGATCGCGATCGTCGGCGACGGCTCCTTCTCGATCGACCAGCAGCGCTACAACGCGCAGTTCGGCGGCCAGCTCTTCCACGAGATCCGGGGCGGCAAGATCGTCGGGATGCTCAAGGACGTCGCCTACCAGATGCGCACCCCCGAATTCTGGAACGCGATGGACATGCTGGGCGGCAGGGCGTCGTACGAGATGGGCGGCGCCTTCAACGACGGCAAGGGGCAGCCGAGCCAGTCGAACGCGGTGAGCCACGGCTGCGTCCCGACGCGGCACCGGCAGATCAACGTCATCAACACGGGGCGGCAGGCGTGAGCACCCTTCGCTCCCTCGCCGCCGACGCGCGCTACCTCTCGCGGGAGGAGGCGGCGTCGCTCACGCGCCGCGCCCTCGCCTTCGCGACCGCGGACGAGACCCGGGTGACGGTGAACAGCGGGAGCCGCGGCAACACGCGCTTCGCGCAGAACCAGGTCTCGACCGCGGGCGACAACTACAACACGACCGTCACGATCCGCTCGGCGTTCGGCCGGCGGAGCGCGGCGGTGACGACGAACAAGCTCGACGATGCGGCGCTGCGCGCGGCCGTCGAGACGGCGGAGCGCCTCGCGCGCCTCGCGCCGGAGGATCCCGAGTCGATGCCGGAGCTCGGACCGCAGCAGTACGCGAATCCCGTCGGCTGGAGCGATGCGACCGCATCGCTCGACGCCGCGGGACGCGCGACGATGGTGCGCGCGGTCGCCGATCCGGCGCGCGGCGCGGCGCTGCAGAGCACCGGCTACATCGAGACGGAGAGCGGCTCCTTCGCGATCGCGAACTCGAAAGGGCTCTTTGCGTACGCTCGTGGCACGGGTGCTGCGCTGACGACGACCGTGCGGACCCCCGACGGTACCGGCTCGGGTTGGGCCGGCTCGGCGAGTCATGACGTGTCGCGGATCGACGCAGCGGCACTCGGAGCGCGCGCGATCGACAAGGCGCAGCGCTCCCGCAACCCGGTCGCCATCGAGCCGGGTCGCTACACCGTCGTCCTCGAGCCGACCGCGGTCGGCAACCTCGTCCGGCTCGTCGCCTTCGCGCTCAACGCGCGCAACGCCGACGAGGGCCGCTCGTTCTTCACGAAGCCGGGCGGCGGGAACAAGATCGGGATGAAGGTCGTCGACGAGCGCGTCTCCCTCGTCTCCGATCCCTTCGACCCGGAAGCGCCGGGCGCCCCGTTCAACGGCGAGGGGCTCCCGATCTCGCCGACGGTCTGGATCGACAAGGGCGTCGTGCGCAATCTCGCGTACGACCGCTTCTGGGCGCAGAAGCAGGGCGTCGCGCCCACCCCGTTCTCCGGCTCGCTGCGCATGTCCGGCGGCGACGCCACGATCGACGAGATGATCGCCTCGACCGAGCGCGGCCTGCTCGTGACCCGATTCTGGTACATCCGTCCCGTGGACCCGCGGACGATCCTCTTCACGGGGCTCACGCGCGACGGCACCTTCCTCATCGAGAACGGGAAGGTGACCCGGGCGGTGAAGAACCTGCGCTACAACGAGTCGCCGATCTTCATGCTGAACAACATCGAGATGATGGGACGCCCGACGCGCGTCAGCGCGAGCGAGGACGGGAGTCCGGGGAATTCGGTCGTCGTGCCGCCGCTCAAGGTGAGGGACTTCACCTTCACGAGCCTCAGCGACGCGATCTGACCGCGCGAGACTCGCGGCCGCTCCGGCGGCCGTGAGAGACGGCGGCGCCTGCGGTGCCGTCCGTCGGCCGCCGACCCACCGGGGGGTCGTCGGATCTGTTCAACTCCATTGACTGGAGACTGCACCATGGCCACGAAGCGCAAGAGTGCGAAGAAGTCGACCGCGAAGCGCGGCGCCAAGAAGTCCACCGCCAAGCGCGGCGCCAAGAAGTCCACGGCGAAGCGGAAGTCCGCCGCGAAGCGCAAGTAAGCGGCACTTCGCACCGACACAAGAGCGCCGGCGCGCATGCGCGCCGGCGCTCTTGTCGTCTCCGTCCCTCGCCGACCCGCGCCTATCGCGCGTAGCGCGCCATCGCCAGGTCCACGATGCGCTCGACGAGCTGGTCGTACGGCAGCCCGTGGGCGTGCGCCGCGCGCGCGAACTCGCTCCCCCGCTCGAGGTAGCAGTTCGGGTTCACCTCGATGACGAAGATCTCCCCCTCCGGCGACACCCGCAGGTCGATCCGCCCGTAGTCCCGCAGCCGCAGCGCCTCGAAGGCGTCCACCGCGACCTTCTGCATCCGCACGACGAGCTCCGCCGGGAGGTCGGTGGGGAAGACGGACTCCGTTCCCCCGAACTCGGCCCCGCCGCCGCTCGCGTCCCCCCACTTCGCGTCCCAGCTCGCCACGCGAGGCGTCCCCGCGGGAAAGCGCGAGAAGTCGAGCTCGATCACGGGCAGCGCCTCGGCGTGCGCGTTGCCCAGCACGCCGACGTAGAACTCGCGCCCCTCCACGAACTGCTCGACGAGCGCGGGCGAGCGGAACTCGGAGTGCACCTCGTCGAGCTTCACGAGCAGCTCGCGGAGGTCGTGCACCACCGAGCCCGTCGTGATCCCGATCGACGCGTCCTCCTGCGGCGGCTTCACGATCAGCGGAAACGCGAGCTCGCCCGCCCACTCCACCGCGCCGCGGTAGAGCGTCGCGAACTCCGGCGAGCGAATCCCGTGGAAGCGGAGGATCTTCTTCGCGAGCACCTTGTCCCCGGCGAGGAGCAGTCCCGCGGGGCTCGACCCCGTGTAGTGCAGCCCGAGGAGGCTGAGCACCGCGGCGACGTTCGACTCGAGCGCGCTCTTCCCGCCGAACGCCTCGGCGAGGTTCCACACGAGGTCCGGCGCCGCCGCGCCGAGCGCCTCGACGAACGGCGTCAGCGCGTCGCTGACGACGACGCGCGCCGTCGCGTGCCCCTGCGCGGCCAGCGCCTCCTCGAGCTGCCCGAGCACCGGATCGTCGGACTCGGCGGCGTCGGCCGTGTGGAGGAGGACGACCTTCACTCGTCCTCCTCGCGCAGCGCCGTCGTGCTCCGCCAGTGCGCGATCACCGCGGTGCCGAACGCCGTCAGCTCGATCAGCGTCGCGGCCTCGAGCCCGCTCACCCGCAGCTCGAGCGCCTCCGCGCGACCCACGAGGTGGTCGATGAAGCCGCGCACGGTCGTCGTCTGCTCCCCCGTCCAGTAGGCGATGCGCCGCACGACCTCGCGCCGGTGCCGGCGGAGGAACTCGGCCGCCGGCTCGCCCTCGGGCGCGTCGTCGCGCGCGGCGAAGACGTCGAGCAGCTCGTCGTCGAACTGCGCGGGATCGCCGATCGGCACCGGCTCCTCGAACTCGGCGTAGTGCTCGCCGATCGTCCAGTGCATCGCCTCGACGGGGAGGTCGTCCTCGCCCGGGGCGGGAACCTCCGGCGCATCCTGGCCGACCTGGCGCATCACGCGATCGACCCACTCCAGCTTCTTCAAGGCGCCCCACCCCGCGTAGCGTCGGCGCCAGTCGAGCGCCGGCGTGAGCCAGACGGCGAACGTCTCGGCGAAGTCCTCGTCGGGGTGCTTCTGGGCGTAGAAGCCGAGGATGTGCCGCACGTGATCGCGCGAGAAGGGATCGACGTGGAAGCGGTCGCGATACGGGAGCTCGTAGCGGCCGAAGAGCGCGCGCCAATCCTCGCGCTCGTGCAGTCGGTAAGCGTAGTTGATCGCGTGCCCCGCCTCGTGGCGGAGGTAGCGCATGCTGTCGCGCTCCGACTCGAGGTCCACGGCGACCTCCTGCTCGAGGCGCGCGAGGCGCGCATCCGCGAGATAGAACGGGACGCCGATGATCGGCGTCCCCTCCGGGCAGCCCCACTGGTCGCTGAGGTAGACCGGCGGATGAAAGGCGACCCCCTTCGCGTCGAGCTCGGCGTAGAGCTGCGTGACGAGCGACTCGAGCGGGGTCCCGCGGATCGAGAGCCCGAGCTCCGAGATCGTGCGTCCGAGCAGCGCGCCGCGCTCCTGCTCCCAGTCGTCGTGTGAGAGGGTCACGGTGGCGCAGGGGGGCAAGGGGAGTGCCGGGGGGTCGCTACTCCTATAGTAGTGGCGGTAAGGCGGGGGAGGGGGTGGAGAGTGGGGGTGGGGCGTGGAGGTCATGTGGGGAGCGG
>DASUSM010000214.1:0-7086 GCA_036375115.1 Gemmatimonadaceae bacterium | reverse complement strand
GGCGCTCCTCGCGCGGCTCGGGATGGACTTCGAGGAGGGGCTCGAGTACGACCGCCTCGAGGCCGACGCCCCGGCGTCGACGGAGCGGCTCCTCGCGACGGCGGCGGCGCTCCGGCGCCGCGGCGAGGCGACGCGCGGGATTCGTCTCGCGTGGAAGGCGATGGAGGCGGGGTCGCCGCGCGACGCGCGCGCCTACCGGCTGGCGTATCCGCTCGCGCGCCGCGACGTGCTCGTCGCCGAGGCGCGCGCGCGGAACCTCGACCCCGCCTTCGTCGCCGCGCTCATCCGGCAGGAGTCGAGCTTCAACCCGCGCGCGACCTCACCGGCGGGGGCGCGCGGGCTGATGCAGGTGATGCCCGCGCTGGGCCGCACGCTCGCGCGCTCCGCCGGCTTCCCGACGTGGGACCCGGTGCTCCTCTACGAGCCCGACGTGAACCTCCGCTTCGGGATGGAGCATCTCGCCGATCTCGTCAGGCAGTACGACGAGCCCGCGCACCTCCTCGCCGCCTACAACGCCGGCGGCTCCCGCGTGCGCCGCTGGCGCGAGAAGCGCGGCGTGGCGGACGATCCGGAGATGTTCACCGAGCGAATCCCCTTCGTCGAGACGCGGGACTACGTGCGCATCGTGCAGCGGAACGCGGATCTGTATCGGGCGCTGTACGAGTGGTAGGGCGGGCGCTCGGCACTCGGCACTCGGCGGGGCGGACGGGCTCGTCGTCAGGGGGAGGCATCTCTTCGGGGATGGCTCCCCCTGTTGCTGTTGGTTTCACGCGGAAACGCGGAGATCCGCGGAGGACGGCCGCTCGCGCCGGCCTCGACCAGCGCGGGGGGACGACGGCCGCTCGGGCCGGCCTCGACGAAAAAAGGAATCGGATGCATCCGATGGATCGGATGCATCCGATTGCTCCTGCGTTCGGCTCGGACGGTGCGCGCCGCGGCGTCGTCGCGGCGGGGTCGATGAACGTTGGGGGCTGCGTCGGGACGCACTCGTGCGCCGACGCGAGGAGGCGTGACCGTCGAGCAGTACCCATCAATTTCAGGGCTCGTGGCGCGACGCACACGATCCGCACACGGCGCCTTGCTCCGCGGATCTCCGCGCCTCCGCGTGAAACACACGGCCAACAGCCGGCGTCCTCCCGGGCGCCGAGCGCCGAGCGCCGAGCGCCGAGCGCCGGGCCCAGGCCCCGCCCTCAGTCCTCCCACCCTCCCCGCCGCCCCTTCTTCCGCTCGCCGCGCCGCTTCTTCTCGTCCAGCCGGCGCTCCTTCGACGCGCGCGTCGGCTTCGTCTTCTTGCGCGGCTTCGGGACGACGAGCGCCTTGCGCACCAGCTCGGCGAGGCGCGACTCGGCGGACTGGCGGTTCTGAAGCTGGCTGCGGCGGTCCGCGGCGACGACGCGGATGTTCCCCTCCGCGTCGAGGCGCGACGCGAGCTTGTCGAGCAGGCGAGCGCGCGACCGCTCGTCGAGCGCGCGCGAGCGCGAGGGGTTCCACAGGAGCTCGATCCGCGTCGACGAGGTATTGACGTGCTGGCCGCCGGGGCCGCCGGCTCGCGTCGCGCGCGCGACGAGCTCGCTCCGCGGGATCGCCAGCGGCATCGCGCCGTCCACGCGCAGGACGTCGCCGGCGGGCGCGGCGGCGTCGGCGTCCGGCGGGCCCGCGTCGCTCACGACGCGCGCTCGGCCGGCGGGCGGCGGTGCACGCGGAGCGCGGCGACGCGGCGGCCATCCATCGCCACGACCTCGAGCTCGCCGCCGGGGAAGAGGACGCGGTCCCCCACCCGCGGCAGTCGGCCGAGCGAGGAGAAGACGTAACCGCCGAGCGTGGACCACTCTCCCTCGGGGATCGCGAGATGGTAGTCCGAGCGCACGTCGATGAGCGAGAGCGAGCCCGCCAGCTCGAGGACGCCGTTCATCTCGATCGACGTCCGGGTGAGCATGTCGTACTCGTCGGCGATGTCGCCGATGACCTCCTCGACGAGGTCCTCCATCGTGAGGATCCCCGCGGTGCCGCCGTACTCGTCGAGCACGACGGCCATGTGGGCGCGCGTCTTCCGCAGGTCGTCGAGGACGCGCTCGGCGGGGCGCGAGTCGGGGACGTAGAGCGCCTCGCGCACGAAGGCCTTCAGCTCGAACGGCGGCACGCCGTCCCCGTTCGGCCGCAGCCAGAGGTCCTTCGCGAGGAAGACGCCGCAGACGTCGTCGAGCGACTCCTCGAACACCGGATACCGCGAGTAGCGCTCGCGGCGGAGGATCTCCCAGACCTCCTCCTCCGTCGCGTCCACGGGAATGGCGACGATCTCCGTGCGCGGCCGCATGACGTCGCGCGCCTTCTTCTCGTGGAAGTCGAAGACGCCGGCGAGCATCGCGCTGTCCGACTCGTCGAGGGTGCCGTGCGCGTGCGCCTGCATGACGAGGAGGCGCAGCTCCTCCGGCGAGTGCACGCGGCTCGCCTCGTTCAACGGCGCGATCCCGGCGAGCCGGAGGATGAAGTTCGCCGCGCCGTTCAGCGTCGCGATGAACGGCTTCATGAGCTGCGCGAACAGCATCAGCGGACGCGCGACGTGCCGGCTCACCGTCTCCGGCGCGATGAGCGCCAGCGACTTCGGCGCGAGCTCGCCGAAGACGATGTGGAGGAAGGTGATGATCAGGAACGCGGTCGTGATCGACGCCGCGGTGTGCGCCTCGCCCGGGCTGATCGGCAGGCCGAACGCCGCGAAGACGCGGTCGAGCATTGCCGCGAGGGCGGGCTCGCCGATCCATCCGAGCGCGAGCGAGGCGAGCGTGATGCCGAGCTGCGTCGCCGAGATGTAGCGGTCGAGGTGCGTGAGCGCGTCCTGCACGCGCTTCGCCCCGCGGTCCCCCTCCGCCGCCATCTGGTCGATCCGGCTCCGCCGGGCGCCGACGAGCGCGAACTCGGCGGCGACCATGAAGCCGTTCACGAACACCAGCAGGAGGACCGCCCCGAGTCGCAGGAGGATGCCGCCGACGGTCAGTGGCTCGTGCTCCAATCAGAAACTCCGTTCCAGGTGGCTCGTCCAATATATGGCAGAATGCGAGGGTCGGTGCAGCCCGCCCCGCCTTGCACCTTGCAAGACCCGCCCCGCCCCCGTGGCCTTCCTCACGCGCGACTCCGACAAGACGCTTCGAGCCATCCGCGATCCGCGCTTCCTCCTGCGCTGGGTCTACCTCGGCCGGCTCTCGCTCGCCGCGGCGCTCTACGTCGCGGCGGTCTTCAAGTGGCGCCACGCGGATGCGACGGACACGCTCGTCGCGTCGCTCGCCTTCGCCATCGCGATGGTCGTGACGGCGGCCTCCGTCGTCTGGACGGACGTCAGCAAGCGGCGGACGAGCGAGACGTTCCTTTATCTACAGTGCATCTTCGACCTGCTCCTCGTGACGGCGGCGGTGCACACGACGGGCGGGAGCGACTCGCAGTTCACGGCGCTCTACATCCTCGTCATCGCGCTCGCCTCGTTTCTCCTCCCCGCCGGGGGCGGACTGCTCGTCGCCGCGCTCGGCAACGTCGTCTACTTCGCCGACGTCATCTGGTGGCACGACACCGAGCTCACCCTCGCCGTCTGGCTGCAGCTCGGCGTCTTCGCCATCGTCGCGCTCGGCAGCGGGTGGCTCAGCGCGCGCGTCCACGAGACGGGGACCGGCTCGGCGGAGCTCGCGCACGAGCTGACGCAGGTGCGCCTCCAGGCGAGCGAGATCCTCCGCAACATCCGCAGCGGGATCATCACGATCGATCCGGGCGGGCGGCTGGTCTACGCGAACGCGATGGCGGGGACGCTCCTCGGCCTCGACCTCGGCGAGGGCCGCCTCGGCGAGCCGATCCTCGCCGACGTCCGCGGCGTCGCGCCGGAGCTCGCCGACGAGCTCGAGCGCTCCGTCCGGCTCGGCATCCGCACGACGCGCGCCGAGGCGCGCGTCGTCACCGGCGAGCGCGACTTCCCGATCGGCCTGACGACGACGTGCATCGACATCGACGGCGGCATCGTGACGCCGACGGCGACGGCGATCTTTCAGGACATCTCCGACCAGAAGCGGCTCGACTCGCTCCGCGTCCGCGCCGAGCGCCTCGAGGCCGTCGCGGCGCTCAGCGCGTCGCTCGCGCACGAGATCAAGAATCCGCTCGCGTCGATCCGCAGCGCGGTCGAGCAGCTCGCGCGGATGTCCGCGGCCGGCGAGGACGAGCGCACGCTCTCCACGCTCATCGTGCGCGAGGCGGACCGGCTCTCGCGGCTGCTCACCGAGTTCCTCGACTTCGCGCGCGTGCGCGCGACGCGCATCGAGCGCGTGGACCTCGCCGAGATCGCGCGCGGCGCGGCGAGCCTCGCCGCGTCGCACCCGGACCGGTGCGAGGGGGTCCGCATCGCGATCTCGGCGCCCGACGAGCCGCTGCTCATCGAGGGGGACGACGACCTGCTCCATCGCGCCGTCTTCAACCTCGCCCTGAACGCGGTGCAGGCGTCGCCGGCGGCCGGCGAGGTGCGCGTGGAAGTCGCGTCGCTCGACGCCGACCAGATCCCCGGCGGTCTCCCCAGCTCGTTCGACGCCGAGCACGGCGTCGTCTCGCTCCGCGTCCTCGACCAGGGGGCGGGGATCCCGAGCGAGATCCGGGATCAGATGTTCGATCCCTTCGTCACGACGAAGCTCGGCGGGACCGGGCTCGGTCTGCCCGTGGTCCACCGGGCGATCGAGGCGCACCGCGGCCTCGTCTTCGTCGACAGCGGCAGCGGCGGCACCCGCTTCACGGTGCTGCTCCCGAGAACCCAGACCGCGCCCGGAGGTGCGGCGTGACCGACCACAAGCCCACGGTCCTCGTCGTCGACGACGAGGGCGGCATCCTCGACTCCCTGCGCATCCTCCTCAAGAACGAGGGCTACGACACCCACGTCGCGCAGGGCGGACGCGCCGGCATCGAGCAGCTCGAGGCGCTCGACCCGGACATCGTCCTCAGCGACGTCCGCATGCCGAGCGTGGACGGCCTCCAGGTCCTCGCCGCGGCGCGCGCCAAGAATCCGATCACGCCCGTCATCCTCATGACGGCGCAGGCCACCCTCCAGTCCGCGATGCAGGCGGTGAACGAGGGCGCCTTCTACTACATCCAGAAGCCGTTCCGCAACGACGAGCTGCTCGCGATCCTCCGCCGGGCCGCCGAGCACCGCACGCTGCGCGTCGAGAACCGGACGCTGAAGCAGGAGATCGAGCGGCGCGGCGCGCACGGCGTCGGGCGTCCCGTCGGGAACAGCAAGTCGTGGATCGATGTCCTCCGGCTCGCCGAGACCGTCGGTCCGACCGACTCGACGGTCCTCATCCAGGGCGAGTCGGGGACCGGCAAGGAGATCATCGCGCGCTACCTGCACGACCTCTCGAAGCGCGCCGACGCGACGTTCAACTCGATCAACTGCGGCGCGCTCCCCGAGAGCCTGCTCGAGAGCGAGCTGTTCGGCCACGTGAAGGGATCGTTCACCGGCGCCGTGAAGGACAAGATGGGCCTCTTCGCCGCGGCCGCGGGCGGGACCTTCTTCCTCGACGAGATCGGCGAGACGACGCCGGCGACGCAGGTCAAGCTGCTGCGCGTCCTCCAGCACCGCGAGGTCATCCCGGTCGGCGCCACCGACCCGCTCCCGATCGACACGCGGCTCATCGCGGCGACGAACCGCGACCTCGAGGAGGAGATCAAGCGCGGCTCCTTCCGCAGCGACCTGTTCTACCGCCTCAACGTCATCGCCATCCACCTGCCGCCGCTGCGCCAGCGCCGCGACGACGTGCCGCTCCTCGCCGACCACTTCCTCCACCGCGCCGCCGAGCAGCGTGGCGAGGCGCCGAAGCGGATCAGCACCGCGGCGCTCGAGATCCTCCAGTCGTACTCCTGGCCGGGGAACGTGCGCGAGCTCGAGAACGCGCTCGAGCGCGCCGTGATCCTCACCTCCGGCGAGATCATCGACGTCGACGCCCTTCCCGTCCGCGTCACCGAGCGCAAGTCGGAGCCGCTCATCGCCGAGCGCACGCCGGCGAACCCGACGCTGGAGGCGATCGAGCGCGCCTACATCCTCTGGGTGCTCCAGAGCGAGAGCGGGAACAAGACGAGGGCGGCCGACGTGCTCGGCATCGACCCGTCCACGCTCTACCGCAAGCTCGCGCGCTACGGGGTCGAGGCGTGAGCGAGCGCCCGGCTCCCTCGGGGAGCGCGCTCCTCGACCGGCTGCTCTCGCCGGTCGGCGTCGGGCTCCTCGTCACGGTCCTCGTCGCGCTCGCGGCGGGGCCATGGCCCGTCGGCGTCTTCTTCGACGACGGGCTCTACCTCGTGCTCGCGAAGTCGCTCGCGACCGGGGAAGGGTACCGCTACCTCAACCTCCCCGATGCGCCCGTCGCGGCGAAGTATCCGCCCGCGTGGCCGGCGCTCCTCGCGCTGCTCTGGCGCATCGCGCCGCGATTCCCGGAGAACGTCGCGCTCTTCAAGCTCGCCAACGCCTGCCTCATGGGCGTCGCCGCGGGCGGCATCGCCCACTTCGTGCGCCGGCGGCTCGCCCTCCCGCCGGCGGGGGCGGCGCTCGTCGGCGTCGCGAGCGCGCTGACCATCCCGGTCCTCGCCGTCGCGACGGTGCTCTACTCCGAGCCGCTCTTCCTCGCGCTCCTCGTCCCGACGCTGCTGCTCGCCGATCGCGCCGCGGAGGAGGGGCGCGTCCGCGATGCGGTCCTCGCCGGCGCGCTCTGCGGCGTGCTCGCGCTCGTCCGCTCGATCGGCGTGGCCGCACCCGCCGCGGCGATCCTCGTCCTCCTCGCGAGGCGCCGCTTCCTCCCCGGCGCCGCCCTCGCCGGCGCGACGGCGCTCCTGCTCGCGCCGTGGCAGCTCTGGGTCGCCGCGCATTCGGCCCCGATGCCGTCGGCGGTGCAGGCGAGCTACGGCACCTACGGGAGCTTCCTCGCCCCGATCCTCCGTGACGATGGGCTGGCCTTCGCCGCCGACGTCGTCGCCCGCAACCTGACGGCACTGCCGCGCATCTTCGGCGCGATGTTCGCGCCCGCGCCGACGCCGTGGCTCAGGACGCCGGCGCTGCTCGGCTGTCTCGCGCTCGTC
>DASUSM010000213.1:0-11048 GCA_036375115.1 Gemmatimonadaceae bacterium | reverse complement strand
CGCCGCGGGGATCGAGGCGATGGTGCTCTACCTGCGCGACGAGGTCGCGCTCCGCAACCTCGGGCACCACGGCGAGCGCTACGTCCCGTTCATCCTCACGCTCTTCTTCTTCATCCTCTTCGCCAACCTGCTCGGGCTGATCCCCTTCGGGTCCACGGCGACGGGGAACATCGCCGTGACGGCGATGCTCGCGATCGTGACGTTCTTCGTCGTCGAGGCCGCGGGAATGCGGGCGCAGGGGGCCGGCTACCTGAACACGATCTTCTACTGGAACAAGGATCTCGCGCTGCCGCTGCGCGTCCTGCTCTTCCTGATCATGACGCCGGTGGAGATCCTCGGGAAGTTCACGAAGCCGTTCGCGCTCGCGATCCGACTCTTCGCGAACATGACGGCGGGCCACATCGTGGTGCTCGCGCTGATCGGGCTCTTCTTCGGCTTCGTCGCGCAGGGCGGCATCCTCGCGGTGGTCGGCGCGGCGCCGCTGCTGATGGCGGTGGCGATCATGCTCCTCGAGCTCTTCGTCGCGTTCCTCCAGGCGTTCATCTTCTCGCTGCTGGCGTCGGTGTTCATCGGGCAGATCCGGGAGGCGCATCACTGACCGCGCGAAGCGCGGTCAGTGATGCGTGTCTCGTATGAAGCGCGTGGGGCCCCGACCCCACGCGGCGTACTCCTCGATGCTTGAAGGGCGTGGGGCTCCGGCCGCACGCGGCGCGCTCCTCGATCGAGGCCGAGTGCGCTGAAGTGGAAGTTGGCAGGACGGCACGCGGGCTCCACGCTCCGCCGCGGCCGATGGTACCCGGACGAGCGTCCGGGGAAGTCCGTTGGGACCCGGGTCCCGCAGACGGACGGCGCGCGGCGCGAGCCGGCGCGGAGCGGTGCACTTCAATAGATCCGTACGGAGACTCGCAATGATCGATCAGATCTTCCCGCTCGTGCAGGCCGCGCAGACGGCCGCCAGCAACAGCGATGGGCTCGCGCTCATCGGCGCCGGCCTCGGCGCCGGCCTCTCGGTGATCGGTGCCGGCCTCGGCATCGGCCGCATCGGCGGTCAGGCCGTCGAGGGGATGGCCCGTCAGCCCGAGGCCGCCGGCCGCATCCAGACGGCCGCGCTGATCCTCGCCGCGCTCATCGAGGGCGCCACGCTCTTCGCCGTCGTCGTCGCGTTCCAGATCCAGGGGAAGTTTTGATCGGCGCGTAGCGCCGATCGAAACTCGGTCCTATTGAAGCCCGACGGCCTGCTCGGCCGTCGGGCGGTACGGAACCAGTCTTCAGCCACGCGGCCCGACCGGCCGCGTGGCGACGAGCCTCCGAGGGGACCCGGGTCCCCCGGCTGGCCACACAACACATCGCTTCGGATTCGCATCCATGCGCCTCTCGCTGTCGTCCACGATCCTGACCGCCCTCCCGGCCACGCCGGCGCTCGCCCTCGCGCAGGAGGAGCACGGCGGCTCGCCGAACCTGCTCGATCCGCACTACGGGCTGATGGTCTGGACGCTCGTCATCTTCGTCATCCTCCTCTTCATCCTCTCGCGCTACGCTTTCAAGCCGCTGACGAAGGCGGTCGCCGAGCGCGAGGCGGCGCTCGAGGCGGCGATCGCCGGCGCGAAGGCGGACCGCGAGGAGGCCGCGCGGCTGCTCGCCGAGCAGAAGGCGGGGATCGCGAAGGCGCACGCCGAGGCGCAGCAGCTGATCGCCGACGGCCGCGCGGTGGGCGAGCGCGTCCGCGCCGAGATGCTGGAGGAGACGCACCGGCAGCAGGAGGCGCTGCTCGAGCGCGCCCGCGCCGAGATCAACCGCGAGAAGGAGCGGGCGATCCAGGAGCTCCGCGCCGAGGCGGTGGATCTCGCGATCGCCGGGGCGTCCAAGGTCATCGAGAAGAACCTCGACGAGCAGACCAACCGCAAGCTGGTCGAGTCCTTCCTCTCGACCGTCTCCACGGCCACGAGGCGCTGATGCGCGAGCCGACGATCGCCCACAACTACGCCGAGGTCCTCCACTCGCTCGCGCGAAAGGCGGAGAACCTCGACGGGTGGGGCACGATGCTCGACGAGGTGGTGAGCGCGATCTGGGGGGACGAGCGGCTGCGCCGCTTCCTCGAGTCGCCGAACGTGGACGAGGCGACGAAGCGCGAGCTCGTCGGCCGCGCCTTCGCCGACCGGATGCCACGCCTGATGGTCCGCTTCCTCCAGGCGCTCATCACGCACCGGCGTCAGATGCTCCTCCCCGAGATCGCCCGCGAGTACCACCAGATCGTGGACGCGATCGCGAACCGGGTGCACGCGCAGGTGACGGTGGCGCGCGAGATGCCCGACGCCGAGCGCGACCGGCTCGCGGCGTCGCTCTCCGACTCGCTCGGCAAGACCGTCGTCCCGCACCTCGTCGTGAACCCCGAGATTCTGGGCGGCGTGATCGTGAAGGTGGCCGACCGCGTGATGGACGGCTCGGTGCGGCGGAAGCTCGCCGTGCTGCGGACCGGGATGCTGCGCGGCGCGACGGCCTGACGGCGCCCCAGGGACCAGATGCGAACGGCGGCGCCACCGGCGCCGCCGTTCGCGTCTTCGCCCCCGCGCTCAGTCGTGGTCGGTGCTCCGCCGTCGGCCGCTCAGCTCGGCGTCGAACTGGCTCCACACCCGCTCGACGTCGGTCGGCGAGATGTGGACGGGCGTCCCGGCGAGGATCCCCGTGACGTTCCGGAACGCGCGGCCGAGGTGCATGCCGCTCCCGTCGATCGTGAACTCGCGGATGTTCCGGTCGTGCTGCGAGCCGCGCATCTTGAGCACCGTGAGGCCGCGCTTCATCTCGCCGAACATCTCGACGTAGCGCAGCAGGATGATCGAGTCCGTGAGCGTCGAGATGTGCGCCTCGGTGATCGAGGTGCCGCCCATCAGCGACGCCGTCGTCGTCGTGAGGAGCCCGGTGATCTCCTGCTGCTTGATGAACGACGTGACGCCGATGACGAACTCACGGAAGGCCTTCGCGGAGCCGATCCGCTCGAGGGCGGAGAGGCTGTCGAGCGCCACGCGGCGCGGCTTGAACTCGCGCACGGTCGACTGGATCGTCACGAGCCAGTCCTCGAGCCCGGCGGCATCCGGGTAGTCGCAGACGACGCGGAGCACGCCGTCGCGCTCCATCCGCTCGAAGTCGACCCCCCACCCGCTCGCGTTGCGGAAGAGCTGCTCGCGGCTCTCCTCGAAGGCGAGCAGGAGGCACCGCTCCCCGGCGTCCGCGCCTCCCTTCAGGAACTGCGTCACGGTGAGCGTCTTCCCCGTGCCCGTCGCGCCGGAGAGGAGGATCACCGAGTCGCGGAAGAACCCGCCGCCGCACATCTCGTCGAGCTCCTTCACGCCGGACGAGATGCGCACGTCGGACGACTTCTGCCGCAGCGCGATCGCCGAGAGCGGGAGCACGACGAGCCCGGTCCCCGGCACGATCGTGAACGGGAACTCGCCCTTCTGGTGGTCGGCGCCACGGAACTTGAGGATCTCGATGGTGCGGCGCCGGCTCTCCTCGTCGAGGACGTTCCGCAGGATCAACACATTGTCGGCGATGAACTCCTCGACGCCGAAGCGCGCGATCGGACCGTAGTCCACGACGCGCTCCGCGGTGAGGACCGCGGTCACTCCCATGTCCTTCAGCGCCGAGGCGATGCGGAAGAGCTCCCGGCGGATCACCGAATGGTCGGAGAACTGCGAGAAGACCGCGCCGAGCGAATCTACCGAGACGCGCGTCGCCCCGACCTTCTGCACCGCGTGCCGGACGCGGGCGAGGAGCGCGCCGAGATCGAAGGCGCCGCTCTCGATGACCTCGACCTCGGGATCTGGTGACGCATCGACGAAGGCGAGCTTCCCCTCGCGCTCCCACGCCGCGAGGTCCCAGCCGAAGCTGCGCATGTTCGCGCGGATGTCCTCGGCGGACTCCTCGAACGTGACGAAGACCCCCGACTCGCCGGCGTCGGTGATCCCCGCGGCGAGGAACTGCGCCGCGAAGATCGTCTTGCCGCTGCCGGCCGTGCCGGAGACCAGCGTCGTGCGGTGCTTCGGCAGCCCGCCTTTGGCGATGACGTCGAGGCTGGCGATGCCGGTCGGCAGCTTCTCGACGGAGGCGGGGATCGCGCGGTCGGTCATGGCGCCGAGGGATCGCGGTCGCGCGAGGGCAGCTCCGGCCGCACCTCGAGGCCGAGCAGGACCTTGTGGCGGTCCGAGAGGTCGCCGATGACGCGCCGCAGCGGGGGCGGCAGGCGCTTGATGAGCGTCGGCGTCGCGAGGATCTTGTCCGTTTCCGCCGCTTCTGGGTGCTCGAGGACGTCGATGATCTGGAGGTCGTACCGTCCCTCCAGCTCCTCGGCGCAGAGCCGCCGCAGGTTCGCGATGGCGACCTCGGATTTCGCCGACTTCCCCGTCACGTACAGCTTGAGGAGGTAATGCGGGGCGGTCTCCCCGCCGGTGTCGCTCACGTCGGGCGCCTCGGAAGCGACCGGTGCGGCGGGTGTCCGGCGAGAGGTCGGCGTTCCGGCATGCGGCGGAGGTGAGAGCGGAGAGCGGTCGCCGTGCGGCCGTCCGGCCGCCGTGCAGGGCATGAAGCTTGATAATGTGGCGTGTGCGCGGGATTGGGTAGAGCCCTCGGACGGCGACGGGAGAGTCCGCGACGGTGACATGCCACGGCAGCGATCGACGACGGAACGACGACCGGAGGCGCGCGTGGATGCCCGGCGGCTGCGCTCGATCATCGAGCAGCTTGCCGACGGGATCGTCATCGTCGATGCCGAAGGGCTGATCCGTTTCGCCAACCCGGCCGCCGCGCAGCTCTTCGCGCGCACCGTCCCCGAGCTCGTCGGAACGGAGTTCGGCTTCGCGATCGCCGGCCACGAGCCGGCCGAGATCGAGGTCGTGCGCCCCCGGGCCGAGTCGATCACGGCCGAGCTGCGCGTCGTCGAGGTCGCCTGGGATGGCGAGCCGGCCCGCCTCGTCTCGCTGCGCGACGTCACCGACCGGCGGCGGGCCGAGGAGCGCGCGATCCAGGTCGAGCGCGAGCGCGCCGCGCGCGCCGAGGCCGAGGCGGCGAACCGCGCGAAGAGCGAGTTCCTCGCCACGATGAGCCACGAGCTGCGCACCCCGCTCAACGCGGTCATGGGATACGCGCAGCTCCTCGACCTCGGCATCGGCGGGTCGCTCTCACCAGAGCAGCAGCGGCAGGTGGAGCGCATCGCCGCGAGCGGGCGGCACCTGCTGGGACTCGTCAACGAGGTCCTCGACCTCGCGAAGATCGACGCCGGCCGGCTCGTCGTCCACGCCGCGCCCGCACCGGCGGGCGACACCGCCGACGCCGCCGTGACGCTCGCGCAGCCATCGGCGGAGGCGCGCGGGCTCGTCCTCGCGGCGACGCGCGCGGGGGACCCCACGCTCCACTACCAGGGCGACGAGGACCGGGTGCGGCAGATCCTCGTCAATCTCCTGACGAACGCGATCAAGTTCACCGACGCCGGCGGCCGCGTGACGCTCGAGTACGGCGCGACCGAGACGCCCGATCCCGACGCGCGTCTCCGCCCGTGCGAGCGGTGGGTCTTCTTCCGCGTGAGCGATTCCGGCATCGGCATCCCGTCGGACCAGCTCTCGCGCATCTTCGAGCCGTTCGTCCAGGTGAAGTCGGGGCTCACGCGCCCGAACGACGGCTCCGGGCTCGGGCTCGCGATCAGCCGTCGCCTCGCGCGGCTGATGCGCGGCGACATCACGGTGCAGAGCACGGCGGGGGAGGGCTCCTCCTTCACGCTCTGGCTGCCGACGGCGGCGGCGCGCCCGGGGGCGGCGCCGGCGGAGCCCGGCGGGCCGGCGAGGGAGGCGTCACGCCTCCAGGGGCTCGCCGACATCGGCGAGATCCTGATGCGCGAGCTGCAGCCGGTGCTCGAGTCCTTCGTCCGACGCATCCGCGCGGAGTGCCCCGTGACGGGCGCCGCGCGCCTCAAGTTCTCGCAGCTCGCCGACCACGTCGCGAGCTACCTCGCCGATCTCGCGGGAATGCTCATCGCTCTCGAGGAGGTGGACGGCCGGCCATCCAGCGTCCTCGTGGACGCCGTGGACATCCACCGTCTCGTCGCCACGCGCCATGGCGCGCAGCGGGCGCGCCTCGGCTGGACGGAGGAGGGGATCCGCTGCGAGTACCGCGTGCTCTCCGAGGAGCTCGAGAGCGTCGTCAGGCAGCACGGCGAGACGATCGGCACCGTCGCCGTCGAGGAGGCGTGGGCCGTCATCACCCGCCTCCTCGGCCAGGCGGAGGAGACGAGCCTCCACGCCTTCGTGCGCGCCAGCGGCGCCGCCGACGAGCATCGGGCGACGCCCGCCGCCGAGGAGTGACCCGCGGCGCGTCCTCGCGCGCACGGCCGCCCGCCGCGGCTGCCGCGTGCGCCGCTCCTGCCTAGAATACGGCGTCCCCGGCCGCACCCGACCCGCCACCAGCCCGATCACGCATGCTTCCACTGCTCGCCCTCCTCGTCGCCGTGCAGGACGTCGCCCCGGGCGCCCCCGTGCGTCCGCCCACGACGCCCGACGCGGCGGCCGCCGACACGTCCGGCTACTGGCAGCAGAGCGTTCACTACGAGATCGTCGCGCGACTCGTCGAGTCGCGCGGCGCCGTCGCGGCGACGGGACGGCTGCGCTACACGAACCGCTCTCCGGACACGCTCGACGAGCTCGTCGTGCACCAGCACCTGAACGCGTTCCGTCCGGCGTCGAAGTGGAGCGAGACCGACGAGCGCGAGGGACGCGTGCGCTTCCAGCACCTGCGCGAGCCCGACTTCGCGTACGAGCGCTTCACCGGCCCCGTGCGCATCGTGTATCCCGCGCGCCCGGCGGACACGCTGCGTCTCGCGCCGGTGTACCCCGGCGCGCCCGACAGCACCGTCGTACGCTTCGCGCTCCCGCGCCCGCTCGCGCCGGGCGACTCGGTGATCGTCCACTTCGAGTGGGAGGCGCGGCCGTCGACGCTGCCGCGCCGTCAGGCGCGCCGCGGCCGGAGCTTCGACTTCGCGCAGTGGTATCCGCGCGTCGCGGTCCACGACCGGCTCGGCTGGCGCCCGAACCCGCTCGTCCCCGCCGGCGAGTTCTACGGCGAGTTCGGGAGCTACGACGTGACGCTCGTGCTGCCGGAGGACCAGGTCGTCGGCGCGACGGGCGTGCCGGTGGCCGGCGACCCGGGATGGGAGCGCGTGCGCCGGGGCGGGGTGCTGCGCCTCGCGCGCGACGCCTACGGCCCCGCGCCCGCCGCGCCGGCGGTGGACATCCCCGCCGGTTTTCGCGCGATTCGCTTCCTCGCGCACGGCGTGCACCACTTCGCCTGGTCCGTCTCGCCCGACTATCGCTACGAGGGCGGGACGTATGTGCGCGGCGCGGGTGCGCCGACGTGGGACACGGTGCGCCAGGGCGCGGGCGCGCCGACGACGTCGCCGGACACGGTCTCGGTGCACGTGCTCTACCGTCCCGGCGACGAGGCGACCTGGGGGAACGGGGTCGCGCTCGAGCGCGAGATCGAGGCGCTGCGCTGGCTCGAGCACGTCTTCGGGCCGTACGCCTACCCGCAGGTGACGAACCTGCACCGCATCGAGGGGGGCGGAACGGAGTTCCCGATGGTGACGATGAACGGCTCCGCGTCGCAGGGACTGATGGTGCACGAGACCGCGCACATCTACGCGCACGGCCTGCTCGCGAACAACGAGTGGGAGTCGGGGTGGCTCGACGAGGGGCTCGCCTCGTACGTGACGAGCTGGCACGCCGGGGAGACGCTGCCGGAGCGCGCCGCGGCCGGGGCGCCGGCGGGCGGGCGCGGCACCGGCTACCGCGCCCTCGCCACCACGCCGCGCGGGACGCCGGCCGCGCAGGTCTCGCAGATCCGCCTCGACCTCCTCGGCCGCGCCGAGCCGATCGGCACGCGCGCCGACCTGTTCAACGAGTTCTCGATCTACGGCGCGATGATCTATGGGCGCGCCGAGCGCATGTACGGCGCGCTGCGCGATGCGATCGGCGACTCGGCGTTCCGGCGCTTCCTCCGCGACTACTACGCGACGTGGGCGTTCAGGCACGTGGACGAGGCGGCGATGCGCGGCGCGGCGGAGCGCGCGAGCGGCATGGAGCTCGACTGGTTCTTCGACCAGTGGGTGCATCGCACGGGGCTCGTGGACTACGCCCTCCGCGACGTGGACGTGGAGCGCGATGGATCGGCGTGGCGGACGCGGGCGCGCGTCGTCAGGCGCGGCGAGTACCTGCACCCCGTGCCGCTCGGCGTGCGCACCGCGGACGGATGGACGTTCGCGCGAATCGCGCCGGCGTCGGCCGACACGACGCTCGTCGTGCGGACGACGGGGCGACCCGAGGAGGTGCGCCTCGACCCGCTGCACGTCACGGAGGACTGGGACGCGCGGAACGACGTCGCGCCGCCGCGGCTGCTGGACGTCCTGCTCCTGCGCGCGGGCCGGTACGGCACCCCGCCCGAGCGCGTCGTGTTCGACTGGCCCTTCCTCGACCAGTTCGCGCGGCACGAGACCGTCACGGCGGTGCTCCCCTTCGCCTGGTACAGCGAGCGGGGGGAGGTGACCTACGCACTGCGCACGCGCAGCAACTACCTCGGCTTCGTGGACCGGGCGGAGAGCGGGCTCGCCTATGCGAGCGAGGGGCCGTCGGGGAGCCGCCTGCAGTACTGGGTCGTCGTGGAGAACCCGCGCGAGGGGGCGCGCGTCGGGATCGGGAGCCGCGTCGGCGCGTGGAAGCTCGACGACGTCGCGAAGGTCGAGCTCCGCCACACCACGGACGAGAGCGGGCATCTCGCCGCCGGCGACCAGCGGCGCACGTCCGCCGTCGCCCTCACCGCGACGCTGCCGACCGCGCGCGCCTTCCTTCCCCGTGCCTTCACCGGCGGCCGCTCGCTGGGCTCGTTCGCGCCCGAGATCGTGAGCGTCTTCGACCTCGCGCTGTCGAGCGAGGTGCGCGGCACCGCGCCGGACGCCTTCGCCGTCCGCGCGATGATGCTCGGCGGCGCGATGGCCGGGCCCGACGCGCCCGACGGGTGGAACGCGGTCTTCGGGCGCGCGGAGCTCGAGGGGGTGCGCGAGACGTTCGACGCCGGGCGCCCGTTCGCCACGCTCCAGCGACTCTGGTTCGGTGCGTCGTATCAGGCGCCGTATCGCCGGGCGATCGGCCTCTCGTCGCGCGATGCGACGGAGACCTTCGAGAACCACTTCTGGCGCCCGAACGACGGGGTCCTGAGCGACGATGCGGCGCATTTCACGCCGCTCGGCGGGATGGGGCTGCGCGGGTACGCGCCGGGCGTCGCGCTCGGTGACGCGGCGGCGGTGTCGGCGACGCTCGAGTGGGGCGCGAGGCTCGCGCGCACCGGCGCCGGCGCGCGCGCGCTCGGCCTCTGGGCGACGCTCTTCGCCGACGGCGCGGGCGCGGTCTCGCTGCAGGACGGCGGCGGCGCCTTCGGCCTCGGCGACACGGAGCTGTTCGCGGACGCCGGCGTCGGCCTCGCGGTACGCGGCATGCTATTCGACCGCCCCGTCGTCGCGCGGCTCGACGTTCCTCTGCTCGTGGAGCACCCCGAGCTCGCCACCGGCGCCGAGTTCGGCGACGAGCGGCTGCGCGGGCGATGGGTGATCTCGCTCGGCGGGTTCTGAGTTTGCCCGACACGTTTGCCCGAGGCGCGCGACGGGCGATATTTGAGCGGGCGAGGGAGGCGCGAGGACGACGAGCCCTCCGGGCCGCTCCGCCTCGCGCCTCCCTCGTCACGAGCGCCAGCCTTCACCAGCACGGAGATCGTCAATGTCCGGCCGCACCGACGTCAAGGTCGTCCCGAAGCCGTGGGGACACGAGACCATCTGGGCCCACACCGACCGCTACGTCGGCAAGATCCTGCACATCAAGGCGGGGCACGAGCTCTCGATCCAGTACCACAACCGCAAGGACGAGACGGTCTACCTGCTGAGCGGGGAGCTGATCTACAAGGTGAAGCCGGAGGGGGGCGAGCTGCAGGACGTGAAGCTCCGCATCGGCGAGGCCTACCGCATCACGCCGCTCACCGTGCACCAGATGGTGGCCGTCACGGACTGCGACGTGCTCGAGGCGAGCACCCCCGATCTCGACGACGTCGTGCGGCTCAGCGACAAGTACGGGCGCGAGGGGACGAGCGCGCCATGAAGGTCATCATCCCGCTCGCCGGGAAGGGGACGCGCCTCCGACCGCACACGCACGTCACGCCGAAGCCGATGCTCCGCATCGCCGGCAAGCCGGTGATGGACTACGTCCTCGACGACCTGAAGCGGCTCGGCAGCGTCGAGCAGGTCATCTATATCACCGGGCACCTGAAGGAGAAGGTCGAGCGGCACGCCCGCGAGGCGTACGGCTTTCCCTCGGTCTTCATCGAGCAGAAGGTTCAGGACGGCACCGCCGGCGCCGTCGCGCTCGCGCGCGAGCACGTGGACCAGCCGGTGCTCATCATCTTCGTCGACACGATCTTCGACGCGGATCTGTCGGTCGTCACGACGACCGACGCCGACGGGATCATCTGGACGAAGGAAGTGGAGGACTACCAGCGCTTCGGCGTCGTGGTCACGAACGCCGACGGCCACATGACGAAGATCGTGGAGAAGCCGAAGGATCCGATTTCGAAGCGCGCCAACATCGGGCTCCAGTACATCCGGAACTGGAAGCTCATGTTCGAGGGGATCGAGTGGGTGATGCAGCAGCCGCCGAACAAGGGCGAGTACTACCTCACGGACGCGTTCCAGTACATGGTGGACAAGGGCGCGCGGCTGAAGGTGGAGGACGTGGAGGGCTGGTACGATGCCGGCAAGCTGGACACGCTGCTCGAGACCAACCAGATCATGCTCGAGAAGCGGCACATGGCCCGGAAACCGGCCAACCTCGGCCAGGACGTGAAGATCGTGGAACCGGTCTACATCGAGGACGGCGTGCAGATCCGCCAGTCCACGGTGGGCCCGAACGTGTCGATCGGGGCCGGGTCGGTGATCGAGCACTCCGAGCTTCGCCACGCGATCGTGGGGAGCA
>DASUSM010000212.1:0-14244 GCA_036375115.1 Gemmatimonadaceae bacterium | reverse complement strand
GGACCCAGCCCGCGCCGCCGCGCTCCTCGAAGGCGACGAGCCGGCCGTCCACGCGCGCCTGCGAGCGGCCGTCGATGAGCGGCGCGTTGTGCGCGAGGGTGCTGCGGTACCAGTGGAGCGACCGCTCCACGTAGGAGCCGGTCCCGTAGTCGTCGAGCCAGCGCGCGTCGCCGTGCGCCCAGAGCACGCCGAGCCGGTCGGGGTGCCCGTGACCGCCGCCGGAGTGGCCGTAGTCGAGCGCGAGATAGACGCGGCCGCGGTCGCGGCGCAGCACGGCGAAGCCCTGTCCCTCGAGGATGGCCGACGCGGGCGCCGCGGGCTCGGGCGGAGCGAGCTCCGGCAGCGCGCGGAGGAGCGAGCGCCAGCCGAGATCGGCGCGCGAGAGTCGCACCGGCGGCTCGTTTCGCTCCGCCTCCGCGGTGGAGCGCGCGCGTCCCGTGTCGCCCGGCGGCGCGCCGGGATCGTAGATCGTCGCGAGCGCCGCGCGCAGGCGCGGGTCGCGGCGGCGCGCGAGTCCGAGCTCGCACAGCTCGGCGAATCGCCACTGCCGGAGCGAGACGCCGTGTTGCGAGTCGCGCCGCGCCGGGAAGGTGAAGTCGGGCAGCGCGGTGAGGAACGGCGTGGCGAAGCCTTCCTGGAAGCGCTCGAGCAGCGCGGGCGAGAGCGGAATCCCCGCCGTCTCGGCGAGCACGACGCCGTACCAGAGACCGCGGTGCGCGAAGAGGTGGTAGTTCTCTCCCTCGTACCAGGACCCGTCCACGAGGAGGCCGGAGGAGAGCAGCTTCGAGACGCCTGCCTCGCCGTGCACCATCCGCTCGGCCCCGGCGCGGTCGCCGAGCAGGAGCGCGCTCGCGAGGAGCGCGGCGGCGTTCCACACCTGCCGGTTGGACGCGCCCTCCGGATACGTCGCGATCAGCCGCGTGCTCGGTGCGACGAGCCGCTCCCGCACCGCGCCGCCGACGCCGCCGTCGGCGGCGGCGCGCTCGAGCAGGTCGGTGGCGACGACGAGCTGGAGCAGCCAGATGGACTCGAGGTAGGTGCTGAAGAAGGGGCGCGACGGACCGAGGACGTTGTCGCGGTTGGGCCACGACTCGTAGCGATCGGCGAGCCGGGCGAGCGTCTCGCGCGCGAGGCGCGCGCACGGCTCGTCGCCGCGGAGGAGCGCGAGCAGCGCCGCGTGCACGCAGCGCTCGGCGAGCCAGAGCTGGTACGACATGACCCACATTCCCTCGTGCGCGTCGCCGGCGAACGTCTCGCCGCAGCGCGGGCACCGGTGCCGATCGCGCTGCCAGGGATCGAAGGCGAGCGGGGCGCCGTCGCGCGGGCAGCGGCCGCCGGCGCGCGTGAGGCGCGCCTTCCGCGCGGGGATGAAGGGCTCGGTCTCGAGGAGCGGGGCGAGCTCGCCGCGGAGCGCGTCGGCGAGGGGGGCGAGCGGTCCCGCGGCGGCGCGCCGGCGATCGTCGAGCGCCGAATCCGGAAGCAGGAGCATCAGCGCGGCGACGACGGTGCGCGCGACGCCCGCGCGAGCGGCGGCGCGTCGCGATCCGTCGTCCAGCGCGCGACGGTGGCGAGCTCGCCACGGAGGTCCATGCGTACGCCGCCGAGCCGGCGCGACACGCCCTGGACGCCTCGCGCGTGGTACAGCCAGACGACCGGCACCTCGCGCGCGAGCTCGCGCTGCACCTCGGCCCAGGCCGCGGCGAGCGCGCCCGCCTCCGTCGCGCCGCGCACCGCCTCGAAGCGCGCGTCGAGCCGCGGCGTGTGGAAACCGGCGTAGTCGAGCGCCCCGCCCGCCTGCCGCGAGTCGAACATCGCGGCGAGGTAGCCGAGCGAGAGGTCGCCGGGAATCCCGCTGACCAGCGCGTCGAATCGCCGGGGTGACGCGCGCGCCTCGGCGAGAAAGGCGCCGAGCTCCCGCTGCCGGATCCCGGCGTGGATGCCGCGTGCGCGCAGGTCCGCCTGGAGGAGCTGCTCGACGGCGTTGTCGCCGCTGCCGACGGTGAGCATCTCGATGCCGAGCGGGACGCCGTCGCGGGCACGCCAGCCGTCGGCACCGCGGCGCCAGCCCGCGGCGTCGAGGAGGGAGTCCGCGAGGACCGTGTCGCGACCGGTCGCGATGCCGGCGGCGAGCGGATTGTCCGGTGCCACCGGCGACCCGCTCGCGACGCCGAAGCCGGCGAGCGCGGCGGCGACGAGCCGCTCGCGGTCGACGGAGCGATCGATCGCGCGGCGGACGCGGACGTCGTCGAACGGCGGTCGCGCGGCGTTGAGGACGAGGGCGTTGGCGAAGAGGACGGGATAGCGCTCGAGGCGCAGCGCCGGATCGCGCTCGACGAGCGAGGCCATCGTCGGCGAGACGCCAGCGACGTCCAGGTCGCCGCTCACGAGCCCCGCGAGCTTCGTCGTCGCCTCGTCCACGACGGCGACGACGAGCCGCTCGACGCGCGGCGGACCGCCCATCGATGCGGGAAAGGCGGTGTCGCGGGCGAAGCGCCACTGCTGCCCGGCGACGCGCGAGACGAAGCGGAAGGGACCGTTGCCGACGGGGCTCGTGGAGAAGGCGGCGCGCCGGAGGTCGCGACGCGGCACCGAATCGAGCAGGTGCCGCGGCACGATCGGGAGCTCGGCGAGGATCCCGGGGAAGGCCGCCGGCGGCTGCCGGAAGCGGAGCTCGATCGTGGTGTCGTCCACCGCGCGCACCGACTGGACGACGTCGAGCTCCGATGCGCGGGGGAAGCCGGTCGCCGGGTCGCGCGCGGCGTCGAGCGTGAAGGCGACGTCGGCGGCCGTCGTGGCGCGGCCGTCGTGCCAGCGCAGCGCCGGCTCGAGGTGGAAGCGGAGCACGCGGCGGTCGGCCGACCACGTCCACTCCCGGGCGAAATACGGGCGCGCCGCGAGCGACTCGTCGTAGCGCGCCAGCGTGACGAAGAGGGCGTGGCGCTGGACCTGCCGGGCGAGCGGGTGGATGGTGACGAGCGGGTTCGCGCTCTCGAGGTCGGCCCCGCTCGCGTAGACGACCGTCCCCGGCTCGCGCCGCGGACCGGCGCACGCGCCGAGCAGCGCGGCGGCGCCGAGCGCGGCGGCGAGCTCGGCGACGCCGCGCGCCCGCGCGCCGAGGCGCCGGGACGCCGTCGCACATCCGGCGCGGGTTGACGGTGACCGGTCGCTGGGCATTATCCCCTCGTGCGTCTCCTGCTCCGGCGCCTCGCGGGCGCGCTGCTGCTCCTCTGGCTCGTCGTCACGCTCACGTTCGTCCTGGCGCGCGCCGCGCCGGGCGACGCCGCGGCGCTGCTCGTCGCGCCGACCGCGTCCGCGGCCGACGCGGCCCGCCTGCGCGCGGAGCTCGGCCTCGACGCGCCCGCGCCGGTGCAATATGCACGCTGGCTCGGCGCCGTGCTGCGCGGCGACCTCGGGGAGAGCTTCGCCTCGCGGCGTCCGGTCGCGGACGTGCTCGGGGAGGCGCTCCCCGTCTCGCTGCTCCTCGGCACGCTCTCGCTCGGGCTCACCTTCCTCATCGGCGTGGCGGTCGGCGGCGTGCAGGCGGTGCGTCGCGGCCGTCCGCTCGACACGGCGCTGACCGTCGCGACGACGGCGGTGTACGCGGCGCCGAGCTTCTGGCTCGCCCTCGCCCTCGTCGCGCTCTTCACGTACGGCGCGGCGACGTGGGGGCTCCCCGCGGCCGTGCGGCTCCCCGCCTTCGGCCTCCGCTCGCCGGGCGCGGAGCTCACCGGGCTCGCCGCGCTGGCCGACGTCGCGCGGCATCTCGTCCTCCCCGTCACCGTGCTCACGGCGGTCGGCGCGGCCGGGGTCGCGCGGTACGCGCGGTCCAGCATCGCCGACGTCCTCGGCACCGACTTCGTGCGCACGGCGAGGGCGAAGGGGCTGCCGCGGCGGCGCATCTACGGAGCGCACGTGCTGCGCGTCGCGCTGCCGCCGCTCGTCGTCCTGCTCGCCCTCGCGCTGCCGGGGATCGTCGCCGGCTCCGTCTTCGTCGAGAGCGTCTTCGCGATCCCCGGGATGGGGCGGGCCATGCTCTCGGCGATCCTGGCCCGCGACCATCCGGTGATGATGGGGGCGGCGATCGTCTACGCGGGGCTCGTGATCGGCGCGAACCTGGCGGCCGACCTGGCGTTGCCGGCGCTCGACCCGCGGCGCCGGTGATGCCGCTCGCCACGCGCGCCTCGCTCGTCCTCCTCGCCCTGCTCGCCGCCGGCGTGCTGCTCGTCCCGGCGATGGCGGCCGTGGACCCGCTGGCGATCGGGGACGTGCTCTCGACGCGACTGCTCCCGCCGTTCGCGCGCGATCCGGCCGGACGGCTGCACCTCCTCGGCACCGACTTCTTCGGGCGCGACATCTTCGTGCGCACGATGCTCGCCGGGCGCCTCTCGCTCGCCGTCGGCATCGCCGGCGCGCTGCTCGCGGGCGCGGCGGGCACGCTCGTCGGTGCGGCGGCGGCCTGGTGGGGCGGCGCGCTGGACCGCGCCGCGATGGCGGTCGCGGACGCGCTGCTCGCGATCCCGCGGCTCGTGCTCCTGCTCGTCGTCGCGGCGCTCTGGTCGCCGGGGACGACGACCGTCGTCACGGTGCTCGTGCTCACCGGCTGGATGGGGGTCGCGCGGATGGTGCGCGGCGAAGTGCTCGGCGTGCGGGCGCTCCCCTACGTCGATGCCGCGCGCGCGCTCGGCGTCGCGCGCGCGCGGGTGCTCTGGCGGCACGTCCTGCCGAACGCGCTCGGGCCGGCGATCGTCGCGACGACGCTCGGTGTCGGGAACGCGATCCTCCTCGAGAGCGGGCTCTCCTTCCTCGGCATGGGGATCCAGCCGCCCAGCCCGAGCTGGGGGAACATGATCGCGGGGGGACGAGAGGTGATCGTGACGGCGCCGTGGGTCGCGATCGCCCCCGGCCTCGCGCTCGTCGTCACCGTGCTCGCCTGCACGCTGCTCGGCGACGCCTTGCGCGACCGGATCGCCGGCGATGGTGGAGAGCAGCTCGGCGGCCGGGCGTGAGCGGCGCCGTCAGCGCACGAGCACCGTCAGGTCGCCGCGCGGCGGCACGACGATCGGAATGCGTCCGCCGTCGATCGCGAGCGGCGCGAGCGGACGCTCGTCGAGGCGCGCCGCGTGCGCCTCGGCGATCGGCGTCGGCACGCGCCACTCGCCGACGACCTCGCGGTCGGTGACGTTCACGCAGCGGAGCACCGTCCACCCATCGGCCTCCGCCGGCTTCACCGCGCCGAAGGCGAGTCCGGCGCCGGAGAGCTCCGGACCGGCAACCGAGGCTGGAACGGCGATGGCATCGCGACGCGTGTCCCCGCGCAGCGGGAGGAGGACGTCGTCCGCGGCGCGCTCGACGACGTCCAGCGTCGCGGCGTCGCGTCCGCCGTGCGGGAGGATGGCGAACGCGGCGTCGAACGGTCCGGGGCACTGGGCCATCGGCGTCGGTACGGGCCACCCGGCATTCCCGGGACGCTCCGGGAGGTCGGGACGGGAGAGCTCCCCGACGGCGCGCAGCAGCGTCACGGCGAGATCGCCGTCGCGCGTCGCCTCGTACTCGGCGAGGCCGTCGGAGTAGAGCGTCGCGCCGCGATGCGCGGCGAAGAGCGCGACCCAGCGGTGCAGCGGAGCGCTGTCGGGCGGAGCCTCCATCGCGCGATCCGCCTTCCGGACCCGCAGCGGCTCGCGCGCGACCGGGCCGAAGGCGGCGTCGGCGACGAGCTGCGCGGAGCGGAGACCGGTCCGGACGACGATCCGCAGGCGGTGGTCCTCGGCGTCGTTCGCGCCGGCGACGAGCAGGCGAACGAACGGCGCACCGGCATCGAGCTGCAGCGTGATGCGGACGTCGAGCGTCGCGGATGCGCGGACGGAGGCGGGGAGCGTGCGGCCGCGGGCTGCGCGCCGCACGGCGGGCACGCGCACGCGCCACCGCGTCTCGATTGCGCCGCGGAGCGGACCGCGGTGCACGACGCGTGCGCCGAGGCACCGCTCGGTGCGCGCAGCCGCGCCGACGAGCGACGGGGTGTAGAGGTCGCCCGCGTCGCGCGCATCCTCGAGCGCGAGCAGGGAGCGGACGTCGAACGCGCCGTCGGCCGAGCGGAGTCCGACGCGGCCGCGGCCATCGACGGAGACCGCGAGGAGCCCGTTGTCGAGGGAGCGGCCGCGAACGACGACCGGTCGCGGGGGCGTCGGCCCCCTCGCGGGCCGCGCGACGAGGGCGCGCGTGGCGAGACCGAGCGCGGGGACGTCGTCCACCCAGGCGACGCCTCGGGTCTCCTCGACGAGATCGTTGTCGGGGTAGTGGAGCGGCGACTCGAGCCGCTCCTGCACCGTTCGGCGCGTGAGCGGCTGAAACACCCACCCGTCGGGTAGCGCCTCGCGGGATTCGCGGGCGTCCTTCGCCCGTGCGCGCGCGGAGCCGGGTCCGACGGGAGCGTCGCGGAGGAAGCGGACGACGCGCACGTCGGCCACGCCGTGCCGCGGGCGTGGGGCGGCGTTGTGCACGACGAGCATCGGGCGCCAGCGGTCGCGGCGCTCGCGGGCCGCGGCGGGATCGTGTCCGAGGACGGCGAGCAGCGCGTCCTCGCGCAGCCCGGACGCCTGCGCGGCACCGCTCTCGAGCCGGACATCCATCGCGCGCGCCACCTCGTCGATCGAGCAGCCGCAAAGCGTGTCGTGCGGATGGCAGCGCATCAGCGTTCGCCACGCGGCATCGAGCAGCGGGCGCGGGTCGCCGATCGCCGGCCGGCGCATGAGCAGGGCGAGGGCGGCGAGCGGCTCCGCCTCGCGCACGAGGGCGCGCTCGACGTGCGCGTTCCGCCGCTTCTGCTGCGCGCGCGAGGCGAAGGTCCCCTGGAGCGTCCAGGCGTAGCCGTACGAGTCGCGCAGCTCGCCACGGACGGTGGGGAGCGCACGCCCCGCCGCGTTCTCGACGAGCGTCGCGCCGAGCGCGCGGAGCGAGGAGCGGCGCACGGGGAGCGGCGCCGCCGCGCGCTCGAGGGCGCGGAGGGCGTCGTCGTGGCCGCGCTGCCGCGCGTGATGGTCGGCGCCGTTCTGCACGAGGAGCACGCCGAGCCGGGCGCGCGGCTCGAGCACGGCGCGCAGGCGCGTCCAGCGCGCCCGCGCCTCGCGCTCGTCCCCCGGGAGGGAGGAGCCGAGCTCATAGCCGTCCGGCGGGAGGTGGAACAGGAGGACCGTCGCGCCGTCCTCGGACTGCCAGTGGGCCGCGTCTCCCGAGGGCCAGCGCGCGCCGCCGTAGCCGCGCCACACGATGGCGAGCGGGATGCCGAAGCCGCGCGCGAGCCGGGGGAGCGCCGCGGCGTGGCCGAAGGCGTCGGGGGAGTAGAGCACCGCGGGCGGCGCCGCGCCGAGCCGGTCGAGCGCCGCGCGGCCCGCGAGCAGGTTGCGGACGAGCGATTCCCCGCCGGGGATCAGCTCGTCGGCCAGGACGTACCAGGGCCCGGCCTCGAGGGCGCCGGCGTTCAGCGCCGCCGCGAGCGCGGCGCGGCGTTCGGGCCGCACCGCCAGGTAGTCCTCGAGGACGATGCCCTGCCCGTCGAGGAGGAAGCTCTCACCGTCCCGCGGCGGCTCGTCGAGCAGCTCGTCCACCAGCCGGACGAGCCGCTGCCGAAAGCGGGACGCGAGGTGGTACCACTCGCGGTCCCAGTGCGTGTGCGTGACGACGTGGACCGCGAGGGCGGCGTCCGTCATGTCCGGGCTCCGGTGTGCGGCGCGGGCGGCGGGCGGCCGCCCATCGCCGCCGGAGTCAGACCACGCGCTTGCCCGTCACGAGGCGGTAGACGACGACGACGAGCGCGATGACGAGCAGCAGGTGGATCAGGCCGCCCGCGACGTTGAAGACGAAGGCTCCGGCGAGCCAGAGAATGAGCAGGATGATGGCGATCGTCCAGAGCATGGCGCGCTCCTCGTGGTGAAGGGTGTGCCCGTCGAAGGGCAACTCCCGTACCCGACTCGTCCGCCGCCCCGCGGTCGTGCGCCGCCGCGGGGCGCGCCGAGCGGGTCAGACGTGCCCGGCCCGCTCGTCCTGGCGCTGCTGGTGGTGGTGCTCGGCGATGTGGTGCACCGCCTGGCGGCCGACGAGGATGCGCGTCGCCCGCACGTCGTGGCCGACGTCGATCAGCAGGATCGCGAGGTCGCCGGTGCCCCAGAGCAGACCGGCCAGCACGATCAGCCGGCTCGCCTCGGCGAGCAGCGTGGGAATCGCGGCGCTTCCCTGCGTGTAGAGCCCCGTCACCACCTCGGCGGCGAGCAGCAGGACGAGGATGATCGCCATCAGGCGAAAGAGCTTCGACAGGTAGCGCAGCCCGATGTACGGCTCGAGATCGGACGCGCGGACCTGCATCAGCGGATCGACGACCGGATTGCGGCGTGCCTCGTGATCCGTCCCCTCGGCAGCGGCGGTCGTCTCGTCCATCTCGGTGCGTTCGCTCATCAGTTGTCTCCGGATCCGAGCCACCGGGCGCGGTAGCCGCGGGTGTCGATGTGAATGAAAGGTCCGTGCCCGGGACCGGCGGCGTACACGCCGGCGCCTCCCACGAGCGCGGGGTGCTCGCGCTCCACCCGCTCGACCGCGGCGAGGAGGACGCGCGCGTCGGCGATCGTCACGCGCCTGTCGCCGTTCAGGTCGTCCATCACGCCGTTGCCGTCGGCATCGATGAAGATGTCCGCGGCGTCGCCGTACATGTGGCGGCTCAGCTCCGCCCGCCCCGCCGTGTTCCCGCCGGTCGCGTTGTAGCTCGGGGTGCGGAAGCCGCTCATCACCGTCACGCCGCGGACGTCGAGTCCGCGCTCGGTCAGGTCCTCGAGCACGAGCTCGAGCTTGTCCACGAGCGTCAGGTCGAGCACGAGGTACTTCGGCCAGACGTTCGGCTGTCCCTTCGTGAGAAAGTCGCGGAGGCGGAAGTGCTCGGAGACGCGCGTCTCCTGGTTCTCCGGCGTGACCTCGATGAAGCCCTCGGGATTCGCGTACTGCGCGCCGCGAGCGCCGGCGCGCCCGCGCTCGCCCGGCCAGCTCCCGATGAAGTACAGCCCGATGCGTCCGCGCCGCTTGTCGCTGAACGGGCGCAGGGTGATGAGGCTGAAGTCGGCGACGGGCTTGATCGCCTGCCCCACCTGGATCGCGACGCCCCACACGCCGGGCTGGCGCGGCGCGACGACCGAGTCGTTGAGCTGCGCGTAGACGCCGGACTCGAAGCGCACCGCGGCGCCCGCCGGGAGCGTGTCGGCGAGGAGGGTGTCGCCCGGCTGCCGCAGCGCGACGCGCAGCCGCCCGCTCTCGCCGCGCAGCGGCGTGACCGCGCGGACGAGCGCGTCGGTCAGGTAGGCGGTCGACGTCGCGGCGGGGTCGGTGAGCGCGGCGGTGATCGACGCGGTGACGGGGGTGACCGCTCCTCCCGCGTCGCGGTCGGAGCGCCCGGCGGCGATCGACCAGGACCAGCCGAGCACGAAGAGGGAGAGCACGATCCCGGAGACGACCTCGAAGATGCGCTCGGCGCGCGGCGTCACGCCCGCGCGGTGCCAGCGGCTGTGCGACGGCTCGGGGAGCTTGAACGCGTACTCCGCGGTGCGGAGGATCGTCTCGCCGAGGTGGTGCTCGGAGGCGTGGCGGGGGTCCGGCGGAACTCGCATGCGTCCATCCTGAAGCAAACGGCAGGCGAGCGCCACCACGACGGCGCGGATGGGGCCGTCAGGTTGACCCCAGGTTGCGCTCCCGTGATGTTTCAGCGCCTCCCGCCACACCCCACGTCTCACCCCCGACCCGTGACGTCCGACTCGACCCCGACGCCCGATCTCGCGCCGGCCCCACCGATCACGACCGCCGCCGCTCCCGCGGGGCGGCGTGGCATCGTGCGCCGCCTCTACGACTGGACGATCGGCTGGGCCGACCGGCCCGGAGGGACGTGGGCGCTCTTCGCCCTCTCGGTCGCGGAGTCGTCGTTCTTCCCGATCCCGCCCGACGTGCTCCTGATGGCGCTCTGCATCGGGCGTCCCCGGCGCTCGCTCTGGTTCGCCGCGGTCTGCACGCTCGGCTCGGTCATCGGTGGGATGATCGGCTACTACATCGGGTTCGCGCTCTTCGAGCAGCTCGGGCGGCCGGTGCTCGAGGCGTACGGCGCGATGGACAAATTCGACTGGGTGGGACAGCAGTACCGCGAGAACCTCGTCCTCGCGCTGGGCACGGCGGGCTTCACGCCGATCCCCTACAAGGTCTTCACGATCGCCGGCGGCGCCTTCCAAGTGCCGTTCGCACCGTTCGTGCTGATCTCCATCGTCAGCCGCGGCGCGCGGTTCTTCCTCGTCGCGGGGCTGATCCGGATCTTCGGTCCGACGATCAAGCAGTTCATCGATCGCTACTTCAACCTGCTGACGATCGTGTTCGTCGTGCTCCTCGTGCTCGGCTTCGTCGTCGTCAAGCTGGTCATCCCGCAGCACTGACGGGCGCGATCGGCGCCCGAGGTCCCGTGCGGGCACGCGCATTGCGCGCGATGCGCCCTCTGCTCGGCGCGGGAACCGCCGCGCGCGCGACCGGCTTTCCGAGTCGCGCGACGCGGACGACCGCGGCGCGCATGCATCGCTCCGGCCCTCGCCGGGGCCGAACGACCTACACGGAGAACGACGCCATGGCCTTCGAGCTTCCTCCCCTTCCCTACGCCCCGGACGCGCTCGAGCCGCACATCGACGCGCGGACGATGGAGATCCACCACGGCAAGCACCACGCGGCGTACGTGAACAACCTGAACGCCGCGCTCGAGAAGGCGCCGGAGTGGCAGAGCCGCTCGCTCGACGACATCGTGCGCAACGTCAACCAGCTCCCCGAGGCGGTGCGCACCGCGGTGCGCAACAACGGCGGGGGGCACTGGAACCACACGATGTTCTGGCAGATCATGGGGCCGAAGGGGGGCGGCGAGCCGACGGGCGCGCTCGCCGACGGGATCAAGCAGGCGTTCGGCTCCTTCGACGACTTCAAGAAGCAGTTCGCCGCCGCCGGCGCCGGACGCTTCGGCTCGGGGTGGGCCTGGCTGATCGTCGAGGGGGGGAAGCTCGCGATCACGAGCACGCCGAACCAGGACAACCCGCTCATGGAGGGGAAGCAGGCGATCCTCGGGCTCGACGTCTGGGAGCACGCGTACTACCTCAAGTACCAGAACCGGCGCCCCGACTACATCTCGGCGTGGTGGAACGTCGTCGACTGGGGCGCGGTGGCGAAGCGCCACGAGCAGGCGCGCCAGGCGCGCTGAGACGCGCGGCGCGCGCGCGGCGCCTCAGCGCTCGCTCTTCCCGTCGCCCGGGTCCGCGTCCGGCCCGGGGGCGGGAGGCTCGTCGCTCCCCGCGTCCTCGGCGAGTCCGGGCTCCTCGGGGCGGAAGATGGCGACGTCCTCGGGCGTGACGCGCGGCACGTTCGGCGCGTAGCGGGCGCGCGGCGAGAGCCCGATGAACGCCGACTCCTTCGATGTCCCCGCGACGAGATCGTCGATCCCGCCCTGCCCCGGCTGGTCCTCGTCGTCCGCCGAGGCGCGCCGGCGCGCGAGCAGGCCGAGCAGCGGCGGGGTGATGAAGGTCGTCGTGAGGACCATCAGCATCAGTGCGCCGAAGAGCTGGCCGCGGATCACCCCGGAGGCCAGGCCGAGTTGCGCGAAGATGAGCCCGACCTCGCCGCGCGGCACCATCGCGACGCCGATGAGCAGCTTGCGCCCGCCGAACCAGAACGGCGCGAAGCCCGCGGCCACCTTGCCGAGGATCCCGATGGCGATGAGGGTGCCGCCGATGAGGAGCGCGCCGCGGCTCGCGAGCGACGAGAGCTCCACGGCCGCGCCGACACTGGCGAAGAAGATGGGGACGAAGAAGTAGCCGATCGTCGTCGCCGCCTCCTCGATCTCGGCGCGCTGGGTCGTGTCGTGGAGAACGAGGCCGGCGGCGAAGGCGCCGATGATCAGCGCCGACCCCGCCTGCACCGCGAGCGCGGCCATGGCGAAGGCGAAGGCGAGGGCGACGATGCCGAGCGCGCCGGCCGTCTTGATGCGCTCGACGGCGCGGAAGAGCGGCGGGGCGATCCACCCGCCGAGGAGCACGGCGGCGACGACGAAGCCGATCGCGACCGCCGCGGTGCGCGCGATGCCGAAGGTCGAGACGTCGCCCCCCGCGACCATGGTGCCGACGATCGTGAGGATGATCAGCCCGACGACGTCGTCGAGGACGGCGGCGCCGAGGACGATCTGCCCCTCCGGGCTCGCGAGCTCGCCGAGATCGGAGAGCACGCGCGCCGAGATGCCGATCGACGTCGCCGTGAGGCCGGCGCCGCAGACGAGGGCGGCGAGCGTCGGGACGCCGAGCGCCGTCGCGGCCCAGTAGCCGCCGGCAAAGGGGAGGGCGACGCCGACGAGCCCCACCGCGACCGCCGAGCGCCCCACCCGCACGAGCGACCGGATGTCCGTGTGCAGCCCGATCGCGAAGAGGAGCACGATGACGCCGATCTCGGAGAGCGCGGCGATCACCGGATCGGTCGGGTCGAGGAGGCCGAGCACCGAGCCTCCGAGGAGCACGCCGGCGATCAGCTCGCCAAGCACCGCCGGCTGTCCGATGCGCTGGGCGAGCTCGCCGAGCAGGCGCGTCGCGACGAAGACCGCGACGAGCGAGACGAGCAGTCCGGAGATGCCGTGCGCCCCCTCCGCCACCGCCACCAGGAGCGCCGCCCCGTCGGGCGACGCGACCGTCACCGCGCGCCCTCCCCCTCGAGGTAGGTGTATCCCTCGAGACCGGCCACGTACTCGGCGATGAACATGTTCGCTTCCTGCCGGGGGATGTGCTTCGCCGCGGCCACCTTCCGGCGGAACGTCTGGAGCAGGTCGGCGGCGCGGAACTGCACGTAGTCGAGCACCTCGGTCACCGTGTCGCCGTGCACGAGCTCGGTGATCTCGTAGCCGCGCGGGGAGAGGGCGATGTGCGCGGCGTTCGTGTCGCCGAAGAGGTTGTGCAGGTCGCCGAGGATCTCCTGGTACGCGCCGGTGAGGAAGATGCCGAGGATGTACGGCTCCTCGGCGCGGAACGGGTGCAGCTCGAGGCTCGGCCGCCCGTTCTTCTCCCCGACGAAGAGGTCGATCTTCCCGTCCGAGTCGCAGGTGATGTCCTGGAGCGTTCCGCGCCGCACCGGGTTCTCGTCCAGCCGGTGAATCGGCATGATCGGGAAGAGCTGGTTGATCGCCCAGCTGTCGGGGAGCGACTGGAAGAGCGAGAAGTTGCAGAAGTACCGGTCGACCATCGACGCGTCGAGCGTCGTGATGACCTCCTCGAACTCGTCGCGGTGCTCCTGCGCGAAGCGTGCGATGACGTGGATCATCGCGTAGTAGATGCGGTCCGCGATCGCGCGCCCCTGGAGCGTGAGGACGCCGCTGTTGAAGAGCTGGTTCGCCCGCTCCTTGTCGAAGGTGAGGTCGTGGAAGATCTCGCGGACGCGCCGCACCGACACGTTCTTGCGCTGCAGCGCCCGCCAGTCCTCCAGCATCTCGTGGAGGAGGGCGTGGTCGTCCTCGCCGATCTCCGGCACCGAGGTCTCGTACTGCGACTCGACGTCGATGACCTTGATGAGGAGGAGGGCGTGGTGCGCGGTGAGCGCGCGCCCCGACTCGCTGATGACGTGGGGCATCGGGAGCTCGTTCTCCCGGCACGCCTCGGCGAGCGTGTAGATGACGTCGTTGGCGTACTCCTGGAGCGTGTAGTTGACGCTCGCGTTCGACGTGGACGAGGTGCCGTCGTAGTCCACGCCGAGGCCGCCGCCGACGTCCACGTGCGTGATGTCGAGCCCGAGCTTCCGCAGCTCGACGTAGAAGCGGCTCACTTCGGTCAGCCCGCTCTTGATGTAGCGGATGTCGCTGATCTGCGAGCCGAGGTGAAAGTGGATCAGCTTCACGATGTCGGCGCGTCCGGCCTCGCGGAGCCGCTCGATGGCGCGCATCAGCTGCGCCGTGTTCAGGCCGAACTTCGATTTCTCCCCGCCGCTGCTCGCCCACTTCCCGTACCCCTCGGCGGCGAGCTTGATGCGGATCCCGGCCGTCGGCTGCACGCCGAGCTCGTCGGCGACCCGCAACAGCGTCTCGATCTCGTGGAGCTGCTCGATGACGATGTAGACGGGGTGCCCGAGCTTCTGACCCATCAGGGCGAGGCGCATGAACTCCTCGTCCTTGTAGCCGTTGCAGACGATCATGTGGTCGGTGTCCTCGCCGAGCGCGAGGACGGC
>DASUSM010000211.1:0-3151 GCA_036375115.1 Gemmatimonadaceae bacterium | reverse complement strand
CGAAGTACACCTGATCGTCCTGCTCATCGACGAACGGCCCGAGGAAGTCACGGACATGGAGGAGCACGTGGCCGCCGAGGTCATCTCCTCGACGTTCGACGAGCCCGCCGACCGTCACGTGCAGGTCGCCGACATGGTGATCGAGAAGGCGAAGCGGCTCGTCGAGCACGGCAAGCACGTCGTCATCCTCCTCGACTCGATCACCCGCCTCGCGCGCGCCCACAACACCGTGCAGCCGCACGGCGGGAAGATCCTCTCCGGCGGCGTCGACGCGAACGCGCTGCACAAGCCGAAGCGGTTCTTCGGCGCGGCGCGGAACATCGACGGCGGCGGCTCGCTGACGATCGTCGCGACCGCGCTCGTCGAGACCGGCTCGCGCATGGACGAGGTCATCTTCGAGGAGTTCAAGGGGACGGGGAACATGGAGCTCGTCCTCGACCGGAAGATCGCCGACCGCCGCGTCTTCCCGGCGATCGACATCAACAAGTCGGGGACGCGCAAGGAGGAGCTCCTCCTCGCGCCGGAGGAGGCGAACCGCGTCTACCTGCTGCGCAACTTCCTCGGCGACATGCCGGAGACGGAAGCGATCGAGTTCCTGATCAAGCGCATGGAGCGGACGAAGACGAACAAGGAGTTCTTCGAGACGATGGCGGAGCCGTAGGCGGCGCGAAGCGCCGCCGGGACCGGGACTGCGAGGGGATCGGGTGACGGGTGGGGACCGGGGACCGGGATCGGGGACCGGACCAACAAGCTCGGTTTCTTCCGGCGCCCTCAGGTCTCCACCTTTCCCTTTCCCCCACCGTCCGCTGGTTCGCTCCTCCCCTCGACCCCCGTCGAGCTCCGCAGACTGGACGGCTCGCGGCTGACCGAGGAGGGCGCTCGTGCGTCAAGTCCAAGGGACCGGTTCAGTTCTGGTCCCCGGTCCCCGGTCCCCAGCCGGTCCCGAGCCCCCCGCCGTTATCTTGCTCCCATGTCCCCCACCCCCACCCCCTCCCGCGGCCGCCGGCTCGCGATCGACTGGGGCGAGCGCCGCATCGGGCTCGCCGTGAGCGATCCGTCCGGGACGATCGCCTCTCCCGCCGGCGCGATCGTGCGGCGCGCGGGGAAGAGGCCGCCGATCGCGGAGATCGTGCGACGCGCCGAGGCGCTCGAGGCGCGCGAGTTCGTCGTCGGGCTGCCGCTCGACGAGTCGGGGGGCGAGACGCCGCGCACCGCCGAAGTCCGGCACGTCGCCGCCGAGCTCGAGCGGCGCACCGGGCTCCCCGTGGCGCTCGTGGACGAGCGCTACACGACCGCCATCGCCCTCCGCGCCGTGCGCGAGATGGGCGGCGACCCACGCGAGCGGAAGGGGGACGTCGATGCCCTCGCCGCCGCCGTGCTGCTCCGCCATGCGCTCGACCTCGATCCCTGAGCGGCGCGCGCGCCGCGCGCTCCTCCTCGCGGCGTGGAGCGTGACGGCGCCGCTCGCCGGCGCCTGCGGCTCCGCCGATCCTCGCGGCGAGCCCGTGCGCGTCGTCATCCCGGTGGGCGCCTCCTTCCACCGCGCCGCCGACTCGCTCGCCGCCGCCGAGATCATCGATCATCCGCGGCTCTTCCGGCTCTACGCGATGCTGCGGGGGCGTGACCGTGCGCTGAAGCCAGGAACGTACGTGCTGCGCCCGGGGCAGTCGTACGGCGCGATCCTCCGCGACCTCACGGAGGGACGCGGGCTCGTGCACTCGGTGACGGTGCCCGAGGGACTGCCGCTCTCCGCGATCCTTCCGCTCCTCGAGCGCCAGCTCGAGCTCTCGCGCGATTCGCTCGGCGTCGCCGTGCGCGACTCCGTGCTCCGCGCTCGGCTCGGCATTCCGACACGGACGCTCGAGGGCTACCTCTTCCCGGACACGTACTCCTTTCCGGCGGGGACGTCCGCGCGCGACGTCGTGGAGGCGATGGTCCGGCGCTTCGAGCAGGCGTGGGACGAGTCGTGGGACGCACGGCTCGGCGAGCTCGGGATGACGCGGCACGAGGCGATGACGCTCGCCTCGATCGTCGAGAAGGAGGCGCGGCTCGCCGAGGAGCGACCGGTGATCGCGGCGGTCTATCACAACCGGCTGCGCATCGGGATGGCGCTCCAGGCGGATCCGACGGTGCAGTACGCCCTCGGCGGACACCGCGCGCGCGTCCTCTACAAGGATCTCGAGGTGGACTCGCCGTACAACACGTACCGGTATCCGGGGCTGCCGCCCGGTCCGATCGCCGCGCCGGGGCGCGCGAGCATCGAGGCGGCGCTGTACCCGGCCGACGTGCGGTACCTGTACTTCGTCGCGCACCCCGACGGGCACCACGAGTTTCGCGAGACGTTCGGGCAGCACGAGCAGGCGGTGATCGCGATGCGCCGCGAGCGCGCGCGCCAGGAGGCCGCGGCGCGGCGCGACGCCGAGCGCGGCGCGCGCGAGCGGGCGCCCGAGGGCGGCAGCCGCTGACCGGCGCGGGACGCGACGCACCTCCCATCGCCCCGCCCGTGCTCGATCCGTCATCGCTCCTGCTCTGCGCGATCACCGACGACGCGCGCGACGGCGTGGAGGAACTCGTCGCGCGCGCGGCGGAGGCGGTCGCCGGCGGCGCGACGATGGTGCAGCTGCGCCTGAAGGACGTCCCGGCGCGGCAGCTGTTCGAGGCGGCGCGCGCGCTCGTCGAGCGGCTGCCGGTCCCGGTGATCGTCAACGACCGCGTGGACGTCGCGCTCGCCTCGGGCGCGGCGGGGGTGCACGTCGGCGCGGAGGACGTTCCGGCGTCGGCGATCCGGCCGTTCGTGGCACCGGGCTTCGTGATCGGCGCGTCGGTGACCGGCGCGCACGATCTGCCGGACCTCGCCGGCGCGGACTACGCGGGGATCGGTCCCGTCTTTCCGACGTCGTCGAAGCCGGATGCGGCGCCGGCGATGGGACTCGCGACGTTCGCCGAGCTCGCCGCGCGCGCGGGGATTCCCTCGGTCGCGATCGGCGGCGTGGACGAGACGAACGCCGCGGCGGTGGTGGGCGCCGGGGCGAGTGGGATCGCCGTCATCCGGGCGGTGTTCGGCTCGGACGATCCGCGAGCGGCCGCGCGCGCGCTGCGTCGCGCCATCGGAAGGTGACGTCGGGGACGTGCTCGCGCGTCCCCACGCGGC
>DASUSM010000210.1:0-5468 GCA_036375115.1 Gemmatimonadaceae bacterium | reverse complement strand
CGCCGAGGACGCCGGCGCGCGTGCGCGGCGGGAGGACGCGCGGCGCGCGCTCACCCGGCGTCGCGAGCGCGACGGGGTCGCCGGCCGCGCGCGCGACCGCGGCGAGCCCGACGGCGACGCGCCGGGCGAGCCGCCACTTGTCGAGTCCCGGCGGCGGCCACGCCATCGACGCGCTCGCGTCGACGACGATCCCCGTCGGGAGAATCGCGTGGTCGTCGGCGAGCCGGATCGCCGCGCGGTCGGTGCGGCCGAGCAGCTTCCAGTCGATGCGGCGCGGATCGTCGCCCTGGCGGTAGGCGCGATACTCGGAGAACTCCGGCGCCGCGCCGCGCAGGCGCGAGCGGTGCGCGCCGGCGAGCGCGCCGGGGACGCGGCGCCGCGCGTGCCAGCGCACGCCGCGCAGCGCGTCGAGCAGCGCGCCGTACTCCGCGCCGCCGCGCATGGTCAGACGGGGATGGCGCTGCGCGGAGGCTCGATCCGGCCGAGCAGGTCCTCGACGAGGCGCTCCGCGGTCACCCCTTCCGCCTCGGCGGCGAAGTTCGGGAGGACGCGGTGCCGCAGGACGGGGAGCGCGACGCGCCGGATGTCCGCCGGCGAGACGGCGAGGCGTCCCGCGAGCAGCGCGTGCGCCTTCGCGCCGAGGACGAGCGACTGCCCCGCGCGGGGCCCGGCGCCCCAGCGCACGAAGCGGCGCACGAGCTCCGGCGCGCTCGCGTCGTCGGGTCGCGTCGCACGCACGAGCGCGGCGGCGTACCGGAGCGCCGGCTCGGCCGCGGGGACGTCGCGCACGAGCTGCTGGAGCGCGACGGCCTCGTCCGCGTCGAGCACCGCCTCGAGCGGGTCCGCGTCGCGGCCCGTCGTCGCGCGCAGGATCTCGACCTCCTCCGCCTCGCTCGGGTAGCCGACGCGGATGTCGAACAGGAAGCGGTCGAGCTGCGCCTCGGGGAGCGGGTAGGTCCCTTCCTGCTCGACCGGGTTCTGCGTCGCGAGGACGAAGAACGGGCGCGGCAGCGCCATCGTACGTCCCGCCGCCGTCACCGCGCGCTCCTGCATCGCCTCGAGGAGCGCCGCCTGCGTGCGCGGCGGCGCGCGGTTGATCTCGTCGGCGAGGACGATGTTCGCGAAGACCGGGCCCTGCACGAAGCGGAAGGCGCGCGCGCCGGTATGCGTGTCCTCCTCGAGGATCTCCGTCCCCGTGATGTCGGAGGGAACGAGATCGGGGGTGAACTGGATGCGCCGGAAGTCGAGGCGCATCGCCTCGGCGACCGAGCGGATCATGAGGGTCTTCGCGAGCCCCGGCACACCGACGAGGAGGGCGTGCCCGCCGGCGACGAGCGCGATGAGGATCTCCTCGACGACGCGCTCCTGCCCGACGATGCGGCGGCCGACCTCCGCGCGGAGCCGTGCGGCCGCCGCGAGCAGCGCCTCCCGGTCGGTGCCGACCTCGATGCCGGTCACGCGCTCAGCGGACCGGCTGCCGCCGCCGGTGGGCGAGCAGGAAGATCGAGCCGTTCACCGCCCCGATCTCGTCCAGCGACGCGCGCTCGTCGAGCACCTCGAAGCCGCGCAGCTTGAGCACGTAGTCGTCGTGGTACTCGGCCTCGGGAAAGAGCGCCGCGAGCGCCGCCGCCTTCAGCGAGACCGCGGGCTCCGAGAGCGGCGTCTCGATGCGCACCGCGTCCCACTTCCCGCCTCCCTGTACGCGCAGCGTCACCGCGGGCCCGTCCGTGCGGCCGATGCGGATCGTGCTCGGACGCGTGCGCAGTCCGGCGACGAAGGGCGCCGTCATGCCGCCCCCGTCGCGCCCGCGGCCTGCACGACCGGCGCGGTCGCGTCGGCGTCGAGCGGCGGCAGCGTGGAGAGGAAGCGGGCGACCTGCATGTCGAAGAGGTACGTCGAGCCGGTGACGCGGCTCCCGCCCTCGATCGCGCGGGCGGCGACGACGACTTCCTCCCCGCCCTGTCCGCGGAAGGAGACCCAGCCGGGCCCCTCCATGTCGATGAAGCTCGCGTAGATCGAGACGCGGCGCGAGAAGAACGTCCGCGCCGCGTCGAGCGCCTGCTCGGGCCCGAGGCTCGTCGTCGCCTCCTGCATCGTGCGCCGCTGTGCCGTGCGTCCCTGCGTCGTCATGTCGTTCGTGGTGCCTGGTGGTGCGGCGCCCATCGCCGCGTGATCGTCCGTCCCCGCCGTCCGGGCACGAGGAGTGCCGGTCAGCCGCGCCCGCGCGGAGCCGGCAGGCCGACCGTCTCCGCCTCGAGCGGGAGCTCGACCGTGAAGCGCGAGCCCTCGCCTGGAACGGAGACGAGCTCGATGTCCCCGCCGAGGATCCGCGCCAGCCGCCGCGCGAGCGTGAGTCCCAGCCCCGACCCGCCGTAGCGCCGTGTCGCCGAGCCGTCGACCTGACGGAACTCGTCGAAGACCACCTCCTGCGCCTCGGGCGGGATGCCGATTCCCGTGTCGTGCACCGAATACGCGACCCGCCCGTGGCGAACCTCCAGCCCGACGCGGACCTCGCCCGTCGCCGTGAACTTGTACGCGTTGCCGAGGAGCGCCATGAGGATCTTCACGATCTTCCGGCGGTCGCTGCGCATCAGCGGCAGGAGGGTCGTCGGCTCGTCCACGCGGAGATCGACTCCGTCGCGCCGCCCCGTGGCCTCCGTCACCGCCTCGCGCAGCGGATCGCGCGGATCGAAGTCGGAGTGGAGGATCTCCAGCCCGCCCCGCTTGAGCGTCGTCAGCTCGAGCAGGTCCTCGATCAGCACGAGCAGCCGCTCGCTCGCGCCCTTCACCTGCGTCAGGCTCGTCGTCTGCTCGTCGGTGAGCGGCCCGGCGAGCCCGTCCTGCATGAGGGAAATATAGCCGAGGACGGCGGTGAGCGGTGTACGGAGCTCGTGCGAGATGTTCGCCAGGAACTCGTCCTTCACCCGCCGCGCCTCGAGGACGGCGGCGTACTGTCGCTCGAGCTCCGCGTTCGAGTCCACGAGCGCCGAGTTGGTGCGCCGCAGCTCCGTGATCAGCGCCGCCTTCTCCGCCGTCGCCGCCATCTGGTCGGCGACGATGCGCAGGAGGCTCCGCGTCTCCCCGCCGAAGCCGCCGGCGTCCGCGAAGTAGAAGGCGAGCGCGCCGAGCACGCGGCTCCCCGTCTGCAGCGGGAGGGCGACGAGGGCGCGGAAGCCGAGCTCCGAGGCCACCTCCTGCCAGTCCTCGAGCGAGGGGTCGGCGAAGACATCGGGGACGACGATGATCCGGCGCTCGCTCGCCGCCTGTCCGCTCGGTCCGAAGCCGAGCCGCACGCGCATCTCGCCGAGGAAGGGGTGGAAGCGCTCGGGCCAGTTGTGCGCGGCACCGAGCCGCATCAGCTCCGACGCGCCGTCCACGAGGTAGACGGAGGCGAAGGTCGCGCCGACGAGCGGGCTCACGCGCTCGAGCGCGAACTGGAACACCTCCTCCGGCTGATCCGCCGTGAGGAAGGCGTGCACGATCTCGCGCACGGCCATGAGCTCACGCACGGCGAGGTCCGCCGTCGGCGCGGGCGTGGACGACCGTGTGGAAACAGTTGGCGGCTCGGCGCTCACGAGGGCCAATCTATAGAGCGGGAGGGAGCGGGACCAGCAGCGCCCGCCCCGGAGTCGCCCCTGCGCCGCGGACCGGTGCGCGCTAGTGCTTCGTCGGCCGCGCGGGGCGGACTTCGAGGCGGCCGACGAGGACGCCGCGCGGCGCCTCCACGATGTGCGCCACCGACTCCGCGACCTGCTCCGGCGTGAGCATCCAGGAGGTGTCGGTCCCCGGGGGGAAGAGGTCGGTCCCGACGCTCCCCGGCATGACGACGGCGACGCGGACCCCGGCGTCGCGCACCTCGAGCATCAGCGACTCGGCGAAGCCGAGCACGAAGTGCTTCGTCCCGGCGTAGCAGCTGCCGCCCTTGAACGTGTTGCGGCCGGCGAGCGACCCGACGATCACGACGTCGCCGCGGCCGCGCTCCGTCATCCCCGGCAGCACCGCGCGCGTCACGTGATAGAGGGCGTTGACGTTCACATCGACCATCGCGCGCCACTGCGCGGGGGTGAGCTCGAGAAACGGCTTCATCGTCGCCACCCCCGCGTTGTTCACGAGCACGTCCGCCTCGACGCCGTCCAGCGCGCGCGCGACGGCGTCGGGGTCGGCGACGTCGAGCTCGATCGTGCGGCAGCGGCCGCCCCCCTGCTCGATCTCCCCGCGGAGCGACGCGAGCTCGTCGCGCGAGCGCGCCGCGGCGACGATGTCGTGCGTGGGAGCGAGGCGGAGCGCGATCGCGCGGCCGATGCCGCGGGATGCGCCGGTGACGAGTGCGATGGGCATGGGCCTCGGGTGAGTCGTCTCAGGTGAGTCGTCGCAGGGTGCCGAGGAGCAGGCGGACGCCGAACTCGATCCCCTCGACCGGCACGCGCTCGTCGTGTCCGTGCATCCGCGCCTCGTCCTCCGGCGCGAGCGGGAACGGGAGGATGCCGTAGCACGGCACGCCGAAGCGGCGCAGCCGCGCGCTGTCCGTCGCGCCCGTGCTGAGGTAAGGGACGACGGCGATGCCGGAGACGAGCTCGCGCGCGGCGTCGGCGAGCGCGCGAAAGAGCGGGGACTCCGGGTCCGATGGCGGCGCATCCTCGCCGGCATCGCTGACGAGGACATCGACGAGCGGATCGGCGATCGCGGACCGCAGCCGCTCGGCGACGTCGGCGATCGCCTCGCCCGGGAGGGTGCGGACGTTCAGCGTCGCCGTCGCGTCGGCGGGGATGACGTTGGCGCGAATGCCGCCGCCCAGCATCGTCGCGCTGATCCCGGTGCGCAGCAGGGCGGCGAGCACCGGCACCTCGGCGAGCGCCGCCGCGCCGCGGCGGACGCGGGACGCATCGTCCGAGGCGACGTCGGCCATCGCATCGGCGACGCGGCGCTCGGGCCAGCACGCGGCGAGCCCGCCGAAGAATCCGCGCGTCGTCGCGTTCAGGCGGAGCGGCTCCTCGTGCGCGCCGACGGCGACGAGCGCGCGCGCGAGCCGCAGCACGGCGTTCTCGGCGAGCGGAATCGACGCGTGCCCGGGCGGCCCGTGCGCGCGCAGCGTGACGAGGTGCGGCACCTTCTCCGCCGTCTGCACCGCGGCGTAGAGCGGCCGCCCGTCCACGATGCGGATCCGTCCGCCCTCGTTGATCGCGAACTCGGCCCGCATCAGCCCGGGGTGGTGCTCGAGCAGCCAGCCGAGCCCCCAGTCGCCCCCCGTCTCCTCGTCGGACGTCGCGACGAAGACGACGTCGCGCGCGAGCGGCGCGGCGGACGCGGCGACCTGCCGCGCGAGCAGGAGCATCGTCGCGAGGTTCACCGCCAGCATCCCCTTGTCGTCGATCGCGCCGCGTCCGTAGACGTAGCCGTCGCGCACCTCGGCGCCGAACGGGTCCGTCGTCCAGTGCTCCGCCTCGACGGAGACGACGTCCATGTGGGCG
>DASUSM010000209.1:0-3729 GCA_036375115.1 Gemmatimonadaceae bacterium | reverse complement strand
TCCTGCACGTCGATGTCGTGCAGCATCCGGCCGGCGTCGGCGCGCTCGGTGCGCCACGTCGCGATCCCCTTCGGGTTCCGCGGATCGTTGATGTCGACGACGTGCATCGCCCCGGTCCCGTCGTTCGTGACGTAGACGTGCGTCCCGTGCTTCTCCTGGTGGTGGACGAAGGCGGAGTGGACGCCCGACGTCACGCCCTCGGTGAAGAGCGCGATCTCCTTCGGGTGCAGCGGGTCCTCGAGCGAGGCGATCCCGATCCCGTTCTTCCGGTCGGCCGCGCCCTCGCGCGTGTAGACGAGGTACTTCCCGTCCGGCGTGGACATCAGGTCGTTCACGCTGCGCATGCTCCCGCCGACGGAGTCGGTGACGACGGGGCGCGCCGGGTCGCTGATGTCGAGCGCGTAGAACTTGTCGTGGCCGAGCACGGTGCCGAGGTAGGCGACCTTGCCGTTCGGGTGCACCCACACCTCGGACGTCGCGACGCCGGGGATCGGCGCACGCCCGACGACGGTCGCCGTGCGGCGCACGTCGCGCGGGGCGAGCGAGACGCGGGCGCTCGCGCTGCGCCCCGCGAGGCTCGCCGTCACGGTGTACTCGCCGGGCTCGTAGCCGACGAAGTTCCCCTCGGCGTCGATCACCCCCTTGCCCGGCGCGATGCTCCACGTCGGCGCGAGCCCCTCGATCGCCCTGCCGGCCGCGTCGCGCGCGGCGAGCGAGAAGCGGACGACGTCCCCCTGCCGCGCGTGCGCGGTCGCCGGCGCGACGACGAGCGTGCCGAGGCGCGCGGAGAGGACCTCGACGTCGAGCGCCGCGCTCGCGCCGTCACCGACGCGCGCGGAGATCGTCGTGCGTCCGGCGCTCCTCGCGGTGACGCGTCCATCCGCGCTCACCGCCGCGACCGACGGGCGCGCGCTCGACCAGGCGATGCGGTCGGCGCGGCGGTCCCCCGCCGCCGAGTAGGCGGCGGCGGCGAGGTCGAGCGTCTGCCCGGCGACGAGGTGCAGCCGCTCGCGCGCCGGCTCGATGGCGACGCGCGCCGCCGGCCCCGGGACCACCTCGACCTCGAGGCGCTGGAAGATCGGCGCGCGCCCCGGGACGACGCCGATCGCGCTCACCGGGATCCGCCCGACCGCCCCCGCGGTCACGAGCCCCGCGGTGTCGATCGCGCCCTCGAACGACGCGCCGGCGATCGCGAAGCGCACGCGCGATCCCTCGACGGGTTTCCCGTCGGCGCCGAGCACGCGGCCGGTGAGCCGGACGGTGTCGCCGGCGGCGACCATCGGCGCGGCGGGGTGCACCTCGAGGCGGGGCGCCGGGGCGGCGCCCTGCTGGAGCGCGAGGAAGAGCGGGAGGAGCATGGGAGTGGGTCGAGGGGTGGCCGAGGGCTACGGGACGAGCGCGTCCTGCTTCGGGTCGATCCGCACGATCCAGAGCCCGTTGTACATGTCGTTCACGTAGGCGAGCCCGTCGCGCACGACGACGCCCCACGTCATCGCCGTGTTCTGGACGCGCCCCTGCATGTCGGCCGTGTTCAGGTGCGCGATCTCGCGCCCCTGCGCGCGCAGGTCGCCGCGCAGCTCGCCGGCGACGTCCACCGCGCGGAAGCCGCCGTTGTAGGCGCCCATGTACAGCGTGTCGCCGGCCACCCAGACGTTGTGCACGCCGCCGAACTCCGGCTCGTACCACGCCACCGACTTCGGCTGCTCGAGGTTCGAGACGTCGATCACCTGGAGGCGTCCGTAGGCGCGCCCCGCGGCGGCGTCCTTCGCCCCCGTCACGCCGCGCGCCGGGAAGACCTCGTCGGCGATGAAGACGTAGTTCCGGTGCCGCCACGCCGTGTGCGTCCCGCGAATGAAGCCCGGGCCGCCCGTCGCCTCGACGTCGCGGTAGAGCGCGTTGAGGTCGTACTTGTACTGCGACACGAGCACGGGGTTCGACGGCGTCCCCCCCTTCACGCCGTTGCCGACGTCGAGGACGATCAGGCCGTCGTTCCACCACGACGCGTAGAGCAGCCCGTCCTGCACGTCGATGTCGTGCAGCGAGATCCCGACCTCGGTGTCCCGCGGCTTCCAGCGCGCGACCTCGCGCGGCTGATACGGGTCGTCGATGTTGAGGATGTGCAGCGCGCCCGTGCCGTCGTTCGTGATGTAGACGTGCTGCCCGTGCTTCGGGTCCTTGTAGATGAACGACGAGTGAACGCCCGACGTGACCCCCTCGGTGAACTCGGAGATCGGCTTCGGGTGCAGCGGATCCTCGAGCGACGCGAAGACGACGCCGTTCTTCCGGTCCGACGCCCCCTCGCGCGTGAAGACGAGGAACTTCCCGTCCGGCGTCGTCATGACGTCGTTGACGCGGCGCGTGTTCGCGACGATCGAGTCCGTCACGACCGGGTTGGCCGGGTCGCTGATGTCGATCGCGTAGAGCCGGTCGCCGCCGCTCCCCGTGCCGAGGTAGGCGACCTTCCCGTTCGGGTGGAGCCAGACCTCCTCGGTCGTGAAGAGGGTGCGCGGAAGGCGGCCGACGACGGTGAGGGAGCGGCGCACGTCGCGCGCCTCGACCTTCACCACCGCGTCCGCGCTCGACGTCCCGAAGCTCGCCGTCACGAGGTACTCGCCCGGCTCGTAGGCGACGAAGGCGCCGTCGGCGTCGATCTGCCCGTTCCCCGGCGCGAACGTCCACGTCGGCGTGATCCCGGTGATCGCGCGCCCGGCGCGATCGCGCACCGTGACGCCGAGCCGCACCACGTCGCCCGTGCGCGCCGTCGGCGCGGCCGGCGTGATCGTGATCGTGCCGATCGTGTTCGGCACGACCGTCACCTCGACGGTGCGCTCGACCGCGCCGCTCGACGCCGTCAGCCGCGCGCGCCCGGCGGCGGCGGCGGTGACGTGGCCATCGGCGGTGACGCGGACGATGGCCGGCGCGGAGCTCTTCCACGTCACGACGTCGTTCCGCTCGTCCCCCGCCGCCGAGTACACCGTCGCGTCGTAGCGCACGCGCTGCCCCGCGACGAGGCGCGCGACCGCCGGGGTCACCTCGATCCGCGTCGCCGGGCCGGGGAGCATCCGGACGTCCACGCGCTCGACGACGGGGCGCGCCCCGGGAACGAGGGCGATGACGCTCACCGGGAGCGTCCCCGTCGCGCCGGCGCTGACGAGGCCGGACGGATCCACTCCGCCCTCGAACCAGGCGCCCGCCTGGCGGAAGCTGATCGTCGCGTTCGGAACGGGGCGCCCGCTCGCGTCGCGCGCCTCCGCCTGGAGGCGGAGCGTGTCGCCGGCCGGGACGGCCCGGTTGCTGGGAGTGACGACAATCCGGGCGATCGGCGACGGGGGGAGCTCCGGAGCGGCCTGCGGCAGCCCCTGCTGGAGGACGGCGAGGAGCGCGACGGTCTCGAGCATGATCGGTCGGGTGGGTGCGGAGGCGGGACGGGCGCGCGCGATGTGACGCGGGCCCCGGGCGCGAAACGGGGATCGGGTCTAAGATGCAGGGAGAACCGCCGCCAGGCGAGCCCGCCCGCTCGATCCGAACGTCTCCGGAACAACTGCGATCAGACCGACATGCCGTCACCGCTCCCCCCCGCCCGACCCCGCCGCCATCTCCTCCTCCTCGCCGTCGCCGCGCTCCTTGCCGCGCCCGCCGCGGCCGACGCGCAAGGCACGGGGAGCGGCGCGCGGGACTCCGTGGCGCGCGACTCGGTGACGCGCGACTCCGTGGCGCGCGACTCGGTGA
>DASUSM010000208.1:0-15507 GCA_036375115.1 Gemmatimonadaceae bacterium | reverse complement strand
GATCTTCCTCCGGCTCACCGGGGAGAACGCCGCGCGGGAGCTGGTCGAGGTGCTGGATGTCTGAGACGGCGCTCCCCGCCGGCGCCGCCGCCGGCGCACCGCCGCCGGCGCGCGCCGCGCTCCCGAACCCGTCGCTCCTCCACCTGCTCGTCCCGAAGTGGCTGACGGCGCGCGCGCGCATGTCGTCGCGCGAGCGCGGCCGCGGCGCGCGCACCGCCGTCCTCGCGACGACGGGGCTCCTCTTCTGGGGCTTCATCTTCGCCGTCCTCTACCGGCTCCTCGTCTACTTCCGCGGCGTGCCGGAGATCGGGCCCTTCCTCGCGGGGAAGCTGCTCGGCGTGATGCTGCTCAGCTTCATGTCGATCCTCCTCCTCTCGAACATCATCACGGCGCTCTCCAGCTTCTTCCTCGCGCGCGATCTCGACATGCTCGTCGGCGCGCCGGTGGACTGGCTGCGGCTGTACGGCGCGAAGCTGCTCGAGACCGGGGTCAACTCGAGCTGGATGGTGGCGCTCCTCGCCGTGCCGATGTTCACCGCCTACGGCATCGCCTACGAGGGCGGGTGGGCGTATCCGCTTCTCGTGCTCGCGACTTTCGTCCCGCTCCTCGTCCTCCCGAGCGTCGTCGGGAGCGCGCTGACGCTCGTGCTCGTGAACGTCTTCCCGGCGCGCCGCACGCGCGACATCCTCAGCGTCATCGCCGTGCTCGCCGCGGCGGGGCTCGTGCTTCTGCTGCGCCTGCTCCGCCCGGAGCAGCTCGCGCGGCCGGAGGGGTTCCGGTCGCTCGTGGACTTCATCGGCGTGCTGCGCACCCCGAGCTCGCCGTTCATGCCGAGCGAGTGGGTGCAGCACGTGCTCATGGGGTGGCTCGGCGGGCGCGAGATCGACGCGCTGTCGTTCTATCTCCTCTGGTCGACCGCGGCCGCCTTCGTCGTCCTCGGCGCCCTGCTCCACCGCTGGCTCTACCTGAAGGGGTACTCGCGCGCGCAGGAGAGCGGGCAGGCGACGGCGCGCGAAGGCGCCGGGACGCGCCTCGTGCGGGCGCTGCTCGCGCCGTTCGGCGTGCGCCGCCGCGAGCTGCTGCTGAAGGAGACCCGGCTCTTCTTCCGCGACACGACCCAGTGGTCGCAGCTCATCCTGCTCGGCGTGCTCGTCGTCGTCTACGTCTTCAACATCAAGTTCCTCCCGCTGCGCGGCGAGGGCGTCACGTTCTTCCTCGTGAACGTGATCCCCTTCCTCAACTTGCTGCTCGCGGGGTTCGTCCTCGCCTCGATCGCCGCGCGCTTCATCTTCCCCGCCGTGAGCCTCGAGGGGCGCACGCTCTGGCTGCTGCGCTCGAGCCCCCTCGCGCTGCGCGACCTGCTCTGGGCGAAGTTCTGGGTGGGGACGGCGCCGCTCCTCGTGCTCGCGCTCGGGATCGTCGGCGTGACCGACGCGCTGCTCCAGGTGAGCGACTTCATCTTCTGGGTGTCGGTCATGTCGATCACCCTGCTCACCTTCGCGATCGCCGGCCTCGCGATCTGCTTCGGCACGCTCTTCCCGCAGTTCGAGACGGAGAACGCCGCGCAGATCCCGACCTCCTTCGGCGGGCTGCTCTTCATGATGAGCGCGATCGTCCTGCTGCTCGCCGTCGTGGCGCTCGAGGCGCGGCCGGTCTACTCGTACCTCCAGGCGCGCGCCTTCAGCGGCGTAGAGGCGGACCCGATGGGCATGTGGATCGGCTTCGGCCTCGCCGCGCTCCTCTGCGTCGGCGCGACGCTGCTTCCGATCAGGGTCGCGCTCCGCCGGCTGGAGCGGATCGATCGGGGGTAGGGCGACGGCACGAAGGATCGCGACGGAGCCGGCGGGCGCTCGGCACTCGGCACTCGGCACTCGGCGCTCGGCGCTCGGCGGGACGGTCGGGATCCCGTGACGGGGAGGCATCTCCGAAGTGAAGGCTCCGCCTCGTTGCCGTGTGTTTCACGCGGAGGCGCGGAGCTCCGCGCCGCACGGCGCCGTGGGCGTTCCGGGTGCGTCGCGCCACGAGCCATGATTGTATTGGGGGAACTGCTCGGCGCTCACCATTCCTCGCGCCGGTGCACGAGTCCGTCGAGGCGCACCCCCGAACATTCATCGGCGCCGCCACGACGGTCTCTCGCGCCGAGGGGAGCGATCCGGGTGATCCGCTGAATCCGCGTCATCCGCGGTTCACCGCCTCGTCCGTGTAGCCGGCCCGAGCGGCTTCTCTGGCCTCTCCGCTTTCGTCGGTCGAGCGTCCCGGGCGGCTGTTCGATCCGTGCGGGCCGGCCCGTCGCGGCCGCTCGAGCCGTCGTTACGCCACCGCCGCCCGCCCGGCCGGCATCGCGCCGATCCGGCCGCCGCAGCCGGCGCAGTGGCGCGCGCCGGGCTCCGTGACGTCGGCGCCGCAGCGCCCGCACGTGCCGGCGAGATAGCGCCCGCAGCTCGAGCAGTAGATCGCGTCCGGCTCGGGGCGCGGGCCGCAGCTCGCACAGCCCCGCACGGCGGCGCGGTGCCGCCTGATGCGCGCCTCGACCTCGTCCTCGAGCGAGGCGGCCGCCGGCACCCTCGTGGGCGCGCCCGACGCCCGCGCCGCATCGCCGGCGCGCATCGCGGCGAGCGCGCGGCGCGTGTAGTCCGCCTTCAGCTCGGCGTAGTCCTCGTCCGAGAGCTTCCCCGTCGCGCGGTCGAACTCGATCTCCCGCAGCACCTCGACGGCGCTCTCCCCGTCCTCGTCGGCGGTTCGCGCCGCGCGCCGGAACGCGGGCTCCGCCGGGGCCGCGTGCTCCTCGCGGAAGAGCGGCGCGAGCACGAAGGCGAGCGCGCCGACGGCGATGAGCGTGCCGAGCAGGAGCGCGATCACCGTCCCTCGCCCCGCACCGCGCGCTCGAGCCGCTCCATCTCTTCGTGCGTCGCCTCGAGCACCGCCGGCGCGCGGACCGGCGCCCCGGCGGCGACCGCGGCCGCGCGCTGGCGCCAACGGCGCAGCAGCGCGGTGAGCACGACCGCGCCCGTTCCGATCGCCGCGAACGGCGCGATCCAGCCGGCGAGGTTGAACCCCTCCTTCGTCGGCGCCATCAGCATTCGCTCGCCGTACGCGCCGACCATCGCCTCGACGATCGCCTCCGCCGGATGCCCGCCCTCGACCATCGCCGTGATATCGCGGTGCAGCGCCGGCGAGACCTGGCAGCTGAAGTCCGTCGTGCGGCACGTGTAGATGTCGAGCGTGCACCCGCACTGGCAGCGCAGCATGCGCTCGAGCTCGTTCTGCTCGTCGCGCGTCATCGAGCGCGTCGCGCCGGGCTTCGGCGGGAGCCGCACCTGTCGATAGGCGCCCTGGTCCATCGGCACGTTCGTCACGCCGAGCGGCTCGCCCTGCGCCGCCCCGCCGGGCGCGGCATCCTGCGCGCGGGCGGCCGCCGCGCCGAGCCCCGTCGCGGCGAGTCCCGAGGCGCCGAGCGCGCGGAGGAAATCGCGCCGCCGCATCGTCATGCCGGCACCGTCTCCCCGGCGGGCGCGGCCGGACGCAGCGCCGCCGCGTAGCCGCCCTCCGCCCGCCGGCGCTCCGCCTGCGGCCACATCACGATCAGCCCGCCGATCGCCATCAGCGCGCCGCCGAGCCAGACCCAGACGACGAGCGGGTTGAACGTGATGCGGATCTCCGCGACCTCGCCGTCGTCCCCCGTCACGCCGGCGAGGACGAGATACGTGTCCTGCTTCGCCGTCTCGATGATCCCGACCTCCGTCGACGGCTCGAACTGCGGCAGGCCGCGGCTGTCCACGTGCTGCCGCCGCTCGCTCGACAGGACGCCGAGCCGCTTTCCGTCGCGGTAGGTGTCGAGCGCGACGGCCACCACCTGCCGGTTGAGCGCCTCGAAGTACGACACGCCCTGGTTGACGAAGCGCCACTCGTGGCCGTACGGGTCGGTCGCCTCGAACGACTCGCCCGGGCGCAGCGACACGTCGAACTCCTCGCGGAACGCCAGCCCGGCGAAGGCCGCGAACATCATCACGATCCCGGCGTGCACGATGTAGCCGCCGTAGCGGCGGCGGTTCCGCGCGACGAGGCGCACGAACGCCACCGCCGGGTTCTCCCCGTGCATCCGCCGCCGTGCGCCGATCCCCTTCCAGAACTCCTGCACGATCGTCGCCGTCACGAAGCCGGCGAGGGTGTACGCGACGAGCGCGTAGAAGTCGCGCATCCCGAGCGCGACGAGCGCGGCGCCGAGCGCGAGGCCGGCGAACACGGGGACGGCGAACTGCCGCTTGAGGTTCGCGACCGACGCGCGGCGCCAGGCGATGAGCGGCCCGATCCCCGTGAGGGCGAGGAGGCCGAGCCCGAGAGGGATGTTGACGGCGTTGAAGAACGGGGCCCCGACGGTGATCTTCTCGCCGCGCACCGCCTCGCTGAGGATGGGGAAGAGCGTCCCCCAGAGGACCGAGAAGGCGATCCCGACGAGCAGCAGGTTGTTGTAGAGGAACGCCGCCTCGCGGCTCAGCATGCTCTCCAGCGTCGCCGTCGCCTCGAGGTCCTTCAGCCGCGTCGTCACGAGGTACGCCGTCGCCGCGATCGCGACGACGAGGAAGCCGGCGAACCAGTTCCCGATCGGCGACTGCGCGAAGGCGTGCACGCTCTCGATGATCCCCGAGCGCGTGATGAACGTGCCGAGGATCGCGAGGAGGAAGGTCGTGACGACGAGCGTCACGTTCCACTTCCGCAGCATCCCGCGCTTCTCCTGGATCATGATCGAGTGGAGGAACGCGGTGCACGTGAGCCACGGCAGGAACGACGAGTTCTCGACCGGGTCCCACGCCCAGTAGCCGCCCCACCCGAGCTCGACGTACGCCCACCACATGCCGAGCACGATCCCGATCGTGAGGAAGAGCCAGGTGACGAGCGACCAGCGCCGCACGGCGCCGAGCCATTCGTTGTCGAGCTTGCGCGTGACGAGCGCGGCGATCGCGAACGCGAAGGGGATCGCCGTCGCGACGTAGCCGAGGTAGAGGTTCGGCGGATGCAGCGCCATCCCGGGGTTCTGGAGCTGCGGGTTCATCCCGCGACCGTCCACCGGCACCCACTCCACGCGCTCGTAGGGGTTCGCCCCGAAGAGCATCGTCGCGAGGAAGAAGATCAGGACGATGGCGAGCGTCCCCGTCACGTACGGCATGAGGACGCGGTTGCGCACGCGATTCGTCCAGAGCGTCACCGCGGCGTAGAGCGCGAGGATGAGGCACCAGAAGAGCAGCGAGCCCGCCTGCCCGCCCCAGAACGCAGAGAAGACGTACACCGCCGGCATGTTCCGGCTGGTGTTCGAGGCGACGTAGGCGAAGGAGAAGTCGTGCGTCAGCAGCGCGGTCCAGAGACCGATCGAGGCGAGCACGACGAGCACCGTCGTCGCGTACATCCCCCGCTCGCCGCTCGCGACGAGCTCGCGGCGCCCGAGCGCGCCGCCCGCGTACGACACCGTCGCGCTCCAGGCCGCCATGAGGAGGGCGACCCAGAGCGACAGCTCACCGATGAGGATCACGCGGTGGGTCCTGCCGTCGAGTCGCTCGCCGGCGGCGCACCCTGCGGCGCCGGAGCGCCGTACCCCGGCGCGCCCGCCGGCGCCGACGTCCCATAGCCGGGCGCGCCCGGCTCGCCCGGCGCGGCCTCGTAGCGCGACGCGCACTTCGCGAGCAGCGTCGTCGCCTGGAAGGTGCCGGATGCGTCGAGCCGCCCCTCGACGACGACGTCCACCGAGTCGGTGAACGTGTCGGGGGCGATCCCGCGGTAGACGACGGGCCACGTCCGCGCCCCGTCGGTCACCTCGAAGCGGTGCGTGCGGCCGCCGTCCTCGCGCCGGATCGTCCCGGGCACCACGCGGGCGCCCATCTTCACGCCCGTGCCGTGGAACGAGGGGTCGGCCTCGACCTTCGCCGCGAGCTCGGATGGCGTGAAGTAGTACATGCTCGTCGCCGTCGTCGCGTTCGTCGCGACGTACCCCGACGCGCCGAGGATCAGCGCTCCACCGATCAGGAACTTCGTGCGTGCTTTCATCCAGGTGCCCCGGAGCCGCCGCGCGGCGCCCCGGGGCACGAGGCGACGCTCAGTCGGTGTGTCGTTTGGACGCGACCCGGCGAACGCGCGCCATGATCGCGTCGAGCTCCGCCTCCGCACGAGCGCGATCGTCGCCCGTCCAGACGCCGGTGTTGCGGTTGAGCTCGCGGACGCGCTCGAGCATCTCGTCGATGAGCGCCCGCAGCACGAGATTCGACCGGCGGTCGCTCGACCGCGGGCGCCGCTCGTCCGGCGTCGATTCCGGGTGGCTCGACATGGTGATGCGCTCGTCCCCTCGTCGCGCCGACCCGTGGCCGGTCGCCGACAATATAGAGTGTTGCGCGATCACGGATAAGTGTCGCGCGCTCCCGGGCCCTCATCGGCTCGTGCGGTCGAGAAGGAGCGTCGCGCCCGCGACGCCGGCCGCGTCCCATGCGAGGTCGCGCAGGCTGAAGTGCCCGGTGCGCCGCCGGTCGACCAGCTCCTTCCCCAGGCCGACGCCCATTGCGAGCGCGCCGGACCCGAGGAGAGACGATTCATGCCCCACGTTGGTTGCACGGAGGGTCGAGTAAGTGACGCTCTGGACGAAGAAGGCGAGGAAGAAGTGCTTCACCTTGTCCGTCCCGAGCCACGGATCGGCGACGGCGAGCTGGAGGGCCAGGCCGAGCCCAGCGACGCCGCTCACGCGACGCTCCGGCGGCGCGCGGCGGCCGGCGCCTCGCCCGCCAGCGCGGCGAAGCACTCGGCGATCCGGGCGATCGCCGCATCGAGCAGCGCGGCGTGCCCCGGGGCGTGGATCCACCCGCTCGCCCCCGAGGGGTGCGGGAGCGGGACGACGGTCGTCTCGACGCCGTCGAGCCGCACGCGGTGCACGCGGCCGACGACCCGGTCGAGCGGCGCATCGCCGAGCACGCGGTCGATCGCCAGCCGGCCGACGGGGAGCACGAGCGCCGGCCGGATGATCGCCAGCTCGCGCGCGAGCCAATCGCCGCAGCGCGCGCGCTCGGCCGGCGACGGGACGCGGTCTCCCCGTCCCGAGGGGTGCGGACCCGGGTAGCAGCGCGTGACCGCGGCGATGTAGACGTGCTCGCGGAACCATGTCTCCTCGATCCCGCCCCGCGCGAGCCAGCGGAAGAGGGTGCGCCCCGCCCGTCCCGTGAAGGCGCGCCCGTCGGAGATCTCGCTCTTCCCCGGCGCCTGCCCGACGAGCATCGCGCGAGGGGCCCGCGCCGGCGAGACGACGGGACGCACCTCCGCCGCGACCGGGCACCGCCGGCACGCCGCGAGCTCCCCGCGCAGTCGGTCGAGGGCGAGGACGTCGAGCGCCCTCATGCGCCGTCTCGCGCCCAGGCGAGCGTCGCGCGCACCGCCCGCCGCCAGCCGCCGCGCGCCTCGCGCGCCGCGGCCGCCCCCGCGCCGGGCGAGAAGCGCGTGAAGTGCCGCGCCTCGAGGAAGCGGTCCGCCGAGGGCCAGACCCCGGCGGCGATCCCCGCGAGCCCCGCGGCGCCGAGCGCGGTCGTCTCGATCATGTCCGGGCGCTCGACCGGTACGCCGAGCACGTCCGCCTGATACTGCATGAGCCAGTCGTTAGTCGTCGCGCCGCCGTCCACGCGCAGGCGGTCGAAGGAGACGCCGCCGCGCTCGCGCATCACCTCGAGCACGTCGGCGGTGGCGTAGGCCATCGCCTCGAGCGCCGCGCGGGCGAGATGGGCCCGCGTGGTGCCCCGCGTGATCCCGACGATCGTGCCGCGCGCGTTCGGCTCCCAGTCGGGCGCCCCGAGCCCGACGAGCGCGGGGACGAAGTACACGCCGTCGTTCGAAGCGGTCCCGCGCGCGAGCGTCTCCGTCTCCGCCGCCTCCTCGATGATGCCGAGCCCGTCGCGCAGCCACTGCACGGCTGCGCCGGCGATGAAGATCGCCCCCTCGAGCGCGTACGCCGGACGCCCCTCCGCATCGCAGCCGATGGTCGCGAGCAGCCCGCCCCCCGCCTCGGGGCGATGCGAACCGGTGTTGAGGAGGAGGAAGGCGCCCGTGCCGTAGGTGTTCTTCCCGCTCCCCGGCCGCCAGCACCCCTGCCCGAAGAGCGCCGCCTGCTGGTCCCCGGCCACGCCGCGAATCGGGATGGCGCGGCCGAGGAGCGAGGGATCGGTCTCGCCGAAGTCGCCCGCGGACGGCCGGACCTCCGGCAGGCACTCCAGCGGCACGCCGAAGAGCGCGCACAGCCGGTCGCTCCAGCGTCCCTCGCCGATGTCGTAGAGCATCGTGCGCGACGCGTTCGTCGGTTCCGTCGCGTGGACGCGCCCCGCGGTGAGGCGCCAGACGAGCCAGCTGTCGACCGTCCCGACCGCGATGCGCGAGGCGCCGTGCCGGTCGAGGATCCCCTCGCCGCCGAGCAGCCACTCGAGCTTCGTCGCCGTGAAGTACGGGTCGACGACGAGACCCGTCAGCGCGGTGATCTCCGCCGCGCGCGGCGCGAGCTCCGCGCACCGCGGCGCCGTCCGGCGGTCCTGCCAGACGATCGCGCGGTGCAACGGGCGTCCGCTCTCGCGATCCCAGACGACGGCGGTCTCGCGCTGGTTCGTGATCCCGATCGCGTCGGGCACGACGCCCGCCGAGGTCATCGCGTCGTGCGCCGCCTCGAGCGTCCGCGCGAGGATCTCCTCCGGGTCGTGCTCCACCCACCCCGGCCGCGGATAGTGCTGCGTGATCTCGCGGTAGCCGCGCCCGACGACCGCGCCGGCGGCGGAGAGGACGAGGCACGTGCTGCCGGTGGTACCCTGGTCGATCGCGAGGACGTGCTTCATCGTCACCGTGAGAAGTCGTACGGTCCCCGATGCACGCCGCGATCGGAGACGATCGCCGTGACGAGCTCGCCCGGCGTCACGTCGAAGGCGGGGTTGTGCACCGCCACCTCGTCGGGCGCCGTCTGCCGCCCGAAGCCGCGCCGCACCTCGTCCGGGTCGCGGCACTCGATCTCGATCGCGTCGCCGCTCGGCGTCGCCGCGTCGAACGTCGATGCCGGCGCGGCGACGTAGAACGGAATCCCGTGGTGCCGCGCGGCGAGCGCGAGCGCGTACGTCCCGATCTTGTTCGCTACGTCGCCGTTCGCGGCGATGCGGTCGGCGCCGACGATGCACAGGTCCACCTTCCCGGCCCGCATCAGGCTCGCCGCCATGTTGTCGGCGATGACCGTCACCGGAATCCCGGCGCGCGCGAGCTCCCACGCGGTGAGCCGGCTCCCCTGGAGGAGTGGCCGCGTCTCGTCCGCCCACACGTGCACGCGGCGCCCCGCTTCCGCGGCGAGATAGACCGGCGCGAGCGCGGTGCCGATCCCCGCGGTGGCGAGCGCCCCCGCGTTGCAGTGCGTGAGGACGCGGGCGCCGTCGGGGACGAGCGCGAGCCCGTGCTCGCCGATGCGCCGGCACATCGCGCGGTCCTCCGCGAGGATCGCCTCCGCCTCGCGCCGCAGCGCGGCGAGCAGCGCCGGTGCGCCGGCCCCGCGCGCCGCGCGCTCGGCGACGCCGCGCATGCGCGCCATCGCCCACGGCAGGTTCACCGCCGTCGGCCTCGCCGCGCCGATGCGCGCCGCGTACTCGATCGCGCGGCGGTGCAGCGCCTCCTCGTCGTCGTCCGCGCGCGCGAAGGGCGCGAGCGACACGACGAGCCCCATCGCTGCCGCCACACCGATCGCCGGCGCCCCGCGCACGGCGAGGGTGCGGATCGCGTCCACCACCTCCTCCACGGCGCGCAGCGTCCGCTCGACGTACTCCGTCGGCAGCCGCCGCTGGTCCACGATGACGACGGCATCGCCCGCCTCGGACCAGCGGACGGTCCGGACGATGGCGGGAGGCGCGGCGGGGCGTGCCGTGTCGGGCGCGGCGGCGGTCGGGGCGTCGGTTCCGGTCACGCCGGGATTGTAGCACCCCGCGCCGAGCCGCGGGAAGTGCGTGTGCGGCGCCGACGCTCCGGGAAGTACTCGTCGAGGAAGCGAATGAGCGCGTCCTCCTCCGGCGCGTGCCCGGACGCGCCGCGGGCCCGCGGCCGGTCACGCGCGGCGCGCCGACGGAAGTGGTCGATCGTCACCGCGTCGTCCACGTAGCGCGCGATGACCATCGGATGCACGTACGACTTCCGGCAGATCGCGGGTGTGTTCCCGAGCTCCGCCGCGACGAGCCGCACCGCGAGCGCGACGTTGCGCGCCGCCTCGCGCTCGCTGCGCGCCGGACCCATCTCCGCGAGCACCGTCGCGAGGCGCAGCGTGCCGCCCCAGGTTCGGAAGTCCTTCGCCGTGTAGGGGAGGCCGAGCGTCTCGTGCAGGTACTCGTTCACCTCGCGCGCGGTGAGGTCGCGCCAGCGTCCCGCGCCGTCGCGATAGCGGAAGAGGCGCGGACCCGGGACGCGCTGCATCGCCTCGACGAAGGCGGCGAGCCGGCGGTTGACGACCACCTGCCATTGGTCCTTCGCCCGTTTCCCGACGTACGTGAAGACGACGCAGTCCCCCTCGACCTCGACGTGCGACTTCCGCAGCGTCGTGATGCCGAAGGTGCGGTTCTCCTTCGCGTAGCGCTCGCCGCCGACGCGGAAGAATCCCTCCGTGATGAGGCGCACGACGCCCGCCGCGATCTTCTCGCGGGTCGGCTCGCGTCGCCGCAGGTCGCGCTCGAGCCGCTCCCGGATCCGCGGAAGGTCCCGCGCCATCTCCCGCACCCGGTAGAACTTCCGCAGCTCGCCGCGCTCGATCGCGCGGCCGTGGTAGCGGTACTGCTTCCGGCCGCGCGCGTCGTATCCCCACGCCTGGATCGCCGCGCGCGGACCCGGCGCGATGTGCACGTCGCGCCACGCGGGAGGGATGCGCAGCGCGTCGATCCGCTCGAGCGCGCGCCGGTCGCGCACCGGCGCGCCGTCCACCCGCTCGTAGCGGAAGCCGCGCGTCTTCGAGCCCCGTCGCAGGATCCACGGCGTCTCCGGCATATGCGGGAGGCCGAGGGCAAAATCCAGTCCGATCCGTTAGCTTGGTCCCGCACCCGTGCTCCGGTGACTCGCCTCCACTCCCCGCGTCCCCGCCCCATGGACTACGAGCTCCTGACCCTCGCCGTCGCCGACCGCATCGCCACGCTCACCGTCAATCGACCGGACAAGCTCAACGCGCTCGGCGACGCCGTGATCGCGGAGCTCGGCCGGGCGATCGAGGAGCTGCGCGCGCGCGACGACGTCGGCGGAATCGTGCTCACGGGCGCGGGACGCGCCTTCGTCGCCGGCGCCGACATCGCCGAGCTCTCGGCGAAGAGCCCGCTCGAGGCCCAGACGCTCGCGGCGAAGGGGCAGGCCGTCTTCCGCCGCTTCGAGACGTCGCCGAAGCCCGTCGTCGCCGCGGTGAACGGCTTCGCCCTCGGCGGCGGCTGCGAGCTCGCGATGGCCTGCCACATCCGGATCGCCGCCGAGGGCGCGAAGTTCGGGCAGCCCGAGGTGAAGCTCGGCATCTGCGCCGGCTACGGCGGGACCCAGCGGCTGCCGCGCCTCGTCGGCAAGGGTCGCGCGCTGCAGCTCCTCCTCACCGGCGAGATGATCGACGCCGCCGAGGCGCACCGCATCGGGCTCGTGAACAAGGTGGTCCCGAACGGCGAGGCGGTCGCCGCCGCGCAGGAGATGCTCCGGCAGATGCTCGCCAACGGACCGCTCGCGCTCGCGCTCACGATCGAGGCGGTGGACCGCGGGCTCGACGCCGGACTCGAGGCGGGGCTCGTCCTCGAGGCGAGCCACTTCGGCGTCCTCGCCGCGACGGCCGACATGGCGGAAGGGACGCGCGCCTTCGTCGAGAAGCGCGCGCCCCGCTTCACCGGACAGTGAGCCCGGCGCCCGCGCGCCGTCCGTGAGCCCGACCTCCGGCGTCGGCCCCGACGGGCGCGTTCTCCTCGAGCGCCTGACGGTTCGGGACTTCCGCAACATCGCGCGCCTCGACCTCCGGCTCCCCGCCGACGGGCTCGTCGTCATCGGCGAGAACGGGCACGGCAAGACGAACCTCCTCGAGGCGATCTACTATCTCGCGCTGCTCCGCTCGGTCCGCGGTGCGCGCGATGCGGACCTCGTCCGGTTCGGCGAGGCGGGCTTCCACATCGCCGCCGACGTCGCGCTCGACTCGCACCGCGAGATCGCCGTCGGCTTCGATCGGCAGGGGAAGCGCAAGCGGGTGCGCCTCGACGGCGCCGAGACGCCTCGCATGAGCGAGGCGCTCGGCGCCCTCCCCGCGGTCATGTTCGCGCCGCGCGACGTCGACCTCGTCGCCGGGGCGCCGAGCGAGCGGCGGCGCTTCCTCGACGTCGCGCTCGCGCTGACGTCGCGGCCGTACCTGCTCGCGCTGCAGCGCTACCGCGCCGCCCTCGCGCACCGCAACGCGGCGCTCCGCGACGCCGCGCGGACCGGACGCGGCGACGCGCGCATCGCCGTCTGGGACGCACCGCTCGCCGAGCACGGCGCCACGCTGTGGACGGCGCGCGTCGCCTGGGTGCGCGACGCCGCGCCGCGCTTCGCCGAGCGGTGCGCGGCGATCGGCGAGCGCGCGCCGGTGCGGATGCGGTACGCGACGCCGCTCCTCCAGCGCGCCGCCGACGGTACCGACGCCGCCGCGGGCGCGACGCATGCGGCGCACGAGCGCGGCGCGGTGGCCGACGCGCTCCTCGCCGCGCTGGCGTCGGGGCGTCCGCACGACCTCCGCCGCGGGATCACCCACGCCGGTCCGCACCGCGACGACCTCGAGCTGACGATCGCCGGGCGCGACCTGCGCACCTTCGGTTCGGCGGGGCAGCAGCGCACCGCGGCGATCGCACTGCGCATGCTCGAGGCGGAGACGCTGCGCGCCGCCGTCGGACGCGCCCCCGTCTTCCTGCTCGACGACCCGTTCGCCGAGCTCGATGCGCGGCGGGCGCACCGGATCCTCGAGCTGCTCGCGCGCTCGGGGCTCGGGCAGACCGTGCTCACCGTGCCGCGCGCGAGCGACATCCCGCAGGAGCTGACGTCGCTCGAGCGGATGACGATCCGCGACGGGGTGCTCGAGCCGCATCACGCCGAGCACTGAGCGAGCGAGCACCGAGTGGGCGGGCGGAGCACCGCCAGCCGTGACCCGGCGCCGGCCCGCTCACTCCGGCCGCCGTCCGGCGAGCGGGGCGCGCGTCTTCCGGTCGGTGAGCACAGGCGCGCCGCCGATCAGCCGCGCCACCTTCAGCTGCAGCGGACGGTCCCACAGGACGGCGGCGTGATTGAGCCTGGTGGTCTCGTGCGTGGACCAGGGCAGCCGCGCCGACGCGTCCGTCACCAGCCCGGCCCCCACCCCCTCCGTCACCTCCGGCACGAAATCCCGGATGTCGTCGAGGATCGGCGACACCGGACCCAGCTCCTGCGGGGTCACCCGCCAGACGAAGTACTGCCGGCACGACCCGCCCTCGCACTTGTACTGCGGCAGCGAGGACTCGGCGTCGAAGGTCCACGCATAGAGCTTGAAGATCGTCGGATCGGTGCCGCCGAACGTGTGGTACCGCACGCCGGGGAGGGCCCGCTCGCCGCTGGCGAGGCCGCGGAGGAGCGGGCCGTCCGGGACGAGCTCCCGGTTCTCGTCGAGCCAGACGACCTTCGTGACCGGGCGCATTGCCTCGGTGACGGCATCCTTGAGGGTGCTCCGGAGCGCCGCGGTCAGCGAGGCGGGCGCGCAGCACTGGATCAGTTCCACCGCCTCGGCGACGATGCGGCCCGGCGTCCGCGCGAGCTCGCTCCCGCGGTGCGGCGAGTGGAGCGTGACGACCCAGGCGACGCGGTTCACCGTCCCCCGATCCTTGAGGATGCGGCGGATGAGCAGCCCGCCGCGCGAATGGCCGATCAGCGCGACACGCGGCGGCGCACCCGGACTGCGCGCGGCGGTGTGCGCGAGCAGGGAGTCGAACGCGGCGAGCGCCGAGGGGACCGCCTCCTCGAAGCGGAGCCCCGGCTGACCCCACGTGGCCACGGTGAAGCCCTGCTCCCGGAGGAAGTCGAACCAGTTCGTCCGGTCGTCCCACCCCTCGCGATCATCGCCGAAGAGCCACGGCGACGCACCCACCTTGTAGATCCCGATGCCGGGCTCCTGGTGCGTGTCGCCGACGCGGCGCCGCGACGGGTCGTCCCGGAGGTCGTAGGCGTAGTCGGAGTAGGACGGCGCCGTCCACGAGCGCATGTCCTGATGGAGCCCGTGCACGAGCAGCACCGCCGGGCGCGTCGGATCGGCGGCGCAGGCGATGCGGCCGCCGCGCCCGTGCTCGCGCCACCACGCGGCGATGGCGAGCGGGCAGTCGAGCGGCTGCACGAGCCGCGTCTCCGCCGCGAGCGTGCGTGCCGCGCTGTCGGCGGTCGTCGTGCGCGGCGTCACGAGCGGCGGGCGTCCGCCGGGGCGTCCGCCCGGCCGCGAGATCTGGGCGCCGAGCGCCGGGGCGAACCCCGGTGCGAGCAGCGACGCGGCGAGCACGGCGAGCGCCGGACCCGCGAGCATGCGGACGAGTCGCATCCTGCCACCTCCTCCCTCGGGTGAAGCCGCGACGGGACGCCCGCGTCGGCGCCCCGCCGATGCGTCGTCAGTCCGGCTGGCCCGGCGCGGGCGTGGTCTCGAGCAGGTCGCTGCACGCCGCCGGCGCCGGCGGGGTCGTTCCCTGCGTTCCCGGGGGGGGCGGCGGAGCGCCAGGCTCCGTGCTCTCCTCGTCCGGGAACAGCTCCTCGTAGCAGGCGAGGATCTTGGAGATCGTGTCGTAGGCGTCCTTCACGTACTTCGCGAACTCGACGACGTCCTCCTGCGTCTCGAGCCACCGAGGAGTCGGCTCGTAGCGGTGCACGATCGCGATCCCGGAGAACTGATTCATCACGGCGGCGGGCACCGTCTCGTCCCATGCGACGGTCTTGCTGCTCGGCGCACCCGGCACCGCGGTGCCGTTGACCCCGTACTTCCGGACCTTCGTGAAGTGGAGGAGCTTGCCGTCCTTGTCGGTGAGGGCGACGACCACGCCGCCGGTGAACCCCACGAGCGCCTCCGACGTCCACGTGCGCGTCTTCGCCTTCAGCGAGCCATCCGCCGAGACGACGACCTCCGTTCTCATCTTCCGGCTGCTCTTGCCGATCTCGTCGGTCTCGCTGTCCGAGACCGGATACAGCGTCGTGGCGGCCGCGGTGCCGTCGAGGGAACGATAGACGACCTGGCCCGGACGGTAGCGTCCGCCGACGGACAGGGCGCGTCCTCCGAGCGCCCTGCCGAGGGACGGACGCCGCGGCGCGACGAAGACGAACTGATCGCCCGTCGCATCGTGCCTCGCGACGACCTGCCCGGACGCCGCGTCGACGCTGACGATGCTGCAGCAGCGCTCGAAGATGCGCGCGAGATTCGGTCGCATCGTCGTCCCGGCGTGGATCGCCGTCCCGGTCGCCGCGGCAGCGGCGGCGGGACGCTTCGTGGTCGCGGGC
>DASUSM010000207.1:0-11127 GCA_036375115.1 Gemmatimonadaceae bacterium | reverse complement strand
GATGTACGCCTGGCACGGCCGGCACCATACCGCGCACGTCACGTCGCTGCGATCGCGGATGGGGTGGTGAGATAGGGCGGCGCTCGGCGCTCGGCGCTCGGCACTCGGCGCTCGGCACTCGGCGCTCGGCGCTCGGCGCTCGGCGCTCGGCGTACGGAAGGGTTCGACGAGGAAGGGGAGGCCTCCCGCGCGGGATGGCCTCCCCTTTCGCCGTACGCACCCACTCACTGTCACTACCACTGCCACTGTTGCTGTCGCCACCACCGCCACCGCCACTGTCACTACCACCCTCACCACCGCCCCCTACGCGTCCGTCACCGCCTCCGGCGCCAGCTCGCCGGTCTCCAGCGCCCGCGTCGCCACCGCCGACAGCCGCGCGTCCTGGTTCTGCTTCAGCCCGCGGATGCTGCGGCGGGCGCGGCGCCAGGCCATCGGGACGAAGATGCGGGCGCAGTCGACGTGCTCCTTCGCCCCCTCCTCGCCGCGGCGCTCGAGCTCCCACGTCGTGCGCGAGAGGACGGCGGTGGCGAGGTAGATGTCGATCGCCGCGTTCGCCATCCGCTCCTGGAGGAACTGCCGCTCGATGATCCCCTTCCCGTGCTCGCGGATCGCGTCCTCGACGGCGAGGCCGAGGTCGTGGACGAGACGCGTGACGAGCTCCGCCTCGCGCTGGAGCGACGGGTGCACCTTCGTGAACGCCGGCTTCGTCACCGTGCGCTTCGCGCGGCCGGCGAGATACGAGCCGATCGCGCCGAACGAGCCGATCGGGTCCCGGAACGCCTTGCCGAGCGCCTTCAGGCGCTCGCCCGGCTGCTGCATCCCCATCAGGGCGACGAGCGCGCGGAGGATCTCGTTCGTCCCCTCGAAGATCAGGTTGATGCGCGAGTCACGCACCGCCTGTTCGTACGGGTACTCCTTCGAGTAGCCGATCCCGCCGGCGATCTGGAGCGCCTCGTTCGCCGCGCGGAAGGCGAGCTCCGACGCGAAGATCTTGCACGCCGCCGTCTCGAGCGAGTAGTCGACGCCGCCGCGGTCCACCATCCCCGCGGTGAGCATCACCGCGGAGTCGGCCGCGTAGCACTCCGCGGCGAGGAGCGCGATCTTCTTCTGGATCATCTCGAACGAGCCGATCGGCCGGCCGAACTGCTCGCGCTGCCGCGCGTGCGCGATCGCCTCCTTCATCATGCGCCGCGTGCCGCGCGCCGAGCCGGCGGCGAGTCCGAGCCGTCCCGAGTTGAGGACCTCGAGCGCGATGCGGAACCCCTGCCCCACGTCGCCGAGCCGGTCCTCGGCGGGGACCGTCACGTTCTCGAAGAAGATGGCGCGCGTGTCCGACGCCTTGATCCCCATCTTCTCCTCGAGCTTCCCGAGCCGGACCCCTTCGGCGTGCGCATCCACGATGAACGCCGTCACGCGCTCCTTGCGCTTCCCGTCGGCCTCGACGGGGACCTTCGCGAAGACGGTCAGGAGGTCGGAGTAGCCGGCGTTCGAGATCCAGATCTTCGTCCCGTTCAGCACGTAGTGCGAGCCGTCCGCGCTCGGCAGCGCCATCGCCTGCATCGCCTGCGCGTCGGAGCCGGAGCCGGGCTCCGTCAGGCAGAAGGCGGCGACGAGCTCCCCGGTCGCGCAGCGCGGGAGGTACTTCCGCTTCTGCTCCTCGGTGCCGAAGAGGACGATCCCCTTGCAGCCGATGGACTGGTGCGCGCCGAAGTAGACGCCGAGCGACGGGTCGGTCGCGCCGATCTCGCCGAACACGCGGTTGTAGACGCGCGCCGGCGCGCCGAAGCCGCCGTACTCCTCGGGGATGCTCACGCCCATCATGCCGAGCTCGTGGAACCCCTCGCGCACCCCGTCGGCGAACTTCGCGTCGTGGTCGTGCTTCTTCGCGTCCACGTGCTCGGCGGCCCACGCCCGGAAGGTGCCGAGGATCGCGTCGAGCGACTCGCGCTCCTCGGCGCTGAGCGTCGGGAAGGGGAAGACGAGCTCCTCGCGGATCTCGCCGAGGAAGACGCTCTTCGTGAACGACGGATTGACGTCCGGCGCCGCGAGATGCGGGCGGGCCGCCGCGGCGGGCACGGAGGTGGGGGCGGTCGTGGTCTCGCTCATCGGATACCTGACGGAATCGGGGCTTTCGCAGTCTCACGCCTCGCGGGTCGCGAGGCAATGGGGCGAGCGCCGACGGGTCGTGCGGGTCTCCCCGAGGACGAGCCAGTCCCCGTTCCGGGCTCGCCGGGCGGCCGAACGCGCGGCGAGGCCTCCCTGGAGCGGGGGCGACGACGCGCCGCTGTGACGCGCCCGCGATTCCGCTCGTTGCAGGAGAAGCCCATCCGCCGCCCTGCGCGCCCGCGCACGGCGGCGCCCCACTCGACGAGACCCATGCGATCAGCCACGACGGCAGCCCGCTTCCTTCTCCCCGCCGCACTCCCCGCCGCCGCGCTCGTGCTCGCCGCCTGCGCCAGCGGCGGGGCGCGCGACGTCGGCGTCCGCGCCGCACCCGCGACGAACACGGTGAGCTGCTCGGAGTGGGTGCGCCGCGCGGTCGCGGCGCCGGAGCTCGACGTCGAGCGCGTCCCCGAGCCGATCGCCTACGACCCGCCGCCGATCCCGCGACGCCTGCCGCGCGGCGTGGTCGGCCGCGACGGCCGCGCCGAGGTGCGGATCAAGGTCCTCGTGGACACGCTCGGCCGCGCCGACATGCGGAGCTTCCGCGTCGTCCGCTCGACCCACCCGAAGCTGACGGCGAGCGTCAGGCACGCGGTCTCGCGCTGGAGGTTCCGCCCCGCCGAGATCGGCGGCTGCAAGGTGCCGCGCGTCTTCAACTGGGGCGCGGTCGCCGGCGGCTAGCCCCGCGCGCGCTCGAGGAGGAGCATCATGAGGATCGCGAGGACGGCGACCTCCTCCTCGTCGTCGGCGAGCGTGTCCGTCTGCTCGATCTCGTAGCGCCCCTCGAAGAGGGCCGGCCGCTTCACCGCGCGGAGGATCTTGTCGCCGCCGTCCATCCGCGTCACCGCGTACGCCGGGTGGAGGAGGTAGCCGGTGAACATCCCGATGATCGGGATCTGGCCGATGAAGCCGTCGATCACCTTCACCCACGGATCCTCCTCGCGGATGAGGAAGAGCGGACGGGAGTCGCGGTGGACCTCGTAGTGCGCGCGCCAGAACGAGCGCATCCCGCGGCGCTGGAGGACGCCGAGCGTGCGACCCGCCTCGCTCGTGATGTGGTACTGCGCCGAGATGTCGATCACCCGGTCGGCGGCGATGCGGTAGAGCGGCGTGCGCTGCCCCTCGTCGGCGAAGACGGTGACCGCCTCCTTCAGCTTGAACGCCTTCTGCTTGACGTAGTAGAGCAGCCGCCCGCCCGCGTCGCGGACGGCGATCTGCTGGGCGATGGCGATGATCTTGAACCGCAGGTCGAGCGGATAGGCGAGCATGGATCCGGGTCCCGGGGGAAGGTGGTTGCGGGGAGCGCCCAACCTTGTCCCGCCCGCGACGTCCGGTCAAGCGACCGGGCCCGGATCCGCTCCCGCGGCGTGCGCCGCGGCCCCGCCTGACGACGGGTCAGTCGCGCTTCACCCGCTGCGCCGCGCCCTCGGCGATGCGCACCGGCTCCGCCGGCCGCTGCCCCTCACCGAGGAGGCGCGTGACGAAGCGCTGCCCCTCGGAGATGCGCTCGACCTCGACGGCGACCGCATCCATCGCGTGCTCGAGCCGCTCCATGCGCGACGCCATCACGTCGAGCGCGGGGATGTGCGGCGGCGCCGACGGCCGGCGGAGCATCCGGAGCCCGAGCGTCACGATGATCGGGGCGAGGACGAAGAGGATGAAGACGATCGAGATCCCCGTGAGCTGGCCGGAGGAGAACTCGCCGAAGGGGACGTCCGCCTGGCGCGACGACGTCGTCAGCGCCGCGCCCGACGCGGTGAGCTGCTGCCCCGTCTCGGCGATGTCCGCCTCGAGCTGGAGGATGCGCTGGTCGAGGAGCCGGATGCGCTGCTCGATCCCCTCGCGCGCCGCGCCGACCGACTCGAGCATCTGCTCGGCGAGCTCGTCGCGCCGGTTGGTCGCGGAGATGAGCTGGCTCGACAGCTCCCCGCGCCGGGCGCGGAGTGCGGCGACCTCCTCGCGCGTGACCGGGATCGGGAGGCCGGAGATCGTCGTCGCCTGACCGCCGCCGACGACGACCGAGACGGGCGTCGGGGGGCCGGGGGGCGCGGGCGGCGCGGGGGTCGTGGTCTGTGCGGCTGGCTGTTGCATGCGGGTCACTACGAGATGGATCGGCGTCCGGTTGCAGCCCGACGCGGCGCCCCGCCCCGCCGTCACCCCCTCCCGTGGCCCGCGCGCGCGTTCCACGCCATCATTGAGCGGCGCACCGGCGTCCGGCGCCGCGCCGAAGCCGGCGTTCCGGGAAAGCTGGGGTCGGGAACGCGCGCACGCCAGCGCGCGCCCCTCGCCTCCCGCTCGCGCCTCACCCGCGGCACCCCTCCGACTTCCCCATGTCCACGTCTCGTCTCGCGACCCTCGCGCTCGCGCTCCCCGCCGTCCTCGGCGCCTGCGCCACCGGCTCCACCTTCCGCAGCGGCGTCGGCGACGCGCATCTCGAGCGCGCGCCGTACTACGCCGGGCAGTCCGTCTCCGCCGACGCCGGCCGCATCGCGCACGTGCCGGTCGTCTACCAGCGCGGCGGCGCGCAGTCGCCGATCTTCGATCCCGAGGGCGGCCCCGCCTCCCCCGTCGCCGCGCTCCTGCGCGACATGAACGCGTACCTCGACTCGCTCGGCGTGACGACGCGGATCACCGCGTGGCCGCCGCAGGGGACGCCGCCCGACGTGCAGTTCGGCTGCGCCACCGACGGCGTGGGCGAGGAGTGCGCGGAGGAGGGCGGCGTCTCCGGCGCGCGCCCGGGCGGCTTCCTCGGCTCCGACCGCAACCGGATGCGGCTCGCCGTCGGCCGCCCGTCGCCGGAGTGGGTGGCGTGGGAGCAGGGCGCCCTCGCCGACGCCGGCGCGTCGCGCGCGCTCGTCCTCACGCTCGAGGTCGGCCAGTACTGGCCCTACCAGGCGAACATCCGCGGGAGCAAGGAGATCGAGCTCGGCACGAACCACGTCGTCGGGCTCCCCTGGCTCACCGCGGTGGACGCGCCGGTGAGCGTCCTCCAGATCACCGGCGCGCTGATGGACTCGACCGGGCTGGCGATCCGCATCGGCGCCGAGGGGCTCGTCGCGCGGCGGACGGGGCTCCTCATGAGCGGGCTCGGCGCGCAGGCGCTGATCTCCGACGAGGACGTCGAGGCGATCCGCACGGCGCGCCGCGAGAACCTGCCGGGCCAGCCGCTGACGTGGCAGGTGGCACTGCGAAACCTCGTCGCCGAGCTCACCGGGAGGGGAGAGATCGCGGTGAAATGAGGAATTACTGAACGGCTCAGGGGGCAGGGTCGGGGCCAGGGACAGGGTCAGGCGTGGCGCTCCCTGACCCTGACCCCGACCCTGTCCCTGCTCCCCGAGCCGTTTCAGCAGGGCCTCGTCAGTCCCCCGGAACCTCCGCCGGCCGCGGTGCCCCGGCCCCGGCCTCCCGCGTTCCCGTGAGCCATTCCTTCAGCCGCGCCGAGCCGCGCTGCGCGACGAGGTAGGCGGAGGGGACGACGAAGAGGGTGAGCAGCGTCGAGACCGAGAGGCCGCCGATGACGGCGATGGCGAGCGGCTGCATCAGCTCCGAGCCCTCGCCGAGGCCGAGCGCGAGCGGGAGCATTCCGAGCAGCGTCGTCATCGTCGTCATGAGGATCGGGCGGAGGCGCACCGCGCCGGCGTCCACCAGCGCCTCCTCGAGCGACGCGCCGCGGTGGCGGTACTCCTCGACGTACTCGACGAGGAGGATGGCGTTGTTCACGACGATCCCCGCGAGGAGGATCACGCCGAGCAGCACCGGGGCGCTGAGCGGCGTCCCCGTCAGGCGGAGGGCGAGGCCGACGCCGATCAGCGAGAGCGGGATCGCGAGGATGATGACGAGCGGGTCGACGAGGCTCTCGTACTGGAGCGCGAGCACGACGAAGACGAGGAAGACGGCGAGCAGCATGACGATCGTGAGCTGCCGGTTGTTCTCGTCGATCGCCTCCTCCTCGCCGCCGAGGATGATCCCGTACCCCTCGGGGAGCTCGAGGCCGGCGAGGCGCGCGCGCACCGAGTCGCTCACCTCGCCGACGGAGGCGATCTCGGTGATGACGTCGCCGCTCATGCGCACGAGGCGCGTCTGGTTCTCGCGGTCGATCTCCGTCGGGCCGAGCGTCGTCGTCACCGTCGCGACGTCGCGCAGGTAGACCGGGGAGCGTCCGCCGCCGCCCGGGAAGAGGGCGACGTCGCCGAGGTGCTCGGCGCTCGTGAAGCGGTCGCGCGGGAGCATCACGCGCACGTCGTACTCGCGGTTCCCCTCGGCGTACTGCGTCGCCACCGTGCCGTCGAGCGCGGTGCGCAGCGTCTGCCCGACCTGGGCGACGTCGAGGCCGAGCTGCCCGGCGCGCTCGCGGTCGAGGCGGATCGAGAGCTGCGGGCTCGCCTCGTCGGTCGAGGGCTCGATGTTCTCGAGCCCCGGAATCCCGCGCAGCCGGAGCGCGACCTCCTCCGAGAGGCGGCGCAGCACCGCGAGGTCCTCGCCGGTGACGCTGACGGCGACGTCGGAGCCCGAGAAGGAGGTGCGCAGCCCGCGGATGCGCGGCGGGCGGACGAAGACGCGCGTCCCCGGGAAGCCGCGCTCGTCGATCTTCGCCTGGAGCGCGCCCACCCACTCGTCGGCGCTCATCTCGCGCTCGGAGGGCGGGGCCAGGCGGATGTCCATCGAGCCGCGCCCCGAGCGGTTCGCCGTCGAGCCGCCGAAGAGGAAGCCGCCCGCCGTCGTGAAGACGTGCTGGACGTGCGGCATCTCGCGCACCATGCGCTCGAGCTCGAGCGTCACCGCGTTGGTCTGCTCGGGGGTGCCGCCGGGCGGGATGCGGACGTAGACGCCGACGCCGCCGTCGTCCACCTGCGGGAGGAACTGCGTGCCGAGCCCGCGCGTGAGGAAGACGGAGAGGAGGAGCGCGGCGACGGCGGCGCCGAGCACCGGCCAGCGCCAGCGGAGCGCGCGGCGCCCGACGCGGCGGTACCCGCGGCGCGCGCGGTCCATCCCGAGGTTGAAGACGCGCATCGGGCGGAGCCCCGAGAGCCCGCTCGTGAAGCGCACGCGGGCGAGCTGCGCGGCGAGCATCGGGACGAGCGTCAGCGCGACGACGAGCGAGGCGAGGATCGCGAAGGAGATGGTGAGGATCAGCTCCTTGAAGATCAGCGCGGCGAGCCCGCTCACGAGGAGGAAGGGGAGCACCGCGGCGAGGTTCGTCGTCGTGGATGCGGTGACGGCGCTCGTCACCTCCCCCGCCCCCTCCTTCGCCGCCTCCACCGGGTCGTCGAACCCCTCCTCGTCGCGCTTCCGGAAGATGTTCTCGAGCATCACGATGGAGTTGTCCACGAGCATCCCGACGCCGAGCGCGAGCCCGCCGAGCGACATGATGTTCAGCGTCAGGTCGGCGAGCCCCATCAGGACGAAGGTCGCGAGGATCGCGAAGGGGATCGCGAAGCCGATGACCATCGTCTTGCGCAGCGACTGGAGAAAGAGGACGACGACGATCATCGCGAGCACGGCGCCGAGGAGCGCCGAGTTGCGCACCGAGTTCACCGAGTTGCGGATGAACGACGCCTGGTTCTGGATGACCTGGAACTGGATGTCGCGCGGGACGAAGTTCGACCCGGCGAGCGAGGAGAGCCGCGCGTCCACGCCATCGGCGACGGAGACGGTGTTCGCGTCGGGCTGCTTGCGGATCGAGAGCTTCACCGCGGGGACGCCGTCGAGGCGCGCCCAGAGCCGCTGCTCCTGGTGCGTGTCGGAGACGCGCGCGACCTCGGTCAACGGGACGCGCCGTCCGCCGCCGATGTCGAGGAGGACGGAGCGGATGTCGTCCACGCTGCGGAACTTGCCGGCCGTCTTGCCGACGATCTCGCGCTCCTCGGAGCCGATGAGCCCCGCGGCGACATCCTGGTTCGAGGCGCGGAGCGCGCCGATGATCTGCTGGACGCTGATCCCGTAGGCGCGCAGCCGCTCCTGGTCGAGGACGACCTGGACCTCGCGCACGAGCCCGCCCGAGACATCCACCGAGGCGACGCCGCCGACGGTGAGGAGCTGCGGGCGGAGGCGGTCCTCGACCCACGTGCGCAGCGAGATGAGGTCGCGCGTCGGCGAGGAGAAGGCGACCTCGTAGACGGCGATCTGCGAGGGGTCCGACTTCCCGATCGTCGGCGGGTCGGCCTCCTCGGGGAGTTGCGAGCGCGCGCGGTCGAGGTTCGTCGAGGCGTCCTGGAGGGCGAAGTCGATGTTCGTCCCGTAGGAGAAGTGCAGCTCGACGCCGACGCGCCCCTCCTGCACGTCGGTCTGCATGAGGACGAGGTTCTCCGTCGTCGAGAGCGCCGCCTCGAGCGGCTTGGCGACGGTCTCCTCCATCACGCCCGGCTCGACGCCGGGGTTGTTCACGCCGACGCGGATCTGCGGGTAGATGATGCGAGGCAGGAGATCCACGGGGAGGCGCCCGAGGAAGAGGACGCCGAGGACGATGACGACCGACGTCAGCATCATCGTCCCGATCGGGCGGTCGATGGACCAGCTCGCGATGCCGCGCCGGTGCGGCGCGGGAGCGAGCACGGTGCGCGGACCCTCGTCGTCCATGACGTCGTCCGGCCGGCCGGACGTGCGCTCGTCCGGTCGACCGGACGTGCGGTCGTCCGTCGCGCTCATCGCGCCTCCGCCGTCCCCGCGGCGGCGCCTCCGGCCGCGCTGCGGTCGCTCGTGCGGACCTCGCCATTCGCGGCGCCCGTCGCCGCGTCGGTCGGGAGCGATGGCTCCTCGACGACGCGCACGGCGGCGCCGTCGCGCAGCTCCGCCGCGCCGGCGACGACGACCGTCTCGCCGGCGAAGAGGCCGTCCACGATCTCGACGCGTCCCTCGAACGTCCCGCCGCGCTCGACGCGGCGGCGGCTGGCGCGCCCGTCGCGCACGACGAAGACCGCCGCGCCCCCTGCATCCTCGACGACGGCGCCGGCGGGCACCATCAGCACCCCCGTGCGCGGATCGAGGTGGAAGGTGACGCGCGCGAGGAAGCCGGGGAGCGCCTCGCGCGCCGCCGTGCCGGTGAGCGCGACCTCGACGGGGACGAGCCGCGTCACGGTGTCGGCGGAGGGAAAGACGCGGCGGATGTGCCCCGTGAGGACGCGGCCGGCGAGCGCGTCGAGCGCGACGTCCACCGGGTCGCCCGGGTCGAGCGAGGCGACGTGGAGCTCGGAGACGGGGGCGAGGACGACGAGCGTCGAGATGTCGGCGACGGTGAACATCGGCGTCTGCACGCCGACCGCGCCGCCGGCCTCGATGCGCTGCTGGATGACGACGCCGGAGATCGGCGCGCGCACGGTGGCGTAGCCGAGCCGCGTGCGGAGCTGGTCGCGCGTGGCGAGCGCGGCGACGTAGGCGGCGCGGTCGCGCTCGTACTCCGCCGCCGTGATGATCCGCTCGGCGTGCAGCGTCTCGGCGCGCTCGGCGGCGCGGCTCGCGACCTCGAGCGCCGCCTCCGCGCTGCGGAGCTGCGCCTCGAGCTCGCGCGCGTCGAGCCGCGCGAGGACGGCGCCGGCGCGCACCGTGTCCCCCTCTTCCGCGTAGATGCGGAGCACCGTGCCGGCGAGCTGCGCGTTCACGAGGACGGTGCGGATCGCCTCGACGGTCCCGGTGGCCGAGGTGGTGCGCTCGGCGGTGCCGAGCTCCGCCTTCGCGACGCCGACGGGGGTCGGCGGCCGCTCGCCGCCGGCGCCGCGCCCGCCGTTCTGCGGCGTCTGCCCGTTGCCGCTGCCGCACGCCGCGAGGAGCGCGGCGGCGAGCACGAGCCCCACGCCCCGCCGCGCCTTCGCGTTCACCCGTGCCGCCGTTCCGCCCGCTCTCGTTCCTTCCGTCATCGCCTTCCCGTTGTGGTCCGGTCCCGCCGTGCACCCCGCGCGCCCACCCTCCGCGCGCCGGCCGGCCGACGGGAGGAAAACGCGCGAACGCCGCGATTCGTTGTCCGCGCCGGGGGTGCGGATACCCCTGAAACGTATCACGCGTGGAGGGCGGGGAGGTCACGGGCGGCCGGGGCTCGGCGCTCGGCACTCGGCGCTCGGCGCTCGGCGGGGCGGCGAGGCCGGTGCGCCTGGCGGGGCTCGTCGGTGGGACGACTTCGCCTTTTTGCTGTGTGTTTCACGCGGAGGCGCGGAGATCCGCGGAGCAAGGTGCCGTGCGCGGGTCGGGTGCGTTGCGCCACGAGCCGTGGATGCTGTGGGGGAACTGCTTCGCTCACGCCGCCTCGCGCCGGCGCACGAGGCCGTTCAGGTACCTCCAATCGATTCATCAGGCCCCGCCGCGACGGGGCTCCGGCGTGCGCCGTCCGAGTCGTACGCAGGAGGAACCGGATGCATCCGATGGATCGGATGCATCCGATTCCCTTTTTCGTCGATGCCGGCCCGAGCGGCTCTTCTCGCCAGCCGAGCCCGCCCGAGCGGCCGTCGATTCCGTAGCCGCCGAGTCCGCCGTATCACATTTATTGTTTTCCACGCGCGGCATCGGTCTTGCTTCCTTGCACACCCCCGACGCAGCGCGGTTCAACCTCGACCCCGGCGGACTCATGGCGACGATCTGGAAAGGCGCGATCAGCTTCGGACTCGTCAACATCCCGGTCGAGATGCGCTCCGCGGTCCGCTCCGACCACATCTCCTTCCGCCTCCTCCACGCCGAGGACCTCTCGCCCGTCGGCTACGAGCGGACGTCGAAGAAGACGGGGGAGACGGTCTCGTGGAGCGAGATCGTCAAGGGATACGAGTACGAGAAGGGGAAGTTCGTCGTCCTCACCGACGACGACTTCAGGGCGGCCGCGCTCGCCACGCAGAAGACGCTCGAGATCTGCGACTTCGTGAAGGCGGAGGAGATCGACCCGCGCTTCTTCGAGACGCCGTACTTCCTCGTCCCGACGAAGGGGGGCGAGAAGGCCTACGCCCTCCTGCGCGAGGCGATGCGCAACTCCGACGGCGTCGGGATCGG
>DASUSM010000206.1:0-14589 GCA_036375115.1 Gemmatimonadaceae bacterium | reverse complement strand
GCCAGCCGGCTCCAGGGGCAGGTGAACGGATCGCTCTCGCTGAACGACGACGACACGCAGTACTACGGGACCTACGTGCTCGAGGACGCGGAGCGCTACACGATGGCACGCCTCGAGCAGCGCACGGCGTCGCTGACGACGCGTCTCGACTTCACGGTCTCGCCGACGCTCTCGATCCAGTTCTACGGCCAGCCGTTCGTGACGACGGGCGAGTACTCCGACGTGCGCGAGGTGGTGCGCCCCCGCGCCTCGCGCTACGAGGACCGCTTCGCCGCGTTCGCGACGACCGACCCGGGGGGCTTCGACTACAAGCAGTTCCGGTCGAACACGGTACTCCGCTGGGAGTACCGCCCGGGCTCGACGCTCTTCCTCGTCTGGGCGCAGGGACGCACGAGCGACGACACCTTCCGCGACTTCGACCTGCGCCGCAGCGTGCGCACGCTCTTCGAGCGGCACCCGGACAACACGCTCCTGGTGAAGGCGAGCTACTGGTTCAATCCGTGAGGCTTCGCCTCACGGATTGAACGCATCTTGTTTGAAGCGCCGCGAGCGTCGCTCGCGGCGCTCGCTCCGTGCGGCGCGGCGGGCCATGCTCACCGCGCTCGCTCCGTGTGGCACGCGGCCTCGGTGCGCAGGGGCGGAGAGATGGGGCAGCCCCACAGACGAAGGGTGTGTTGGATGATGGGGATGCGTGGGATCTTTCGGATCGCTCCGCGAGCGAGAACCGAGCATCGTGGCGGGACCCATCAGGAACATTGGGAAAAGCTCCCGCTCCACCGTTCGTTCGCGGCGAGCCGGCGTCCGCCCCGCCGCGGAGCAGATCCCGAGCGTCCCACGCATCCTGCTCATCCTGTTCACCCGTCCTCTGGGGGGCCGGCCCTGTGCGGCCGGCCCGAGCGGCGGTGCTCCCGACGCCGGTCAGAGCACCGGCAGGCCGCGCCGCTCCTCGCGCCAGGCGAGCAGGGTGTAGCCGAGCCCCTCGACCACGGCGCGCAGGGCATCGATCGTCGCGCGGCCGTCGTGGTCGATCACCGCTTCGCCGACCTTCACGTCGGCGCGGTCGATCCCCTCGACGGCGGCGAGCGCGGTGAACAGCGCCCGCGCGGCGTGCACGCTCGTCATCCCGCCGATCCGAAGCGTCGTCGTCATGTGCGGAAAGCTAGCCGCGCGGACGGGCGCGGGGTGCCGGCGGCTACCCCTTTCTGGCCTCGACGATCACGCGCTCGCCTTCCACGCGCGACGCGATCCAGCGCGCGCAGGCGGGGCAGCGGGTGACGTAGCGGAGCGCCGGGCCGGCGACGCCGAGCTGCGCGCCGCACGCCGGGCAGTGCACGGGGCCGCCATAGCGCGCCGCGGCATCCGTCGGCTCGACCGCGTCCGTGGTGGTCGGCGTCGCGACGTGGCGCTGCGTCCCGAATCGCGTCGCGCCCCCGCCGGCGGCGAGCTCGCGCTCCCGCTGCGCGAGGACGAGGAGCAGCGCGGCGCTCGTCGCCTCGCCGCCGCTCTGCGCCGGCGCGGACCCCAGCCCCTTCCGCGCCGTCCGCGCCAGCCAGAGCATCGCGACCACGATGCCGATCGCCATCCCCGCGGGAAGCATCGCTCGCGGCAGCATCTCCGTCACGGCCGGCTCACCCGCGCCGCGGAACGCCTGGAGGACCGGAAGCAACGACTCGAGAAGGGGCATGGGCGAGCGGGTGGAGTGCGAAAGTGCGCCTGCCGGCTCACTGATGACGACCGACTCCGGTGCGCGGCCACGGCTCGATGCTCGTGAACGGCTGCTCGGGCAGGCATTCACGACGAAGTTCGACACGATGAGACGGATGGAGCGGATCAGACGGTGCTCGGCATTGGTCGGGCGGGTCCGTCGCTCGACGAGCCCGGACTGAATTGGGGGGAACTGCCCCGCATTCCGGGCAACCCGCCCCGGCGCCGCGATCCCGCCGGGCACACCCCCCAAGTCACTCGAAGAGCACCGCCAGGAGGAGTCTTCCACGCAGAGGAACAGATCACAGTCTGATCCGTTCCATCCGTCTCATCGAGTCACCCTTCGTCGTGAGTGCCGGCCGATCCGCGAGGAAGCGTCCGGTCCGAGATGCCCCGCAGCGCCGAGCGCCGAGCGCCCCGACGTCTCCGTTGACGCCCCCTCCCGCGCCCGCGACCTTACGGGTTCCTCACCCGGAGAGAGATGACCCGCGTCGCATTCCTCGGCCTCGGCGCCATCGGGCGGCCGATGGCGAGCCGCCTGGCCGCCGCCCCCGGCGTCGAGCTCACCGTCTGGAACCGCACGCGCACCACCGCCGACGCCTTCGCCGGCGCGAACGCCGCGCGCGTCGCCGCCACCCCCGCCGAAGCCGCGCGCGGCGCAGCCGTCGTCGTCACCTGCCTCCCGACCTCGGCCGACGTCGCCGGACTCCTCGACGGCGAGACGGGGCTCCTCGCCGGGCTCGAGCGCGGCGCGACGCTCGTCGACTGCACCTCCGGCGACCCGCCGACCTCGCGCGCGATCGCCGCGCGTCTCGCCGAGCGCGACGTCGCCTTTCTCGATGCGCCCGTCAGCGGCGGCGTGTCCGGCGCCGAGCAGGGGACGCTCACCGTCATGGTCGGCGGCGACCCCGCCGTGCTCGAGCGCGTGCGCCCCGTGCTCGCGTCGTTCGGGACGAAGATCGTGCAGTGCGGCCCGGTCGGCGCGGGGGACGCGCTGAAGGCGGTGAACAACGCCCTCCTCGCGATCGGCATCTGGGCCACGGGCGAGGGGCTCGCCGCGCTGCGGCGCGCCGGCGTCGCGCCCGACGTCGCCCTCGACGTCATCAACGCCTCGAGCGGACGCTCGAATGCGTCGATGAACCTGTTTCCGGAGCGCGTGCTGACGCGCGCCTTCCCGCGCACCTTCCGCCTCGCGCTCCTCGACAAGGACGTCGGGATCGCCGCCGCGGTCGCGCGCGAGCAGCGCGTGCCGGCCCCGATGCTGCAGCTCGGCGCGGAGCTGATACGCGTCGCGCACCACGCGCTCGGCGAGGAGGCGGACCACGTGGAGGCGGTGAAGGTCATCGAGCAATGGGCGGGAGTGGAGATATGAGAGTCAGGGAAGAAGGACGAGAGCGGCGCGAGGAGACGACGCCGAGCGCCGAGCGCCGAGCGCCGAGTGCCACCCCGAACGCGGTCGCGAGCGTGGAACAGATCCGCGCCGCCTTCCCCGCCCTCGAGCGGGTGCACGAGGGCGCGCCGGTCGCCTACTTCGACGGACCCGGCGGCACGCAGGTGCCACGCGGTGTCGTCGAGGCGATGGGCGACTACCTCTTCCACCACAACGCGAACACGCACTGGGTCTATCCGACGAGCGTCGAGACCGACGAGGCGATCGCCGGGGCGCGCGCCGCGCTCGCCGACTTCGTCGGCGCCTCGCCAGACGAGATCGCCTTCGGGCAGAACATGACGACGCTCACCTTCCACCTCGCGCGCGCGCTCGGGCGCGGGTGGGGAGCGGGGGACGAGGTCGTCGTCACGGAGCTCGACCACCAGGCGAACGTCGCGCCGTGGCGCGCGCTCGAGCGCGAGCGGGGGGTCACGATCCGCGTCGCCCGCATGGTCCCGGAGACCGGTGAGCTCGACCTCGAGGACCTCGCGCGCCTGCTCGGCCCCCGCACGCGCCTCGTCGCCGTCGGCGCCGCATCGAACGCGATCGGTACCGTCACCGACGTCGCACGCGTCGCGCGGCTCGCGCACGAGGCGGGTGCGCTCGTCTTCGTCGACGCCGTGCACTACGCGCCGCACGTGCTCGCCGACGTGCGCGCGCTCGACTGCGACTTCCTCGCCTGCTCGGCCTACAAGTTCTACGGCCCGCACATCGGGATCCTGTACGGCCGGCGCGCCCTCGTCGAGCGGCTCGACGTCCCGAAGCTCCTCCCCGCGCCGGACACCGCGCCCGAGCGCCTCGAGACGGGGACGCTGAGCCACGAGGGGATGGTCGGCGCTGGCGCCGCGGTGGACTTCCTCGCGGGCCTCGCGCCCGGCGCGACGCGGCGCGAGCGGCTGCGCGCCTCCTTCGCCGCGCTCGACGAGCGCGGCCAGGCGCTCGCGCGGCGGTTGTGGGAGGGGCTCGGGGAGATCCCCGGCGTGCGCGCCTTCGGCCCGCCGCCCGGCCGCCCGCGGACGCCGACGGTCTCCTTCGTCATGACCGGGCGCACCTCGGACGAGATCGCGCGCGCCCTCGCGCCGCGCGGGCTCTTCGTCTCGAACGGCGACTTCTACGCGACGACGGTCGTCGAGCGGCTCGGCCACGGCGCGGACGGCCTCGTGCGCATCGGGTGCGCCTGCTACACGACGGCGACGGAGGTCGATCGGCTGCTCGACGGCGTGCGCGCGCTCGCCGGGCGGTGACGCGTGAGCAACATGCTCGGCGAGCGCTACGCGACGTTCGGGACATTCAACCTCAACCAGAGCGCCGGCGGCGCGCTCGAGCGATTCCTGACTCCGGGCGAGCCGCGCTCGCTCCGGGTCGTGCTCGGGCGGCGGTTCGGCGAGGAGCGCTGATCGAATGTCGGACGACGCCTACACCGGCGAGGTGCGGGAGGGGCGCCCGCGCGGACGCGAGAGCGCGCGCGTGCACGTGACGAAGGTGGCGAAGTCGGGGATCGGCTTCGGCAGCGCCCTCGCGATCGCGATCTCGTGGAGCCAGCACCAGTCGATCCTCTGGGCGATCGTGCACGGGGTGCTGAGCTGGCTGTACGTGGGGTGGTACGCGTTGACGCGGTAGGGTCCCCGGTTCCGACACACCGCCGCTACTCGCTACCCACTACTGCTACCACTACTCGCTACGCACTACCAACACTCGCTACGCACTACCCGTCGGCATCGCGATGCCGACAGGTAGTCGGTAGTCGATAGTCGGTAGTCGATGGTCGGTAGAGCGCGTACTACGGCCGCGCCGCCGTCGCCGCCCCTTCCCGCTCCAGCCCCGACAGGAACGGCTCGTACAGCGAGCCCGGGTGCCACAGGATCCACCCCTCGATCCCCGCGTCGTACACCCCCTTCTTCTGCGCCTCGATCTCCGGGCCGCCGTAGGGCGGCTTGCCGAGGGTGAAGGCCTGGAGCCACGGCCGCACCCGCTCCCCCGTCAGGCCGAGCTTCGTGTTGCGCTCGACGGCGCGGGCGTTGGCGATCTTCTGGATGTCGTACGGCGCCGCGTTCGGGCGCGCGATGCCGAAGGCGCCCGAGGGATAGTGCGACGGATAGGTCATCGGCAGCAGGACGTCCGCCACCGGTGCGAGCTTTTCCCACTGCTGCCCGATCTCGAGCGCGCCGTTCACCGTCGTCACGAGGCCGAAGATGTCGGCCGTGCAGCGCGCACCGGCGCGGCGGATGCGCGGACAGGCCTCGCCGAGGAAGGCGGCGAGGACGTCCGGCTTCGACTGGCCGTTCGCGCCCGGGAAGACCTGCTCGGGGAGGCTCTTGTACGGCTCGGGGAAGCGGATGTAGTCGAACTGGATCTCGTCGAACCCCATCCGCGCCATCTCCTCGGCGACGCGGATGTTGTACTCCCAGATCGCGCGGTCGTACGGGTTCACCCAGGTGAGCCCCTGCTTGTCGCGCCACGGCGCCCCGTCGCGCGTGCGGATCACGTGCGTCGGGTTCCGGCGCGCCGCGACCGAGTCCTTGAAGACGACGAGCCGCGCGATCGAGACGATCTCGTGCGCCTCGAGCGTGTCGAGCAGCGCCGCGAGATTCGGGATCGTGCCCATCGCGCCGGCGTTGCGCGAGACGAGCGTGTCCTGCGAGCGGTAGTTCAGCCCGAACTCGTCCTTGATGTCGATGACGAGCGCGTTGACCTCGGTCGAGTCGGCCATCGCGATCAGCTTGCGCATCCGCCGCGCGCTCTGCGCCGCGTGGCGGTTGACGTACAGCCCGCGCACGACGGGGAGCTCGGCGGCACTGTCCACCGGCGCCCGCGCCGCGGCACGCGCGGTGTCGGCCGGCGACGCCGCGGCCGCGGAATCCGCGCGTGCCGAATCCGCGGCGACCGCGCCGGGCGCTGCCGCGAGCTCGCCGGCGGCCTGCGAGCCGACCTCGCCGCACGCGGCGAGGGCAAGGACGAGAAGGGAGGAGACGAGGGGACGGGACGACGGATGCATCGAGGCTCTGCGACTGCTGGGGTGAGACGAGTTGGGCGCGGAAGATACGGCGGGACCCGCGCGCTCGGCACTGGCCCGCGGTCCGGACTCGCACCGCCGGCCCTCGCGCGCCGAGCCGGCGCCGAGCGCCGAGCGCCGAGTGCCGAGTGCCCGCCGTTGTATATTGACGCCCGATGCCGCCCCGCCGTCTCCGACCGCTCGTCCTTACCGCCGCGCTCGCTGCCGCCCTCGGCTGTCCGGGCGAGGCGGCGCCTCCGATCCCCATGGCGGAGTTCCTCGTCGCCGCCGGGGACTCGACCTACTGGGTGCGGAGCGCGGGGGGTCGGATCCTCGTGCGGGGCGCGCCGCTCCAGCTCGCGCGCGTGGACGGCCGCTTCGTCGAGCTCTACATCGTGGACGACGACCGCTCCTACTACGACGCCATCCTCGTCGGCCAGCGCGTCTACCGCCGCGACCTCCTCACCAACGACTCCGTCCTCGTCTTCCGCGACACCATCGTCGGCGCGATCGCCGAACGCTACGCCGAGCTGAATCCGGACGAGATGCCGCTCGGCCCGGACGACGAGGCGGCCGAGCGGCCGGAGCTCGTCGCGACCGTCGAGATCGAGCTCCTGCCGGCCTACGGGCCACAGCTCTCGTACGAGTACCACGCCGACGTCGAGGCGCGCTTCACCGAGGAGCTGCACGAGACGAGGCGCGGCGTGCTCGACCTGCGGAGCGGCGACGCGAGCACCCTCGACGAGCTGTTCGGCGACTCCGCGGCGACGCGGCTCGTCGCCGCGGGGCGCCGGCAGTTCGACGTCCTCCTCGACTCCGTGCTCGCCGTCCGCCGCGAGGGGGCGACGCGCGCCGCGCGGGCGATCGACGACTTCGCGTTCGATCCGACGAGCTTCTCGCTCCTCGACTCCGCGCGCACGCCGCAGATCGTCTTCGTCGTGCCGGGGCGCGGCGATGCGGGGGGCGGTCTCGTCCTCCCCGTGACGCCGATCGACGCGCCGGCGGTGCCGTGGTGGTCGGAGATCGCCGACCGGCTCCCGCTCCCCGAGCGGACCGTCGCGCCCTCGCCGGCCGCGGATTCGGCGCTCGGCGCCGGCGCATCGGGCGCGGAGGTCATCGCCTGGCCGCGCGACGCGTACGACGTGCTCGCGCGCTACGATGCCGCCGACGAGCGCGTCGTCCTCTCGCTGCGCGACAGCGTCCGCCGCGAGTGGAAGGCCGCGCGGCTCCCCGCGCCGATCCTGCAGATCTTCTGGCTCGACCGCCCCGCGATCGACAGCGCGACGCGGCGCGCGCTCGAGTCGGCGTTCGACGAGGCCGCGCTCTACTCCGAGGAGGTGCGCAGCGTCTCGCGGCCGCGCCGCCGCACTCCCCCTCCGCCACCGCGCGTGGCGGCACTCCGAACGAGGACCCCGAGCTGATGTCCGACCGTCCACGCCGCGCCTGCCGCGAGAGCCAGCACGAGACGTCCGAGCTGATGATGCCGCAGCACTCGAACAACCTCGGGCACGTCTTCGGCGGCGTCATCCTCGCGATGATGGACCGCACCGCCGCGATCTCCGCCTTCCGGCACACGCGCAACATCTGCGTCACCGTCTCGATCGACCGCGTGGACTTCGTCGAGCCGGTGCACCTCGGCGACCTCGTGATCATGAAGTCGAGCGTGAACTACGCCGGACGCACGTCGATGGAGGTCGGGGTGCGCGTCGAGTGCGAGGACCTGCTCACCGGGCTGCGCCGCCACACGAACTCGGCGTACCTCACCTTCGTCTCGGTGGACCGCAACGGCCGTCCGCAGCCGGTGCCCGAGGTCGTCCCCGAGACCGAGATCGAGCACCGCCGCTTCGACGCTGCTCAGGCGCGCCGCCGCGTGCGGCTCGCGGAGCGGGAGGCGGAGCGGGACGGGTGAGGACGGCGAGCGCTCGGCGCTCGGGCGACTCCGCCTGTTGGTTGTGTGTTTCACGCGGAGGCGCGGAGATCCGCGGAGCAAGACGCCGTGCGCGGGTCTGGCGCGTCGCGCCACGAGCGGTGAACTGCTTTGAGAGGACTGCTCGTGAGTCATGCCGCCTCGCGCCGGCGCACGGGTCCGTCCACGCGCACCCCCCAAACAATCATCGGCCCCGGCACGAGGGTCTCTCGGGCCTCACGAAACGATCCGCGGAATCCGCTGAATCCGCGTGATCCGCGGTTCACCCCTCGTCCGTGTGGCCGGCCCGAGCGGCTTCGCTCGCGTCTCCCCTCGCCGGTGTGGCCGGCCCGAGCGGCGGTTCCCCCCTCGCCGGTCGGCCGTTCGATCCGTAGCCGCATCACTTGACCCTCCCCGCCACTCCCGTCACACTTCGGTCATGAGACGGACGTTCACCGTCGATCAGGCGAATCTCACCCTCCCGTACGTGCGCCGCATCGTCGAGGACATCGTGCGGACGTACGAGCAGTGGCAGGAGCGGGTGCGCGAGTTCGAGGTCGTCGCCGCGGCCGGGACCCCCACGTCCGCCGCCTCCTCGCGCGCCGAGGAGCTCCAGCGCGACGTACAGGGGCTCGCCGCCGACATCGACCGGTACAGCGCGGAGCTCGAGCAGGTCGGGGCGCGCATCGAGGGGTACGACCACGGCCGCGTGGACTTTCCCGCCGAGGTCGAGGGGCGGCCGGTGTATCTTTGCTGGCGACTCGGCGAGCCGTCGGTGCAGTTCTGGCACGAGGTCGACACCGGCTTCGACGCTCGCCGTCCCGTCCAGCACACCGCACGGCGCGCCGGCTGAGGCGCCGCACCCCGACCCGACCCATGGCCCGCTCGAACAACGCGCGCACCTTCACCGGACCCGATGGCACGGTCTGGCACGTCCTCGTCCGCAATCCCGGCTCGAGCAACGCGATGGTGGTCTTCCGCCACCCGTCCGGCGAGAGCTCGCGGCTCGACCGCTACAACTGGTACATCACGCGCGGCCCCGAGGCGCGCAGCGTGACGAGCCGGCTGAATGCGGCGACGGTGCTGAAGGCGCTCGATGACGGCGAGGTCGCGCGTCTCTTCCAGCGCTCGATGCCCGTTTCGACCGCGCGCGACGGGAGCCAGCGCAACCTCGCCCTCGGCGGGATGGGCTGACCGCGGTCAGCGCCGCGAGGGCCGCTCCGCCTCGCGGCGCCGCGCGCGCCCGGCGCCGGGCTCCGGCTGCGGCGCGGCCGGCGCGTCGGGGAAGGGGACCTCGAGCTCCATCCCGTCGCGCGCCAGCGTCGTCGCGGGGAACACCGCGCGCGCCTCGCGCTCGAGCTCCGAGGGATCGAAGGAGTAGCGCGCCGAGAGGTGCGTGAGCGCGAGGCGGCGCGCTCCGGCGCGCGCGGCGACCTCCGCCGCCTCGCGCGCCGTCGAGTGCCCCGTCTCGGCCGCGCGCGCCTGCTCCTCCTCGGCGAAGGTGGCCTCGTGGACGAGGAGGTCCGCGTCGCGCGCCGCCTCGACCGTCGCCTCGCACGGGCGCGTGTCGCCGGTGACGACGAGGCGCCGCCCGGGGCGCGTCGGACCGACGAGCGTCGCCGGGTCCACGACGCGGCCGTCGGGGAGCGTCACCGTCTGGCCGCGGTGGAGCTGTCCCCAGAGCGGCCCCTCGGGGACGCCGAGCTCGCGCGCGAGCTCCGGGTTGAAGCGCCCGCGCCGCGTCTCCTCGACGAGCGCGTAGCCGAGCGCCGGCGCGCCGCCGTGCTCCACGCCGAAGGGGACGATCGCGTAGCCCTCGCGCGCGACGAGCTGCCCCGAGTCGAGCTCCGTCACCTCCACCGGGAAGGAGAGCCGGTCGAAGCCGAACTGCTCGGCGCGGCGCAGGACGCGTCCCGCGCTGCGCGGCCCCCAGAGTCGCAGCGGCGTCTCGCGCCCCTGGAGCGAGAGCGTGCGCAGGAGCCCGATCACACCGATGACGTGATCGGCGTGGAGGTGGGTGAAGAAGATGTCGTCGAGCGCGAAGGAGATGCCGTAGCGCATCATCTGGCGCTGCGTCCCCTCGCCGCAGTCCACGAGCAGCGTCTCCCCCTCGCGCACGATGGCGAGCGAGGAGACGTTGCGCTCCACGGTCGGACGGGAGGCGGCGGTGCCGAGGAAGCGGACGGCGAGCGACATGCGGGAAAATATACGCGGCTCCCCCGCGCCGGTGGCGCTGCACTGCGACGGCGCAGCGCTTGCCGTGAGAGTTGCCCCCCCTGACGACGGGGAGAGGACGAGCGACGGCGAGCAGCAGCGGAGGAGTCGATGGCGGGGAAGCAGAGTCGGAAGGGAGGCGGGTCGCGGCGCGGTGCGGTGGGAGACGAGCCGTCGCGCGAGGCGCCGCGGCGCGCGAGCGCCGCGGGCGCGACCGCATCGCGCGGGCGGGAGGGCGCGACCGCGTCGCGCGGGCGAAAGGAAAGCACGCGTCAGGCGGTGGGGCCGGAGGCGGCGAAGGAGCGCGTGCGCTCGCACCCGGAGAACCCGCTCCCCGCGCAGCACCAGGAGAAACCGGGGCTCGAGCGCGAGCTGACGCCGCGCCCGCGCTACGAGGCGCCGGCGTACCGCGGCAGCGACAAGCTCCTCGACTACGTCGCGCTCGTCACGGGCGGCGACTCCGGGATCGGGCGCGCCGTCGCGGTGCTCTACGCGCGCGAGGGCGCCGACGTCGCGATCGTCTATCTCCCCGTCGAGCAGCCCGACGCCGAGGAGACGCGCGAGGCGGTCGAGCGCGAGGGGCGGCGCTGCCTGCTCATCCCGGGCGACGTCACCGACCCCACGTTCTGCGAGGAGGCCGTCGAGCGCACGCTCCAGGAGTTCGGGAAGCTCGACGTCCTCGTGAACAACGCCGCCTACCAGCAGCACCGGAGTGGGCTCGACGAGCTGACGTGGGAGCAGTGGGACCTCACCTTCCGCACGAACATCTACGGCTACTTCGGGATGGCGAAGGCGGCGCTCCCGCACCTGAAGAAGGGGAGCGCGATCATCAACACCGGCTCGATCACGGGCCTCCAGGGGAGCAAGGAGCTGCTCGACTACTCGGCGACGAAGGGGGCGATCCACGCCTTCACGAAGTCGCTCGCGCAGAACCTCGTGGAGAAGGGGATCCGCGTGAACTGTGTCGCACCCGGTCCGGTGTGGACGCCGCTCAACCCGTCGGACCTCCCGGCGAAGAAGGTGAAGGAGTTCGGCGCGAGCAAGCCGATGAACCGCCCCGCGCAGCCCGAGGAGATCGCGCCGTCGTACGTCTTCTTCGCCTCCCCCGCGGACTCGAGCTACATCACGGGGGAGATCATCACGATGCTCGGCGGAGAGACGACCGCGGGGTGAAGGGCTGGAACGGCACGGAAACCGGAAGACTTTGCCGGGTGCGGGCGCGCAGTTTGCACGGTGCGCTCGGAGCGTCTGCCCACCCGGAATCGATACAGTGTCGTACTGGTAGCACCCGTGGGGGTCTGCAGGACGGCCGCACTGAACACCCAGCACGGAGGAGAGCGAGCAATGCCGGTCAGTGGAGGGAGCAACCGCGGCCTCGGCTCGACGGACGAGGAGCGCCAGCGCGAGGGATCGCGCGGCGCAGGAGACGGGATCGCGCGCGGGGGTGGGGAGCGTGGTGCATCCGCCTCCGAGCGTGGTGACGAAGAGCGCGCGATCAGCCCGACGCGCGAGACGGGCGGCGCGCGGACCTCCGCGCAGGGCGCCCAGACCGGAAGCGCGCGTCGCGGAAAGAGCCTTCGCGGATTCGCGTCGATGGACCCCGAGCGCCAGCGCGAGATTGCAAGCAAGGGCGGGCGCGCGGCGCATGCGAAGGGGACGGCGCACGAGTGGAGCTCCGACGAGGCGCGCGTCGCCGGCCGCAAGGGGGGCGAGGCGGTGAGCCGCGACCGCGCGCACATGGCGCAGATCGGCCGCGAGGGGGGCGAGGCGCGAGGCAAGGCGGCGCGCCAGCAGTCGCAGACCCGCGGCGGCGGCAACGGCGCCGGCGGCGACCGCTCCGAGCGGCGCGACGAAGGGAGCCGGCCGTAGAGCGGGCGCTCGGCGCTCGCCGCCGCGGGGCGGTGCCTCCAGCGCCGAGCGCCTATCGCTCGGCGCTCAGCGCCCTCGCATGCTTCTCCGGATCGATGTTCCGGCCGCTGACGACGATCGCGGCCGGCGTCGTCAGGCGTGAGGAGAGCCGCTCGAGCACCGCCCCGACGGCGACGCTCCCCGCGCCCTCGACGACCAGCTCCTCCGTGCGCGCCAGCCAGGCGATCGTCGCGCCGATCCGCTCCTCGCTCAGCGTCACGATCTCGTCGAGGCCGTGCCGGCCGATGTCGAGCGCCGCGTCGTCGATCTGACCGGCGAGTCCGTCGGCGAGCGTCGGCACGCTCGGGATCTCGACGACGCGCCCCGCCGCGAGCGAGCGCGACATCGCCGCCGTCTCCTCGCTCTGCGCGCCGATGATGGAAACGTGCGGCGCAACGCGGCGCAGAAGCATCGCCGTACCGCCGAGCAGCCCGCCGCCGCCGACCGGAAGGACGACCGACGCGAGCTCCGGCAGCTCCTCGAGGATCTCCAGCGCGACCGTCCCCTGTCCGGCGAGCAGGTCGTCGCCGAGGCACGGGTTGACGAACGTCTTCCCGCGCTCCGCGGCGTGCGCGATCGCCGCCGTCATCGCCGCGTCGTAGTCCGGCTGCGAGTCGTCCACCGTCGCGCCGAGCGCGGCGATGCCGCGCTTCTTGACGTCGGGCGCCGTGCGCGGAACGAAGACCGTGGCCGGCACGCCGAAGTGCTTCGCGGCGAAGGCGACGCCGAGCCCGTGGTTCCCCGCGCTCGACGCGACGACGCCGCGGCGGCGCGTCTCGTCGCCGAGCGCGGCGATCGCGTTGAACGCGCCGCGCGGCTTGAACGATCCGGTGACCTGCTCCGTCTCGAGCTTGAGGAAGACGTCCCCGCCGGCGATCGCGCTCAGCGCCGCCGAGCGGCGGAGCGGCGTGCGGACGAGGTGCGAGTGAATGCGCTTCGCGGCGGCGTAGACGGCGGTGGCGCGGAGATCGGCGAACATGGGGACGGGGTGAGGGATGACGGGGAAATCAGGTGGGGACCGGGGACGAGGGACGGGGGACGAGCGGAACGTGGGGACCGACGTTCCCTTCGTACGGTCCCGTCCCTCGTCCCACGTCCCCCGTCCCTGCATCTCGCCGCCTTGACATCTCCGCCTCCCCGCTTAACTTACATCCGTCTGCGGTCCCGCGGCTCCTGCGGGACCGTTTTTCGCCCGAGGGTCCGGCGACAGGGGATCCGGACGGGGGAGAGGAGACGACGCGGGGCTGTAGCTCAGCTGGGAGAGCGCTGCAATCGCACTGCAGAGGTCAGGGGTTCGATCCCCCTCAGCTCCATGAGCCCGCTTGGCACGGGATGTGAACTTCTCCCGTTTGCAAGCCTGCCCGGTTACCCCAGTACGGACGATTCGTCCTGTACCCGTAACCGGCTCACGCCAGGATCAGATTGCCCGCCGCCGCTCGGTAGGACGGAGAGTTCCAATGACGGCGCGCGTGGCAGATCCCGGCGCGAAGAACGGTCCGAAGGCCGCCAGTCACCTGGCGGCCTTCTCTTTTTCCCCCATGTCGGCAACGGCCGAGCTCGCTTCGCCTCGCGCCCGGCCGCCGCGTCGCCCTACCGCGTCGCGTCGATCGCCGGCGCCGGGAGCTGCGCGAGCAGGTCGTCGCGCAGCGCCTCGAGCATCTCCGCGAGGAAGGCGTCGCGCTCCCGCTCGACGTCGTGGGTCACGTCGCGCATCGCCGACGACGAGATCCGGTTGAGGAAGCGGACGATCGCGCTCTCCTCGACCGCGATGCGGAAGTCGCGGCCGACGATCGTCGCCGCTTTCCCCTCGCCCTCGCTCTCGCCATCCGCCACCGGCGCGCCGGCGTCCTCGCGCAGGTAGATGTAGTTCAGCACCCCTTCGTCGCGGAACGGACGCTCGAGCGGCGTGCGCAGCAGCCGCTCGGTGCCGAGCGGGAGGTCCCACTCGGGGCGCTCCTGGAAGCGCATGCGCCACCCGAGCTCGCGGGGCCCGTCCACGTAGACGAGCTCCGCGCGCAGGTCGCGCACACCGAGCTCGAAGATCGAGATCTTCGTGCGCACGTCGATGTCGAGCACCATGGTATCCGGCCGCTCCCGCAGCGCGCCGACGAGCGGCACGATCCGTCCGTCGCGCACGCGGAAGCGGAGGCCGAGCACGTGCTCGCCCGCCGTCGCGACCATCCACGCCGCGCCGCCGCGGTCGCGCAGCGCGATCTCGTAGCTGCTCCGCGCCGCGTACTTCTCGAGGTATTCGGCGAAGTGCGGGTAGACGTCGCGCGCGCCCTCGGGGTGCACGGAGATCGCGAGCGAGACGCCCGTGGCCCCCTCTCCGCTCGGCGCGACGCGCAGCGTGTCGAGGCGGAAGACGCGCCCCGCGGCGCGCGTCGCGCGCGGCAGCCGCGTGCGGTACGCGGCGCGCAGCGCGGTCTCGCTCCG
>DASUSM010000205.1:0-30975 GCA_036375115.1 Gemmatimonadaceae bacterium | reverse complement strand
GCGCGAGCAGATGGTGCGCGAGCTGCAAGCGGCGCTCGACGAGGTCGGCGCGCTCCGCGGGATCCTCCCGATCTGCTCGTACTGCCGGAAGATCCGGGACGACGAGAACTACTGGATGTCGGTGGAGAGCTACATCTCGACGCACACGAACACGCAGTTCAGCCACGGGATCTGCCCGGGCTGCATGGCGAGCATCGTGGATCCGCAGATCGAGGGGTTCGAGAAGGAGTAGGTCGCGCGCCGGCGCGCGCTCACACGCCGGACCGGGCCACTCGCAGCTCGATCGAGAAACGGCTTCCGCCTCCCGGCTCGGGCTCCACCCGGACGCGGCCGCCGTGCGCCTCGACGATCCCCTTCACGATCGCCAGACCGAGCCCGGTGCCGCGCACTTTCGCCGTCCGCCGCGCGTGCCAGAAGCGGTCGAAGACGAAGGGGACGTCCTCGGTCGGGATGCCCGGGCCGGTGTCGGACACGGCGAGCGTCACGCGCGCTCCGTCCGACGCGCCGCGAAGCGTCACGCGTCCGCCCTTCGGCGTGAACTTGAGCGCGTTGACGAGCAGGTTGCCGAGCGCCTGGAGCAGCCGCTCGGGATCGGCGTCGACGTGCGGAAGATGGTCGGGAAGGTCCAGTGCGAGGGCGACCCCGTGCTCGTCCGCCATCGTCGACGAGAGCTCCGCCGCCTGCGCCACGATGAGGAGCGGGTCCACCGGACGGCACTCGAGCCCGAGCCGCCCCGCCTCGAGCGCGGTGACGTCGAGGAGATCCTGGATGAGGCGGCGCGACAGCTCCGCGGAGTCGCGTATCAGGCGCAGCAGGTACGCGGGCCGCGCGGGATCTGCGTGCCGGCCCTCGAGGAGCGACGATGCGCACATCGCGATCGCGCTGATCGGGTTGCGGAGGTCGTGGGAGACGACGCCAAGCATGTCGTCGCGCGCGCGCGTGGCGCGCACCGACTGCTCGTAGAGCCGGGCGTTGTCGAGCGCAAGCGCGGCCCGGTTGGCGAAGTCGGTGGCCATGGCGAGGTCCGCTTCTCCGTACGGGGGCGCCGCGGCGTCGCGGCAGAACGCAACCGCGCCGAGGGTGCGCCCGCGCGCGACGAGCGGTGCGACGATGTACGAGGCGGGAGCCAGCGCACGAAGAATCGTCAGGTGCTCCTCGTCCACGGCGATCGAGGCGAGGAACGCGTCCTCGACGCGAGCGGCGAAGCTCGCCCGGCCGTGGGCGATCGCCTCGCTGGTCAGGTACGAGTGCTGCTGGTCGCGCGGATACTCGGTGAGCCGCCTGGCGACATCGCGCATCTCCGGGCGCTCGTGCACCACCTGGAGGCGGCGCACGGCCCCGGCCTCGTCGACGATGTCGATGATGCAGAAGGTGGCGACGGCCGGGACGATGAGCGCCGCCAGTCGCTGGAAGGTGATCTCCCGGTCGAGCGACTCGCTCAGCACCTCGCTCGCGCGGGCGAGGAAGGCGGCGCGCTGCTCGGAGCCGCGGAGCGCCTCCTCGAGCCGCTTGCGCTCGCTGATGTCCCGACCTTCGGCGAGGAGGGCGCGCACGCGGCCGGCATCGTCGCGCAGCGGCTTGAGAGAAAAGTCGACGACGATGCGCCGGCCGTCGGGGGACGCGTGCTCGACCTCGGCCCGGACGAGCGTCCCCCTGGCCGCGTCCGCGACCGCACCGCGCAGCCACTCCCGCGTCGCGTCGTCGCTCCACCACGGCGTGTCCCAGAACGGGCGCCCGAGCACCTCCTCGAGCGTCACGCGCTCGAAGGCGAGCGCGGTGGCGTTGGCATCCCGGACGGTGCCGTCCGGCGCGAGCACGCCGAAGAACTGGAAGGCCGAGTCCACCGCCGTCGCCAGCGGGCGCGCGTCCTCGCGCGCCGGGGCCGAACCGGCGAGGCGGCTCATGTCCCGCGATGGAGGCGCCGGAGAGTGCATCGGAGAGCTCGCGAGGGGTCGTGGGTGCGGGAGAGCGTCGCGACGTCGCGGCGGGAGCTCGCTCTCAGTATCGGCGATCGTGACGGGCGCAGCCAGAGGGACGAGGCGGGCGCGGCGTAGAGGTCTCCCCGACCCGCGCACGGCTGGTCGGCCGAGAACGCGCGGGGAGGGCCGAGCATCGCTCATCCACGCGCGATCTTCTCCGTTCCATTCGAGAGGCCCCCCAACTGCGTCTCGACCGTCGAGGGGCGAGCGTCATTCGGCTCGGTGATTGTGTCGAAGGATGGCGACCGTCGAGTCATTTGTCAAGCATTTGTCCAGTTTTGAATCTTTACAAATCATGGACAGAGTCGCTAAGCTACGATCCATGAGAATGCTCCCCGACACCGCCGCCGAACCCCGGCAGCTGTCCACCGAGGCCATCGTCGATCTCGTCGAAACCGATCGGGCGGCGCGGCCCCGGCAGCACGACGGGCGTGTCCGGCGCGACCGCGAGGCGGCAGCCCGATGACCGCGGCACCGGCCGCCGCGCCATCGTCGCGGCCGCTGCGTCTCGTCACCGGCGCGACCGGCTACATCGGCGGGCGGCTGGTGCGCGCGCTGCACGAGCGCGGCGAGCGCGTGCGCTGCATGGCGCGGCAGCCGGACACGGCGCGCGCGCGGCTGCACCCCGACGTCGAGGTCGTGCGCGGCGACGTGCTCGACCCGGCCTCGCTCGCCCCGGCGCTCGCGGGAGTGGACACCGCGTTCTACCTCGTGCACGCGATGGCGACGCCGGGGGAGTTCGCGAGCGAGGAGCGCGAGGGCGCGCAGCACTTCGCGCGGGCGGCGCGCGACGCCGGCGTGCGTCGCATCGTCTACCTCGGCGGCCTCGGCGGCGACGGCGGCGACGAGGGACTCTCGCCGCACCTCGCCAGCCGGCACGCGGTCGGGCGCCTGCTCCGCGAATCGGGCGTGCCGGTGCTCGAGCTGCGCGCCTCGGTCATCATCGGCTCGGGGAGCCTCTCGTTCGAGCTCGTGCGCGCGCTCGTCGAGCGGCTGCCCGTGCTCCTCACCCCGCGGTGGGTGAGCCAGCGCACCCAGCCCATCGCCATCGCCGACGTGATCGAGTACCTCGTCGCGTCCGTGCGCGTGCCGATCGACGAGAGCACCGTGGTCGAGATCGGCGGCCGCGACCGCGTGTCCTACCTCGACCTGATGCGCGAGTTCGCGGCGCAGCGCGGCCTGCGTCGGCTCTTCGTCCGCGTCCCGGTGCTGACGCCGTGGCTGTCGAGCCGATGGCTCGGGCTCGTGACCCCGGTGTACGCCCGCGTCGGGCGGAAGCTGATCGACAGCCTGCGCAACGAGACGGTGGTGACGTCGCCGCGCGCCGGAGAGCTGTTTCCCGGGATCCATCCGCGCGACATGCGCACGGCGATCGCGCAGGCGCTGGCGAACGAGGACCGCGAGTTCGCCGAGTCGCGGTGGTCGGATGCCGCGTCGTCGCTCGGGCGCGTGCGGCCGTGGGGTGGCGCGCACGCCGGGTCGCGGCTGGTGGACCATCGCGAGGCGCTCGTCGCCGAGCCGCCGGCGCGCGCCTTCCGCCCGATCGAGCGCATCGGCGGCGCCGTCGGCTGGTACTACGGCAACCCGCTGTGGCGGCTGCGCGGCTTCCTCGACATCCTGGCCGGCGGCGCCGGGATGCGGCGCGGCCGCCGCGACCCGGAGCGCCTGCGGGAAGGCGACGCGGTGGACTTCTGGCGGGTCGAGACGATCGAGCCCGATCGCCTGCTGCGGCTGCGCGCCGAGATGAAGCTTCCGGGGCGCGCCTGGCTGCAGTTCGAGGTGCAGGAGGCCGGCGGCACCACGGTCGTCAGACAGACGGCGATCTTCGAGCCGCGCGGGCTCGCCGGGCTGCTCTACTGGTACGCGCTGTTCCCCATCCACGGCCTCGTCTTCGGCGGCATGCTGCGGGGGATCACGCGGGCGGCGGGGCGGCCGGCGGCGCGCGGAGCAGGCCGGTCCCGACCTCGCGCCTCGCCGACGGCGTGACCCTGAAAGACTGAGTCCGGCGCATCGTCCGCGCCGGACGCTGTTCGTGGCCAAGCCGCTACCGCCCCGTCCCTACCCCTGCACCGCGTTGATCGTGTCGAAGATCGGCAGGTACATGGCGACGACCATGCCGCCGACCACCACGCCATCGTGTCGCCGCCGGCGATCCACGCGCGCGATGCCATGATCGCGTCCTGGATGACGCGGTTGCCGGCCGTCTTCGCCGTGATCTCGAGGCCGTCGCGGATGCTCACGCCCGAGCTGATCAGCGTGCCGAAGTGGACCGCGATCGTTCCCGGATCTCGCACCCGCTTCGCGGCCGTCTACCGCAGCGCGTCCGGAAGCCCCGCCTCGTCGAGCGCCCGCGCGAGCGGCGCTGCGAGGTGGGCGGAGAGCGTTCCCGTGAGGTGGTTCCAGTCGCGATAGGCGATCGCGCCCGCGACGACCGCCGGACAGTCCAGGTCCCCGCACAGCGCGTCGCTCAGATCGACGAATCGGTGCTCGGCGAATCGCATCACCGCACGCCGCTCGGCGCGCGCGGCGGCTCCGTTGAGCGCACGATCTCTCGCCACCGCGCATCTCGCGTCCCCTCCGGAGAGCCACGCGGGACGCGCGAGGCAGGTGGGCACGTCGAACCCGGGCCAGGGAGTGTCGCGGATGACGGCGGCGGGCACCTGCATTGCCTGCAGCGCGGCGAGCGTCCGGGTCATCCCGGCCTCCCACTCCGCGCCGTCGAGCTGCCAGTCCCTGGCTCCCGCCGCCGGCTCGCCGGTCGCCGCGTCGATCGCGCGCACGTGATTCGACGAGTTCGACAGCACGACGAGCGCAGGACGCCAGCGGCGGATGCTGTCCAGCGCCGCGCCCCGCCAGCGCTCACACTCGACGAAGCGCCGTCCGAAGTGTCGCGAGCGAATGCGGACGTCGGCGGTGACGCACCCGGCCTTGAGCACGGCGACGATTCGCCAGCCGCGCTCCTGGGCGATGCGCTCGAGCGCGGGGAACCAGTGCGCGGCGTGCGAGTCGCCGAGCAGCACCACCGTCCGGCGCGGATCGGCGTTCCCGTAGACGCACGGCCGCACCGCCTCGCTCGCGAGCGGCGTGTTGCAGCCGTCGGCGTAGACGCGCGGCGCATCGGCCGCCGCCGCGGCGAACGCACGATGCGCCGGCGCGTCCGACGCCGCGAGCGACCATCGTCGCACGCCTTCGGCGCCGGCGGCGGCTCCCACCGTCAGGAGCAGGCCGAGCCAGAGCGCCGCCCGATCACTTTTCCACCGTCCGGCTGGCCGGCGACAGGGCTCCTCGACGAGGTGGTAGGTCGCGCAGGCGACGCCCAGTGCGCCCAGCGCGAGCGTCGCTCGCGCCGCAGTACCGGCGAACGGGATCGCGGCTGCGCCGAGCATGAGGATCGGCCAGTGCCAGAGATACCAGGCGTACGACCGCCGTCCGATCCACAGTAGAGGGGGCGCGGAGAGCAGTCGTCCGACGCCTCGCTCGCCGGTGCCGCTGCCGGCCGCGAGGAGGAGCACGGTACCGCCCACCGGGACGGCCGCGGCCGCGCCCGGGAACCCGGCGTCCGGAGCGAGCAGCGCTGCGGCGCCGATCACGAGCGTGAGGCCGAGCCATCCGGCCAGCGCTCGGCCGCGCATGTCCCGGCGCCCGTTCGCGGCCGGATTTCGCTCCGCCGGAAGAAGCGCGACGAGCGCGCCGGCGGCGAATTCCCACGCTCTGAGCGGTGCCTGGAAGAAGGCCGTCGGCTGGTGACGGAAGGCGTACCACGAGGACGCCGCCCACGACGCGACGAGCACCGCGCCGAGCGCCCATGCGAGCCGGCGCACGGACGCCCCGCCGCGCAGGGCGAGCAGGACGACGAGCGGGCAGACGAGATAGAACTGTTCCTCGACGGCGAGCGACCAGGTATGAAGGAACGGGTCGGTCGCCGCCGCGTCGGCGAAGTAGTCGGTCGAGGCGCGCCAGAAGCGCAGGTTGGAGACGTACAGCGCCGCCGAGCGGGCCGACTCCGCCGTGACGACGAGCCGCGTCGGCGGCTCGAGCGCGGCGCCGAGCAGGAGCGTTCCGACGAGCACGGCCGTCGCGCCAGGGAGCAGCCGCCGCACCCGACGGGCGTAGAACCCGGCGAGCGAGATGGTCCCGGTCGCGAGCATCTCGCGACGCAGGAGGCCGACGATGAGGTATCCCGACAGCGCGAAGAACACGTCCACGCCGAGGAAGCCGCCGGCCATTCCCGGAAGCCCGGCGTGGAAGGCGACGACGAGCAGCACGGCGACGCCGCGCAGCCCCTCGATGTCCGCGCGGAAGGGGAGACCATGCGAGGACGGCGGCGGGTCGGCGGCCGGCAAGCCGATGGGCCCCGGGCGGTGCCCGGGGCCCATCGAGGCGAGCTGCGACGGCGCGACGCGAGCGGCGCGGTGAATCGTCGCTACCCTTGCACCGCGTTGATCATGTCGAAGATCGGCAGGTACATGGCGACGACCATGCCGCCGACGACCACGCCGAGGAAGACGATCATGATCGGCTCGAGCATGGAGAGGAGGTTCGACACCGCCGCGTCCACCTCTTCATCATAGAAGTCGGCGATCTTCGACAGCATCTCGTCGAGCCCGCCCGTCTGCTCGCCGACCGCGATCATGCTGATGACCATCGGCGGGAAGACCGCGGACTTCTGGAGCGGCGCCGAGATCGTGTCGCCGCCGGCGATGCTCGCCCGGCTCGCCATGATCGCGTCCTGGATGACGCGGTTGCCGGCCGTCTTCGCCGTGATCTCGAGGCCGTCGAGGATGCTCACGCCGGAGCTGATCAGCGTGCCGAGCGTGCGCGTGAAGCGCGAGACCGACGACTTGCGGAGCACGTCGCCGAGCACGGGGAGCTTCAGCATCAGCTTGTCGATCGCCAGCCGCCCGCTCGAGCTCGCGTAGTACTTCTTCAGCGCGAAGAAGCCGGCGACGCCCCCCGCGATCACCGCCCACCAGTAGCCGGTGAGGAACTTCGACATCATGATGACGATGCGCGTCGGCAGCGGGAGCGCGAGCCCGACGCTGGCGAACATGCTCTCGAACGTCGGGATGACGAAGATGAGGAGCACCGCGATGGCGACCGCGGCGACGCCCATGATGACGCCGGGGTAGATCATCGCGCCCTTCACCTTGCGGACGAGGGCGTCGTTCTTCTCGAGGAACGTCGCCAGGCGCATGAGGATCGTGTCGAGGATACCGCCCGCCTCGCCCGCCGCGACCATGTTGACGTAGAGGTCGGTGAACGCCTTCGGGTGCTTCCGCATCGCGTCGGCCACCGTGTTCCCCGACTCGACGTCGAAGACGACCTGGCGCGTCACGTCCTGCAGCGTCTTGTTCTCGCTCTGCTTCGCGAGAATGTCGAGCGCCTGCACGAGCGGCAGACCGGCGTTGATCATCGTCGAGAACTGCCGCGTGAAGATCACGACGTCGCGCATCGTGATCCCCGGCTGGCCGAAGGAGCTCTTCTTCGCCTTCTGCTCGTCGATCTTGACGACGTTCATGCGCTGCTTGCGCAGCGCGGCGACGACGTCGTCGCGCGTGGCGGCGTCCATCGTCGCCGACTTCATCTCGCCGTTCAGCGCGCGAGCCGTGTAGGTGAACGTAGGCATCTGGTCTGGATCCTCGTGGTGTCGTGCGTCCGGCTACCGGCGCGCGGTCAGCGCCGGCCGGCCGGCGCGCCGCCCGGCGCACCCTTCAGCCCGCCCTTCGCCTCGACCCCCCCGCCCTCCGCGAGCGGCGGCTGGCCGATCATGCGCAGGAACTCGTTCTGGTCGCTCGACGCCCGCAGGCACTCCTCGAGCGCGACCTCGCGGCTCATGTAGAGCTGGTACAGCGCGTCGTTCAGCGTCTGCATCCCGAACTTCTTGCCGCTCTGCATGCTCGAATAGATCTGGTGCACCTTGTCGTCGCGGATGAGCGCCCGGATCGCCGGCGTCACCACCAGGATCTCCGCGGCCATCGCCCGCCCCCGCCCCTTCGCCTTGGGAAGCAGCGTCTGCGTGACGATCCCCTCGAGCACGAAGGCGAGCTGCGCCCGCACCTGCGACTGCTGGTGGCTCGGGAAGACGTCGATGATGCGGTTGATCGCCTCGGCCGCCGAGTTGGTGTGCAGCGTCGCGAAGGCGAGGTGGCCCGTCTCGGCGATCGTCAGCGCGGCCGCGATCGTGTCGAGGTCGCGCATCTCGCCGATGAGGATGACGTCGGGGTCCTCGCGCAGCGCGTACTTCAGCGCGCTCTGGAACGACTTCGTGTCCGTCCCCACCTCGCGCTGGTTGACGATGCACTGCTGGTGGCGGTGGATGAACTCGATCGGGTCCTCGACCGTGATGATGTGCCCCTTCCGCTCCCGGTTGATCTTGTCGATCATCGCCGCGAGCGTCGTGCTCTTCCCCGAGCCGGTCGGCCCCGTGACGAGGACGAGCCCGCGCGGCTTCTCCGCCATCTTGGCGATCACGCCGGGGAGGCCGAGGTCCTGGAAGGTCTTGATCGAGAAGGGGATCTGCCGGATGACCATCGAGACGCAGCCGCGCTGCTTGAAGCAGTTGCCGCGGAAGCGCGCGAGGTTCTGGATGCCGAACGAGAAGTCGAGCTCGTCCTCCATCTCGAACCGCTTCTTCTGGTTCTCGGTGAGGACCGAGTACGCCAGCTGGAGCGTGTCCTTCGGCGAGAGGACGTAGTCGACGTTCGAGTTCGTGATGTCCCCGTCCACGCGCAGCTTCGGCCGCTCGCCCGCGGTGATGTGGAGGTCGGAGGCGTCGCGCTCGATCATCTCCTCGAGAAGACTGCGGAGGTTGACGCCGGTGTTGGCAGCGGGAGCGGTCATGGTCTAATGGGCGGGAATCATCTCTCGGAGAGTGGCACTCGGCACTCGGCACTCGGCGCTCGGCACTGGCGATCCCGGCCGAGGGCCGAGGGCCAAGCGCCGATCGCCCGCTCTCATGCGCTCGTCTCGCGGATCACCTGCTCCAGCGTCGTCACGCCCTTGATGACCTTCAGCCAGCCGTCCATGCGCAGCGTCAGCATCCCGTCCTCGATCGCGCCATCGCGGATCTCGGAGGCGCCGACGTTCTGCATGATGAGACGGCGGAGCTTGGGGGTCATGAACATCACCTCGTAGAGCCCCTGGCGTCCCTTGAGCCCCGTCCCGGCGCAGGCGTCGCACCCGGTGCCCTTGAGGAACATGAGCTCGCCGAACTTCGTGTCGAGGCTGAGGTTCTGGACGTACGGCTGGATGTCCTTGATCGCCTTCTCCTTCGCGCCGTCGACCGCCTCCTGGGTGAAGCGGAGATCGCGGAGCGTCTGCTGCGGGTCCACCTTCGCCGCCGCCAGCTCGACGGCGTCGGGAGTGTAGACCTGCTTGCAGCTCGAGCAGACGCGGCGCACGAGGCGCTGCGCCAGCACGAGGTTGAGCGCGGAGGCGACGTTGAACGGCTCGAGCCCCATGTCGAGCAGACGCGTCACCGTCTCCGGCGCGGAGTTCGTGTGCAGCGTGCTCATGACGAGGTGGCCCGTGAGGGCGGCCTTGATCGCGATGCCGCCCGTCTCCAGGTCGCGGATCTCACCGAGCATGATGATGTTCGGGTCCTGCCGCAGGAACGCCTTCAGCGCCGCGGCGAAGGTCATCCCGATCTCGTTCCGCACGAGCACCTGGTTGATCCCGTAGAGGTTGTACTCCACCGGATCCTCGGCCGTCATGATGTTGACGTCGATCGTGTTGACCTTCGAGAGCGCGGAATAGAGGGTCGTCGTCTTGCCCGAGCCCGTCGGACCGGTGACGAGCACCATCCCGTAGGGGTTGGAGACGGCCTCCATCAGCTCGCGCTCGGCGCGCGGCTCGATGCCGAACTTCTCGAGGTCGAGCGTCAGGTTCCCCTTGTCGAGGATTCGCAGCACGACCTTCTCGCCGAAGAGCGTGGGGAGGGTCGAGACGCGGTAGTCGATGACCTTCCGCCCCATCTTGAGCTTGATGCGCCCGTCCTGGGGGACGCGCCGCTCGGCGATGTTGAGCTGCGCCATGATCTTGAAGCGCGAGATGAGCGCCGCCTTCAGCTTGAGGGGCGGCTTCATGACCTCCTGGAGCGCGCCGTCGATGCGGTAGCGGACGCGGAGGTCGTGCTCGAAGCACTCGAAGTGGATGTCCGAGGCGCCGCGCTTCACGGCGTCGGTGAGGATCGCGTTCAGCAGCTTGACGACGGGGGCGTCGTCCACGGCGGCGGCGAGCGCCGCGGCGGACATGTCCTCTTCCTTGTCCTCGAGGACCTCGACGTCGCCCTCGGTCTCCGCCTCGATGTCCTTGAGGAGCGACGCCATCTGGACGTCGGTGCTCTCGTAGAACTTCTCGACGGCGTTGCGGAGCGTGTACTCCCCGGCGATGACCGGGAAGATGTCGTAGCGCGTGATGAACTTGAGGTCGTCGATGACGCCGAGGTTTGTCGGATCGGCCATCGCGACCGTCAGCGTGCGGCCGTCGCGCTTGAGCGGAAGGACGAGGTGCTTCGTCGCCAGGTCGGAGGGGATCAGCTTCGCGATGCGCGGATCCACCTCGAACTTGCTGAGGTCCACGGCCGGCATGCGGAACTGGCGGGCGAGCATCTTCGTCAGCTCGGTCTCCTGGATGAAGCCCATCTTCACCAGGTTGTAGCCGACGCGGGTGCCGTTCTGCCTCTGCTCCTGCAACGCCTGGTCGAGCTGGGCCCTGGTGATCATCCCCTCGCGAAGGAGGAGGTCACCGATCCGCTCGGGTGAGGCGACGGGTGCGGCCATGGGGGGCTCGGGCGGGGTCGTGTGCTGGGAAGGGCCGCCAGGCGGCGCGGCCCCGGTGCCGACGTCAGGTTCGGGCTCGAACTGAGCCCCGGGCGCGCCGCGCGGGAGACCGCGATGGCGGGTCGGCGCCGCACCCGGGAACAGCATTCGAAGGACGCGGGGGGAGGGAGAAGGTCACCAGCGGCGCCAGTCGTTTCGACAGCGCCGGCCCGATCCCGCGGACCCGCTCGAGCTCGTGCAAGGACCCGAACGGTCCGCACTTCCGCCGCTCGGCGAGGATGCGCGCGGCGAGCGCGGGTCCGATCCCGGGAAGGGCATCGAGGGCGGCGGAATCGGCCCGGTCGACGTCGATCGGGAAGGCGGGCGGCGCGGGCGCCGGGGCTGGCGGCGCGCGACGTCTCCCTGCCGCCGATCTGCCGCCTGACTGGCGCGATGCTGACCCTGTTCTCCTGCCGGTGCGCCTTCCCTTCCCCGCCTCTTCCAGCTTTCGCGCCGAGTCCACCGCGGCCATCTGGGCGGCGAGCGCGCGCCGCGCGGCCGGCTCGACGACGGGCGCCGCCGGCGCCCTGGCGAGCCTCGCCCCGGCGCCGACGAGAGAGACGAGGGCGAGGAAGAGGAGCGCGCGGAGCTCGGCGGGGGTCATGCGGGAGGATGCGGCCGCCAGTCACTCGCACCGGCATCGTGGCGATGCGGGCGCGGCCTCTGTCGCGCTTCGAGGGCGGCGCTCGGCGCTCGGCCCTCGACGCTCGGCGCAGTTCCGTTCCCCGGTCCCCGGTCCCCGGTCCCCAGCCGGTCCCCGTCCCGCGTCCCCCGCCCGTCCCCGGTCCCCCGCTACGGCATCACCAGCCTCGCCGCGACGTCGCCGACGATCTGGAGGCTCCGCGCGCTCACCTTGTCGATCGTGTCGTCCTGCGTGTGATGGTAGTTCGGCTGGCAGCTCGCGCCCTGGCAGGTGTACTCGATGTCGATGACGACCGCGACGCGCAGCCCTCGGTCGAGGAGCGGGACGTGGTCGTCCTTCACCGTGTAGCGCACTTCGGGGATGAAGTACTCGTCGTATCCCATCTCGCGCGCCGTCTCCCAGACGCGCGCGACGACCTCCGGAGCGCGCCGCACCGAGATCGCCTCCTGGTGGATCGCGAGCTGCTCGTCGCCGACCATGTCCCAGAGCACGCCGAAGAGCGGCCGGTAGTCCGGCGTCGGAAGGTTGGCGGCGAAGTGGCGCGAGCCGATGAAGACGTCGACGCCGCGCCCCGAGTCGGCGTCGAAGTCGCCGTAGTCCTCGCCGTCCACGAAGAGCAGATCGACGCCGTAGGCCGGCGGCGCCTTCTGGAAGAGGTCGGCGAGCGCGAGCAGAATCGCCGTCCCAGACGCGCCGTCGTTCGCGCCCGGCACGGGGAGGAGCCGGCGCGCGCTGTCCGGCGAGTTCTCCGAGACGGGACGCGTGTCCCAGTGCGCGAGGTAGAGCACCCGCCCCGGGATCTCGGGCCGGAAGCGCGCGAGCACGTTGCGCATCGGCAGCGAGTCGCCGGCGGCGGTGACGTGCGTCCAGTCCTGGACGATCACGCTGTCGGCCCGCTCGCGCATCTGGTCGACGAGCCACTCCCCCATCCGGCGATGCCCGTCGCTCCCCGGCACGCGGGGGCCGAAGTTCATCTGCGTGGCGATGTAGCGATAGGCCTGCTCGCCATCGAACGGGGTCTTCGGGCGCTCGCCGCAGGCGGCGAGGACGGCGAGGGCTCCGAGAAGGAGCGGACGGAGTCGGGGCATGCGTGAATCTACGACCGGTCGGGGGAGGCTGCACGGGCGGCACTCGGCGCTCGGCACTCGGCACCCGGCGGGGCGGCGAGGCCGGTGCGCCTGGCGGGGCTCGTCGGCGGCACGACTCCGCCTGGTGGCTGTCTGGTTCACGCGGAGGCGCGGAGGTCCGCGGAGCAAGGTGCGGTGCGCGGGTCGAGTGTCTCGCGCCACGAGCCGTTGACTGCTTTGGGGAACTGCCCGTAGCTCACGCCGCCTCGCGCCGGCGCGCGAGTCCGTGCAGGCGCACCCCCCAACATTCAACGGCCCCGCCGTGACGACGCCTTGGCGCATCCTCCGCGTCGTACGCAGGAGAGATCGGATGCATCCGATGGATCGGATGCATCCGATTCCCTTTTTCGTGGATGCCGGCCCGAGCGGGAGTTCTCGCTCCTCCGTGTGGCCGGACCGAGCGGTCGTTCCGGCATCCTCCGTGTGGCCTGCCCGAGCGGCCGTTCCGAGCCCCTCATCCGCGGCCGTCCTCAGCGCAGCTCCCCCGCGAAGAACCGCATGCTCAGCACCGCCGCGATCACCGTCTGCGTGAAGCGCCGGTCGTAGTTCCGGTCGAAGGTCACGATCCGCGCCGCCTGGAGGCTGAAGTTCATCGTCTCCGTGACGTCGGTGTCCGCGTTCAGGTTCAGGGCGCGGCGACCGTTGTCGGCGAGGCGGCTGCGCGTCGAGCCGATGCCGGCGTCCACGAACGTCGTCGTGTTCGTCACCTGCCAGGCGATCCGCGTGCGGATGTCGCTCTGCAGCTTCCAGCGCTCGAGGCCGCGGAAGCTCCGCGAGATCGCGGCGTTCCAGTCCACCGCGTCGCCGTCGGTGTGGCTGCCGGGCCGCTCGTCCTCGCGCGAGGAGAGGTTGAAGCCGGCCGACGTCGTCAGGTCGCCGCCGAGGTTCCAGGCGATCGTCGCGTTCACCGGGATCGAGTGCTGGAGCGAGCGGCTCTGCTGCGCCGCGCGCCCCTCCTCGTCCGCGCCGGTCGGCACGAGCATCGTGATCTCGGTGCGCCGCGCGCCGACCTGCGCGCCGATGCTCGCGATCAGCGCATCCAGGAAGCCGGGCCGCCAGTTCCAGCGCAGGTTGACGTCGGGGAACGTCACCGTGCGCCCGTCCACCACCGACTGTTCGTCGCGCAGCCGGCGCACCCAGCTCCGCGTGTCCACCCGCTGGAAGCGCTGCGTCAGCGACGTCCCGAACGGCAGGTTGAAGGCGTTGCTCGCCGAGAGCGACGTCGTGCGCCCCGCCGTCGTCGCGAGCGCGCCGTCGATCTCGCGGAAGTCCTCGCTCCCGCCGAGCGCGAGCTGGTGCTTCCACCCCGGGGTGAAGGGGAGGCCGTCGAAGGCGGAGACGTCGCTGCGCGTGACGTTGACGTCGAGCGGGAGCACCGCCCCCGCGATGCGCCGCACGAGGCTCGAGTCGCCGGCGACGAGGGCGACGGCCCGGGCGAGGTCCACCGTCGCGCCGGCGGCCATCGTGCGCGAGCTCGTCAGGCGGCGCGGCAGCCGGTCGGTGCTCTCCCCCTCGCGCCGCACCGGCTGCGGCGCGTTCGGGTCGCGGAGGATGGAGAACTGCGTCCCGGCGTCGAAGCGCGGGCGAAGCCACGAGGCGACGGCGGGGGTGAGGGTGAGCCCCGTCGTGATCGTGCGCTCGCGCTCGAGCCCGACGTCGGTGCCGAAGAGCGACCCCCGCTCCGCGCTCGCCGCGACCGCCGTCGGCGAAGCGAGGCCGTAGTCGCGCAGGTCGCGCAGCGAGCTCACGGCCATCCGCGCGCCGAGCGACTCGAAGGGGCGCAGCTCGAGTGCGCCACCGGTGCGCCAGAGGTCGGTCAGACCCTCCACGCGCGTGCCGTCGTCCCCCGCCGCGGCGGCGGGCTTGAGGTAGGAGACGCGATGGTCGCTGCTGCGCGCGATCTCGCTCGTGAGGCGGATCGCCGCGGGATTCCAGCGGAAGGCGCTCCCGCGGAGCGCATTGCCGATGCTCGAGCGCTGCATCCACCCCGGGAGCGCGGCGACGAGGTCGTCGAGCCAGCCGAGCCGCCACTCTCGCCCGCGCGGCGCGACGGCGTAGTCCAGCCCCGCGGTCAGCGAGCGCGCGCCCCCGGTCTGATACTCCGAGCGCGTGTCCGACGAGGCCCACGTCGCCGTCAGCACGACGTTGTCGAGCAGCGCGCCGGCGATCCCGTGGCCGATCGGCGTGGACTTGCGCGCGCGCAGCGTCCACGCGCTCGCCGCCGTGCGCGGGGTGCGCAGCCCCTGCACCGCCTCGCCGCGGATGTCGGAGCGCGAGACGAAGTAGGGATCGCTCCCCGCCATCGTGTAGTGCATCGTCAGCGGCGCGGCGATCCCCCAGCGCGCGGGGAGGAACTTGTCGAGCCGCAGCGACGTCGCGACGTCGAGCGCGTCGCGCGTGAGGAACGAGGGGTGCTCGCCGAGCTGGTGGAAGTTCGGGTCCTGGCGCGAGAGGTTGATGCGCAGCGAGCCGACATCGGCCGCCTCGACATTGAGCGCGATCTGCCCGGCGTACCCGGGCTCGTCGACGACGTCGCCCAGCCGGATGTCGTCCACCCAGAGCTCGAGCGTGTCGCCCGGCGCGATCGCCGTCGGCGACGTGGACGCGTCTGCGACCCGCACCATGCCGACGGCCAGCTCCTGCACGGCGGCGAGGTTCGGCGGCGTGACGTTCGGGTCGTACGTGTAGACGATGTACCCGTCGCGGCACGCCGCCCACCGCTCCGCCGTCGTCCGGCCGGGCGGCGGGCTCGACGCCTCGATCAGCGCGAGGTCCACGCCGGTGCATCCGATCGTCCGGTCGCCGTTCTGGAGGAAGGCGTTCTGGAGGTCGGCGCGGAGCGCGAAGAGCGTCTGGAAGCGCACGGTGATGTCGCGCCAGGCCTCGCGCGTGCTCCCCGCGTAGGCCGGCGCGCGGCGCAGGTAGAAGTTGTCCGCGTCGCGCCCGATCTTCACGAAGAACTCGAGCTCGCCGCCGTCCCCCCAACCCGCGCCGCGTCCGCGCGCCCAGACGCGGAGCTCCTGGTACCCCATGAAGTTCTTGTCCCCCTCGGGGAACCGGTAGTACGCCTCGGCGCGCTGCCCCGCCTCGAGCTGCGACGCGAGGAGCCGCATCGACTGCTCGTTGATCTGCACGAAGCCGAGCGAGGGGTCGGTGATCTGCTGCTCGGGGCGGTCGGAGACGCCGGGCGGCGGCTCGTAGGCGAGCCCGCCCGCGGTCGAGTCCTGCGTCCCGATGAGCGTCGCGATCACGGTGCCGAGCGGCGCGCGCTCGTCCCCGCCGATCCCGGCGAGGGGGCGCTCGTCGCGCTTCACCCACGGCGCGCCGACGAGGCGCAGCCGCGCGACGGGGGCGCGCGAGAACTCGTCGTCGCCGAGTCCCGCGCCCGAGATCATCGTCAGGCGCAGGGCGCGGATGCGGCGGAGCAGCGGATCGCCGACCGTGTCGTCCGCCGCGGTGAAGGGGATGCGCACGTTCACCCAGCAGCGCCGTCCCTCGGGGAGGGTCTCGATGCAGCGGCCGAGGCGGTACCAGTTCGACCGGTCGTTGAGGTCCACGACGTAGCGGAGGATCCGCTCCGATGCCGGGTCCTCGAAGTTGATGACGCGGTCGAGGTCGATGTCCTCCTCGTCGAGCCGCGCGTTCCCGACGGTGCAGTCGTCGCGCGTGTCGCCGATCCGGTTGATCGCACCGATGCGCGCGGTGCAGACCTGCACCGAGTCCTCGACGGAGATCGTCGGCGCGGCGAGCGTGTCGTCGACGACGACCATCTCGTCCACGAGGTCGCCGGGGATCCCGACGTCGTTCTGGTCGACGTTGAACGCCTGCGAGAAGGGGTCGCGCTCGCTGTCGAAGCGGCCGAGCCCGACGATCTGCCGACCGTCGAAGTTGCGCACGACGCGCCCGCCCTCGCGCGTGACGGTCAGCGTCTCCGGCGCGATGGCGAGGGAGTTCTCCGAGATCTCCCCGAAGTCGAGCACGAACGTCGGGTTGCGGAGCGTCGTCGCGGCGGCGGTGTCGACGAGCGTCCAGAACTCGATGTTCTCGACCCGCGTGAGGTCCTGCCCCGTCGGGCTCAGCACCGTGCGGATCGAGCGCCACCGCTGCACGCCGAACGGCACGCGCGAGGGATCCACGCGCCAGCGGTACTCCCCCGTGGTCTCGTCGAGCTGCCCGCCGATGGTGAGCGGGTAGAGGGTGAGCCAGAGCATCTGCTCGGGGGCCGCGAAGTCGCGCCCGATGCTGCGGACGCGCGGATCGATCTCCTCGAGGCGGAAGGCGTAGATGAAGCCGCCGGGGTCGTAGCCGGTGGGCTGCCAGGCGAGCGTCGTCGCACGCTCCTCGGTGAAGATGGCGGGGAGGTCGAGCCCTGCGGCCGGCGCGCCCGGCGCCGGACGCGAGGCGAGGAGCCACTCGCGCGAGTCCATCGCGACGCGCACCCCTCCTTCCCCCTCGAACGACTCGACGTACGCCTGCCCGGCAGAGTTCGGCTGCGGCCGGCTCGTCGCGAACTCGCCCTGCACGTTGATGCGCGAGAGCGCGGCCGTCTCGACCATCGGGAGCGCGTCGAGGAAGCGCGACAGCGGCCCCGCCTCCCACGTGAAGTTCGCGCCGACGCCGGCGACGAGCGCCGACGCCGGCTCGAAGCCGAGCTGCGGGCGCGTGAACGTCGTCTTCTGCGTCTGCTGGATCGCGGTGAACGTCACCGTCCCGTAGTCGCTCGGGAACTCGGTGGCGAGGCCGAAGATGTTCGTCGGCGCCTCGGCGAAGAGCGGGTTCTCCTCGTAGCGCACCGTCACCGTGCGCGCGATCGGGAAGAGCGTGTCGGCGCGCGCGAAGGTGACGCGGCCGAGGTCGTAGTCCACCGTGTAGTCCACGTTGCGGACGAGCGGGATCCCGTCGACGAGGATGCGCTCCGAGCCCTGGCGGAGCTGCACCGCGCCGAGGAGGAGCGTCCCCGCGTCGCCGCCTCCCGTTGACTCGTAGTGCGCGAGCACCCGGTAGAGCGTCTGCGGGCGGCGCGACGAGTAGAGGTCCTCGCTCGGCGTCCGGTAGAGCGTGTCGTTCGCCGGGTTCCCCGGCTGCACGAGCCCGCGCGCGGCGAACGGCTCGAGCGAGGGGAAGACGACGAAGTAGTCGCGGATGATGCGCCCATCGGCGCCGGCGCCCGAGAGGAGATCGAGGTTCGCGTCGCTCGGCCGCGGCCAGAGCCGGTTCTCGACGTCGAACGCCGAGGCGTTGCTGCGCTGCGAGAGGCCGAACATCTGGAGGTAGCTCTCCGCCGTCCCGCCGACCGGCTTCTCCTGATCCCCGGAGGAGCCGGCGACGACCTTCGCGCGCACCGTCTGGCGCCGCACGTCGGTGCCGCCGAGGCGGTACACCGACCGGATCTCGCGGTCGAAGGCGTCGCTCCCGGGCTGGACCGACGGGTCCCAGACGAGGTTCGCGCGCTGGTCCTTCGACGGGTCGCTCGAGAGGTCGGGCGTCCCGCCGACGCCGGGATAGACGACGTTCGGGCCGTGGGTCGTGAAGGCGACGACGAGGCGCTCGTTGGAGAGCCCGAGCGGCCTGACGAGCGCGATCCAGAGCTGCGACGGGTCGATGTAGTAGTCCACCCCCTCCTGGAGGAGCGTGTAGACCTGGCCGCGGCTCGAGTTCTCGACGTCGTTGAGGACGAAGCGCGGGCCGTTCGGGTCGGCGGGCTGGCCGCCGAAGAGGAGGCGGTAGACGTAGACCTGCCGCGGGCGCGCCGTGTCGGGGAGCGAGGCGGCGAGCGACGCCATCTGCCCGGCGTCGAGGATGTCGATGTTCGGGTACTCGTCCGGGAACGCGTCGCCGGGGTCCACCGTCCAGAAGAAGCGGCGCGGCTCGAACTGGTGGTCCTCGAGCTCGCGCTCGACCGTCTGGAGGGTGCGGTCGCCGATCGTGAAGACGCGGTCGCGGACGACGTTTCCCTTCTGCTGCGCGGCGATCGCGCGGAATCGCATCGGGCCGAGCTGGCCGATCGCCTGCACGCCGTAGTTCCCGCTCGGGATTCCGCTCGTGATGAAGCGCGACGGGGGAAGCTGGAAGGAGACGTTGCCGACCTCGAGGCGGTGGAGGATCTCGTGCTGGCGCCCCTCGTACCAGATCGAGATGTTGTTCGAGGCGTCGAACTCGCGCTCGGAGTCGTAGTCCACGTCGAGGTGGACGCGGTCGGCGACGACGCCTCCGGTGCGCACGCCGAACTGGAAGTCGAACTGCGGCTGGAAGGAGCCCCCGCAGCTCGCGAGCGGGTTGGCGATCTGCGTCGTCGAGCAGCGCTCGTTGCGGTCGCGCTCCGCCTTGGCCTCGATGCGCGTCGTGAGGGCGAGGCCGAGATCGGCGGGGGGCGGCAGGAGCGTGTCGCGGGCTGGGGCGGGCGCGGGCTGAAGGAGCACGGCCGGCGCGACGGTGTCGCCGACGAGGGCGAAGGCGCCGCGCACGGTCTGCCCCCAGGTCGCGGCGAGGTCGTCGCGCACCCGCGCCTGCACGGCCTCGACGCGCGACGCGGCGATCGCGTCGGGCGCCTCGGCGGCGGCGAGGGCGAAGCGCCCGAGGGGGCGCAGCGGCTCCGGGACGGGGAGCTCGAGCCGCGGGCGCGGGAGCGGCGGACGGACGCCGACCGCCGGCGCGAGGGTGTCGGGGCGCGCGCGGGTCGTGTCCGCCGGACGCGGGACCGGCTCCTGCGCGCCGAGCGACGCCGGCCAGGAGGCGGCGAGCGCGAGGACGAGGAGGGGGCGGACCGCGGCGTGGCGGATGATCTGGGCGGCTCGAGTGGGGCGGCGCACGCTGCGGGGGCCGCGGGGACGGCCGCGCGGCGGATCGCGGAGAAGATCGCGGAAAAGATCGCGGCATTCGCGTCGGCCGCCTTGATTCGACCGGCCGCCACGCCGAATATACAGGTCACCCGACGCGCTACAACCCTGTGGCATTCTTGAGGTTCCGCCGAGTGATCCGGGCCACGTCGCCAGCGTGAAGATCATCAGTCGCTACGTGCTCCGGGAGCACGCGGGACCGCTCGTGTTCGCGCTCACCGCGCTCACGTCGCTCCTGCTGCTCAACTACATCGCGAAGCAGTTCGGCAATCTCGTCGGGAAGGGGCTCCCCTGGGGAGTGATCGGCGAGTTCTTCGCGCTCTCCGTCCCCTTCACCGTGGCGATGACGCTGCCGATGGCGGTGCTCGTCTCCACGCTCTATGCCTTCAGCCGCCTCGCGGCGGAGAACGAGATCACCGCGCTCAAGGCGAGCGGCGTCGGCTTCGGCCGCACGCTGGTCCCGGTGCTCGTCGCCTCGTTCGTCATCGCGCTCGTCATGCTCGGCTTCAACGATCAGGTGCTGCCGCGCGCGAACCAGCGGCTCGCCACGCTGCAGACCGACATCGCGCGGACGAAGCCGACCTTCGCCCTGCGCGAGCAGGTCATCAACGAGGTCATCTCCGGCCGGATCTTCCTCCGCGCGAACCACATCGACGAGACCACCAACGACCTGCGCGAGGTCACGATCTACGACCTCAGCGACCAGCAGCGGCGCCGGACGATCTACGCCGACAGCGGCTCGATGGGGCTGACGCCCGACTACCGCGACCTCCTGCTGACGCTCCACGAGGGATACATGCTGGAGGTGCCGCGCGCGGACCCCGCGCAGCTCCAGCGTCTCTACTTCGACCGCGACCTGATCCGGGTGCGCGGCGTCGGCAACACGTTCGAGGCGACGGAGGGGGACGGCTACAAGAGCGACCGCGAGATGTCGATCTGCGAGATGCAGGCGACGGCGGACCGCGCGTGGCGCGAGGAGGAGGAGGTGCGCCGGACGCTGCGGCGGCAGTTCGTCGGGCTGGTGCACGAGGCGGCGACGGGCACCCCGTTCGACACGGCGCGCCTGGCCTCGAGCGGCCCGCCGACGACGCTCGGCTCCGTCTACTGCGCGGTGCTCGCCCCGCTCGTGGGCGGCGTGGAGGAGGACCCGGTGCCGGCCGACCTCCCGGCGAGTGCGACGAACGGCGGTGCCGCGGATGTGCTCGCGGAGGAGTCGGACGACGCGCCCATGCCGATCCGCGACACGACCGAGCTCGCCGCCCGGCGCGACTCCGCCGACTCGCTCCGCGCCGCACGCGGCGACTCGGCCGTCGCCGTGCTCGCCGCGCGTCGCGACTCCCTCGACTCGGTGCGGACGGCGCGGCGCGACTCGGTGCGCGCGGCGCGGGCGACGCGCGCCCGCCCGACGACGGTGCGGCCGGGGACCGGCCTCGTCCCGCCGAGCGCGGGGCTCCCCTCCTCGTCCGGGGACTGGGCCACCTACACGAACGAGGTGCAGGCCGCGCGGTCGCTCGACGAGGTCACGGGGACGCTCGATCTGGCGTCGGCGCGGCTCACCGAGGCGGAGCGGACGGTGAACTCGTATCAGGTGGAGATCCACAAGAAGTTCGCCCTCGCCTTCGCGTGCATCATCTTCGGGCTGCTGGGCGCGCCGATCGCCCTGCGCTTCCCGCGCGGCGGCGTCGGGCTCGTGATCAGCGTCAGCCTCGGCGTGTTCGCGCTGTACTACGTGGGGCTCATCGCGGGGGAGAGCCTCGGCAACCGCGGCGTGGTGATGCCGGGGCTCGCGATGTGGTCGGCGAACCTGATCCTCGGCGCGGTCGCCGTCCTGCTCCTCGCGCGCATTGGCAAGGAAGGCGCCACGGCGCGCGGCGGCGACGCCGGCGAGTTCGTCGAGACGGTGCGCACGTGGGTCGCGAAGCAGGCGCGCCGGCTCGGCATCCCGATGGAGCGCCGGAGGCGCCGGGCATGAGGAGGCGCCGCCTCATCGACCGGTTCAGCCGGCCGCTCGACCGCTACGTCTTCGGGGAGTTCTTCCGGATCTTCCTCACGACGGCGCTCGGCTTCCCGATCCTCGTCTTCGTCATCGACCTGACGGACAACCTGGACCGGTACGTCGCGCGCGACCTGAGCAAGGCGGAGATCGCGCTCAGCTACCTGTACTGGCTGCCGGACTCGATGTTCATGATCCTCCCGGCGGCGGTGCTCTTCGCGACCGTCTTCTCGATCGGCGGCTTCACGCGCCACTCGGAGGTGACGGCGGCGAAGGCGTCGGGGATCAGCTTCTACCGGCTCACGGCGCCGATCTTCGTGGGCGCGGTGCTCGCGGCGGTACTCGGACTCGTCATCTCCGAGGTCGCACCGATGACGAACGCGAAGCGCGAGGAGATCCTCGAGCTGAAGCGGAGCCGGCAGCGCACCGACCGGTTCAACTTCGCCTACGCGGCGGAGCGCGGGCGCGTCTACAAGATCGGGTCGCTGAACGCGGCGACCGGCGTCGTGCTCGGCGTCGAGATCGAACGGAAGGGGAGCGGGCCGGAGTATCCGACGGTGGTGGTCGCGGCGAGCACCGGCGGGTGGAGCGCGGACACCGGGTGGACGCTGCGGCGGGGGGTGACGCACGTGATCCCCGACAGCGTGACCGACTACGCCTTCGCCTTCGACTCCTCGCGCGCGAACCTCATGACCGAGCGACCCCCCGACCTGCTCGCGACGCCGCGCAGCCCGCAGGAGCTCGACTACGGCGACCTCTCGCGCTTCATCGAGGCGCTCGAGCGCTCGGGGGGCGACGCGAACGAGCTGCGCGTGGAGCGCGCGCTGAAGATCGCGATCCCCGTGACGTGCATCATCATCGCCCTCTTCGGCGCGCCGCTGGCGACGAGCACGCAGCGCGGCGGCGCGGCCTTCGGTATCGGGATCTCGCTCGGCACGACGATCATCTTCCTCATGCTGATCCAGCTCACGAAGGCCGTCGGCGAGAAAGGGCTCGTGCAGCCCGACCTCGCCGGGTGGATCCCGAACGTGGCCTTCGCCGTGATCGGCGCGGTGCTGATGGCGCGGGTGAGGACGTGAGGGCCGGCACTCGGCGCTCGGCGCTCGGCGCTCGGCGGGGTGCGCTCGGCGCTCGGCGAGCGGGCGGAGGCGGGCGGTGAGCGCCTCCACCTATCCCGACCGCGGCAGCGGGGGGACGGGGCGGCCGACGGAGACGTTCCCGATCCCGGCGCGCACCGGGATCCGCTTCTTCCGGCGGATCTCGCGCGCGACGCTCGGCGTCTTCCACGACATCGGGCTGCGGGTCTTCTTCCTGCGCGACGTCGCGCGCGCCCTCGCCGACCCCGGAACGTACACGCCGCTGACCATGCAGCAGATGCGCGGGATCGGCGTGGACTCGCTCCCGCTGACGGCGATCGTCGCCGCGTTCATCGGCTCGGTCATCGCGCTCCAGACGCGCTACCAGCTCTTCCCCGGCATCCAGCTCTCGGTGGTCGGGATGATCTCGCGGCAGATGATCATCCTCGAGCTCGGGCCGCTGCTCACGGGGCTCGTGCTGACCGGGCGCGTCGGCGCGCGGATGACGGCGGAGATCGGGACGATGCGCGTGACCGAGCAGATCGACGCGCTCGAGACGCTGGCCTACGACCCGATCGCCTATCTCGTCGTGCCGCGGCTCCTCGCGGCGCTCGTGATGTTCCCCCTCCTCGTGATCGTCGCCAACGCGGTCGGCGTCGGCTCGGCGTTCTTCATCTCGGTGGGGGCGACGGACGTGACGTGGGCGCAGTTCAAGGAGGGGTTGCGGCTCGCCTACGATCCCTTCCAGCTTTTCTACAGCCTCCTCAAGGCGACGCTCTTCGGCGGCGCGATCGCCCTCGTCTGCTCGTACGAGGGCTACCAGACGGGCACCGGCGCCGAGGGCGTCGGCCGGGCGACGGCGAAGGCCGTCGTCATCACCTCGGTGACGATCCTGCTCCTCGACGCGCTCACCGCCGCCCTCCTCGCCAACAAACTCCAGGGATGAAGCGACGCGACGAAGTGCTGGTCGGGATCTTCACGACGATCGCCGTGGCGATCGGCATCCTCGGGGCGCTCTGGCTGGCGCGCGGCGGGCTGTCGTCGGGCTACCCGCTGCACTCGAGCTTCGGCTGGGCCTCGGGACTCAAGCAGGGGCAGCCCGTCTACCTCGCCGGCGTGACGATCGGCTACGTGGACCGCATCGAGCTCGATCAGAACGCGGGGCGCGTGTACGTGACGATGCGCATCGAGGAGGACTACACGGTCCCGGCCGGCGCGACGGCGACGGTCGTCGCGAACGGGCTGTTCGGGGACATGGCGATCGCGATCAAGCCGGTGAAGCCGACGCCGGAGTCGTACGCGAAGGGGGATACGCTTCCCGCGGGGGTGCCGCAGCCGGGGATGAACGAGGTCATCGCGCGCCTCGACACCGTGACCCAGAACGTGACGATGGTGACGGACGCGATCGAGCTCCAGCTCGTCGAGGGGGGCGGGATCGCCGACCTGCGCCGCACGCTCGCCTCGACGAGCCAGCTCGCGGCGCAGCTCAACCGCATCGCCGCGGAGCAGAGCGTCATCCTCGCCCAGACGACCGCCGCGCTCCGCCGCTCGGCGAACGCGATCGACTCGGCGCAGGTGGACTCGACGGTGCGGAGCCTCCGCGAGACGAGCGCGAACCTCGCCGAGTTCACGTCCGGGCTCCAGGAGATGACGGAGCAGCTCAACGTGACGCTCGCCCAGCTCAACGACACCTCGGGGACGGCGGGCCAGCTGATCAACAACCCCGCGCTCTACAACCGCCTGACGATGCTGGTGACGCGGCTGGACTCGCTGACGGCGGACATCAAGGCGAATCCGAGGAAGTACATCAATCTGGAGATCTTCTAGGGGCGGGGCCCTGGGCCCTGGGCCCTGGGACTCGGCGCTCGGCGCTCGGCGCTCGGCGGGGCGGACGGGTTCGAGGAGAGGGGGAGGCATCGCTTCAGGGATGGCTCCCCCTGTTTGCTGTGTGTTTCACGCGGAGGCGCGGAGATCCGCGGAGCAAGGCGCCGTGTGCGGGTCGGGTGCGTCGGGCGACGAGCCGTGAACTGATTTGGGGGGACTGCTCTTCGGTCATGCTTCCTCGCGCCGGCGCGCGAAACCGTCCAGGCGGACCCCAAACATTCAACGGCCCCGTCGCGACGACGCCCCGTCGCGCACCGTCCGCGTCGTACGAGAAAGAAATCGGATGCATCCGATCCATCGGATGCATCCGATTCTCATGTCGTTGATGCTCGCCCGAGCGGCCGTTCTCCGCGTCTCCGCGTCTCCGCGTGAAACGAACGGCAACAGGGGGAGCCATCCCCGAAGAGATGCCTCCCCCCGTCAACGAGCCCGTCCGCCCCACCGAGCGCCGAGTGCCGAGTGCCGAGTGCCAACCCGCCCAGGGCCCAGGGCCCGGGGCCCGTCAGTTCGGAAAATCCCCCACCGCCTCCACCAGCTCCGGCCGGTCGATGAACGGGTTCCGGTTCCCCTGGGCGCGGAAGACGAGCGCGTTCCGCTGCTGCTCGAAGGCGTCCGGCGGATCCTGCTCGTGCCACTGGAGCAGCGTCGCCTCCTCGATCTCGAAGTTCGAGAGATCCACGTCGAAGTCCTCGGCCATCGCGTAGCGGACGTAGAAGTAGAGGAGCGCGCGGGCGATGTCGCCCTTCTTCGAGTCGCGCGGCTCGAACACCGTGCGCCCGTCGGCATCGAGGCCGCGGACGCTCGACTCCGTGCCGCCGCCCGGGGCGGCGACCGGCGTGCTCTCCCACACCGTGTCCACGACGACGCCGAAGGGGTGGTTCAGGCGCTGCCCGTTCGCCGTCTCGTCGGCGGTGAAGAGGTGGTGCAGGTCGCTGTAGGCGGGGAGCTCGTCGGCGCCCATGCTCTGCGGCCACGAGTGCTCGGTGTTGAAGTCCACCGCCGCCGCCTCGGCGCGCGTCGTCACCGTCTCGGCGCGCCCGGTGTAGATGTCGACGATCGTGTCGTCGCCGTCCGGGTCGTCCACGAAGTCGTACAGCGAGTCGCGCGAATGCTCGTACGCCTCGTCGTCCGGGAACGGGCTCTCCGGGTCGGCGAGGATGCGCTGGCTGCACGTGATGTAGTGCAGCTCGAGGAGGAGGCGCTGTCCCGTCCAGTCGCGGACGCGGTCGTAGTAGCCGGCGGGGAGCGTGGTGTCGGCGCTGAACGGCCGCACCGTGCACGTCGCCGGGCGCGGGATCTCGACGAGCGGACTGCACTCGACGAGGCTCGTCGCCCAGCACCCGGTGAACGGACCGCCCGATCCCTCGACGGAGCGCACGGCGATGTCGTACGTCGCACCGGCACGCGCCTCGAACTCGAGCCGCGAGCAGTACGAGACGTCGGTCGGCGACCCGACCACCGCGTCGACCTGCGTCTCGATCACCTCGCCGACCGGCGCGCAGACGACGACGTGGGTCGGGCCGGAGCGCCCGGGCACGACGGAGACCGTCGTCGTGCCGCCTTCCTCGACCGTGCCGTCGAAGGTGCCGGTCAGATCGGCGAACTGCGGCGCGGTGGGGTTGTCGGACGAGCAGCCGAGCACCGCGGCGGCGAGCGCCAGCGCCGCGGCGCGGCGAACGGACGAGATCGAGAGGAGAGACACGCGAGACTCGATTCGAGGTGGTGGAGCGCGCCGGACACGGGGTTCGGCGCGCCCGCGATCGTCAGAAGTAGTAGCGGAGTCCGACCTGCGCCGAGAACTGGAGCAGGAGGTTCGTGCCGAGCGTCGTCTTGTTGCCGAAGCCGCTCGGCACGGTGTAGAGAATCTGCTCCGACGCCGGGTCGTAGCTCTGCGGCGCGAGGAGGTTGCGGCGCTGGGTCGTCACCGCCTCGTACTGCCCCCAGTCGCTGTTGAGGCCGTTGAGCACGTTGAAGAGGTCGATGCTCAGCTCCGCCGACTGGGACGAGACCGTCTCGAAGCGCTTGCGGAGGCTCACGTCGAGGCGGTTGAACCAGGGCTGCCGGCAGGTGTTGCGCGGGATGATCTGGCCGACGTAGTCGCCGATGCACTCGTTGTCGGCGAGGTAGCTCGCGTAGCGCGCGCGCTGCTGCGCGACGTTCTCGAGCTGCTCGGCCGGCGTCCCCGAGCCCGGTGAGATCGGCAGGTCCTCGGGGGCGAAGATGAACGGACGGTCGTTGAAGGAGATCCCGTCGCCGTTGATGTCGCCCGACTGCTCGGGGCCCCACGGCGTTCCGCTCTGGAGGCGCCACACCGCGCTGACCCTCACGTCCCACGGCAGCTCGGCGAAGCCGGAGACGACGAAGGTGTGGTTGCGCACGAAGTCGCTCGCGCCCCACCCCGCGTCCTCGTCGCCGACGCCGCCCGGCACGTTCGGGCCGAGCTGCCCGATGCGCCGGTCGCCGAGGCCGGCGAACGACGTGCAGCAGCTGAACGACGAGTTGTCGAAGGCGCGCGTGTAGGTGTACGAGCCCTGGACGGTGATGTCGTCGGTGAAGCGGTGGTCGAGGGCGACCGAGGCCGCGTGCGAGCGGGCGACGCCGTCGTTGTAGTTGACGAAGATCTCGTCGAAGTCGGTGTTGCGGAGGCGCGCCGGGCCGGCCGAGCTCGAGGGCGCGAACTGCCCCGCCGGGACGAAGACGTTGCGCCCCCCCTCGTTCGCGAGCTCGAACTGCGCGTCGCGGAGATTGATGTTGCGGACGGTGTAGAGCTTGTTCGACGCCGTGTAGATGTAGTCGATCGTCAGCTTCGTGTTCTCGCCGACGAGGCGCTCGTAGCCGAGGTTCGCCTTGATCGTCTCGGGGAGCTCGAAGTCCGGGTTCCAGAAGGAGTACTCCGGCACGCCGGCGAGGTCGCCGGAGTTGAGACAGCTCGCCGGATTGTCGGCGCCACTCGGGTCCCAGCTCCCGTAGCCGCCGCCGGCGACGAGCGGGTTCTGGGGCGCATCCGGATCGGCGTCGTCGATGTTCCCCTCGCAGACGAGCGAGAGGAGCGGGACCTCGGTCTGCGCGACGTTGCCGCCGAGCACGTACGGCACGCGACCGTAGAAGAGCCCGATGCCGCCGCGCACGAGCTGGGTCGCGTCGCCGTTCACGTCGTAGGTGACGGAGAGGCGCGGCGAGACGTTGTTCTTGTCGATCGGGGCGAGCCCCGTCTCGACGCCGAAGGCCTGCTCGACCTCGACGACGCGGCGCGGCGCGTCGGCGTAGCGGGCGACGTCGTAGCGCAGCCCCGCGGAGACGAAGATCTTCGGCGCCGCCTGCCACTCGTCCTGCAGGTACAGCGAGTACTCCTGCACGTCGAACTCGGCGGTCGGCGCGCGGCCGTCGCGGGTGACGTTGCGCGTGTAGCGTGTCGGCCGCCCGGCCTCGAGCGCGTCGAGGTCGGCGAACTCGAAGCCGCCGGAGCCGTTCAGCCAGAAGTCGTTCGTGACGTGCGTGAAGATGTTGTTCGTGCCCAGCTTCACCGAGTGCGAGCCCGCCTGCCACGTGAAGTTGTCGACGAGCTGGACCTTGTCCTCGGCGAGGCGGTTGTCGAAGGCGATGAAGGCGCCGCCGTACTCGATCGACTCGCCGGGGACGACGTTGCGGACGACGATCTCCGGGCGCAGCTCGTTGCCGATGCGCGGGCGGTCCTCGCTCGACCACTGGAAGCGGAAGACGTTCGCCATCGACTCGCCGAACGACGACGTCAGCTCGCCGACGAGCGAGTTCGTCGTGTTCTTGAACGCCTCGTGCTGCGACCGGCCGCCGCGCGGCGAGCTCCCCTCGTTGAGGTTGTCGTAGTCCGAGAAGTTGTGGCGGAGGGAAAGGCGGTTCGCCTGGCTGATCGTCCAGTCGACGCGGCCGAAGAGGGTGAGGACGTCGTTCGTCGTCTCGAACTCGTCGTACGTCCCCGCGGCGCCGGCGATGCCGTACTGATTCTCGAGGATGTCGTAGTAGCGCTCGAGGGCGTCGGCGAAGGCCGGGTCGGTGGCGCGCTCCGTGTCCGCGCTGAGCGGGCGGAAGGGCTCGCGGCGGCGCTGGCCGTCGAGGGAGAACAGGTAGAACAGCTTGTCCTTCACGATCGGCCCGGAGACCTGACCGGCGTACTGCTGCACCTCGAAGTTGCGCGGCTCGCTGCCGTCGAAGTTCTGCGCCGTGAGCGCGTCGCCCCGGTAGTTGCCGTAGAACGAGCCCTGGAAGTCGTTCCCGCCGCTCTTCGTCACGATGTTGATGACGCCGCCGGAGTAGTTGCCGTACTCGACGTCGTAGCCGTTCGTGACGATCTGGAACTCGCGGATCGACTCGAGCGAGAAGTTGAAGGGGATGCGGCTCCCGCCGCGGTTCTCGCCGAAGAAGGCGTTGTTCGCGTCCACGCCGTCGATCTGGATGCTCGTCTGCGAGGGGCGCTGGCCGGCGATCGAGAACTGGCCGCCGGTCGTCGCCTCGGGCGTCGGACTGACGAGCCCCGACAGGTTGATGAAGTCGGTGAAGTCGCGCCCGAGCGTCGGGAGGTTCGCGATCTGCTCGGTCGTCACCGTCTGCGAAACGCCGGTCTCGGTGGCGTCCACCGGCCGGTCCGCGGTCACCTGCACTCCCTCGAGGGTGACGGCGACGGGGACGAGGGTGAAGTTCTGCGTCGTGTTCGTCGAGAGCACGACGCGGACGTTCGCGATCTCGACCTGCTGCGAGCCGAGCCGGCGCGCGGTGACGCGGTAGGTGCCCGGCGGGAGGAGGCGGATCGTGTAGATCCCCTGGTCGTCCGACTGGGCGCCGTTGGAGAAGCCGGTCTGCTCGTTGACGGCGACGACCGTCGCGCCGGGGAGCGGCGTCTCGGCCGGGTCGGTGACGCGGCCGCGGATGCCGCCGGTCGTCGTCTGCGCGCCGAGGGTTCCGGCGAGCGCGAGGAAGCCGAGCGCGGCGAGGGCGGCCGCGGCGGAACGGCGAAGCGCGGAAGGGAGGGCGCGCATGAGTGGCGTGCGGGGAGAAGGAGATGCGGAGCGGATCACGGGCACGCGACCTCCTCGATGTCCGCGGTGTCGCGCGGCTTGAGCTGCGTCACGCCGTTGAAGATGCCGAGCGGGCCGGTGATGTCGTAGCAGACGCCGGCCTCGAAGTAGTCGGTGCCGATCGTCGTCGCGGCGTTCACGTCGAGCCGCATGAGGAGCGTCTCGTCGCCGCGCGTGAGGTTCGCGTTCGTCGCCTGCCCGCCGACGCCGAACTCGCTCACGGACACGCCCTCGACCGTGATCAGCGTGCCGACGAGCGGGTCGAGCGGATCGCTGATCCCGCCGGCGGCGCCGACGCCCACGACCTCGGGGACGATCGGCGTCGTCTGCCCGAGCACCTCGACGACGACGGTGCCGTCGATCTGGATCTCGCCGCCGAACGCGCCGCGGTCGCCGCGCACCTCGACGATGTCGCCGCGCGCGATCCCCGTCGCGGTCACGCCGAAGACCTGAATGCCGCCGGTCTCGTCCTGGATGTACATGTTGTTCCCGCGGTACACCCCGGGCTGGGCCGTGACGACGCCGACGACGACGACGAGCTCGTCGACGGGGAGCTCCTTCGCCTCGGCGATGTCGATCACGCAGGCGACCGTGCCGACCGCCGAGACGAACGCCTCGTCGTCGCGGTAGACGCTTGCCTGCATCGGGTTGCGGCAGACGACGACGTCGCCGATCTCCTCGGGCGTCGCGACGACGTAGACGTCGTGCGTCCCGACGGGGACGTTCTCGAACGCGAAGTAGCCGCCGGCGTCCGTCTCCGTCTCATCGAGCACGATCTCCGTCCCGCGCTCGCGGACCTCGATCGGGACCCCGACGAGCAGCGTGTCGCCCCGCGTCGGGGTGAAGAGGCCGTCGTCGTCGGCGTCGAAGAAGAGGCGGCCGGCGATCGCACCCGTTCCCTCGGGCTCGAAGGGGGGCGCCAGGTCGGGCTCGCACGCGGCGAGCCCGAGGGCGAGCGCGGCGGCGAGCGCCGGGACCGCGCGTCGGGTGAAGGGCACGGGTGAAGGTCTCCGCATGTTGGTCGTCGTCACTGCTGCACCACGTCGGCGTCGCCGCGCGGCTTGATTTGCGCCGTCCCGTTGAACTGCGTGAGCACGCCGGTGATCTGATAGGTCGCGCCGATCACGTAGTCGTCGCGCGTCAGGCCGGTGTTCCCGCCCGGCGAGCGGATCGTGACCGTCGAGCCGTCCGCGTGCGTCCCGGTGACGTTGAACGCCGCACCCGTGCCGCCGCCGACCGTCGCGATCGTCAGCGTCGTCGTGACGAGCTGACCCTCCGCCGTGCGCGCGAGGATCTCCGCGCCCGTCTGCGGAAGCGCGGCGACCGGCGCCGAGCCGCCGTAGCGCGTGACCACGAGCGGGAGCGCAGCCGTGCCGCCGAGCTGCGCCTGGCCGTTGAACGTCGAGCGGACGCCGCGGACGTGGACGGAGTCGCCGAGCGCGAGCCCCGGGGTGCGCGTCGTCGTCCCCGAGAAGACGGCGATCCCACCCGTCGCGTCCTGCACCCACAGCTCCGAGCTCGAGCCGGCAGTGAACACATCCGGCGGGACGGTCAGCACGCCGACGACGAC
>DASUSM010000204.1:0-5049 GCA_036375115.1 Gemmatimonadaceae bacterium | reverse complement strand
CCGGGATCGAGTCCACCTGCGCCCTTACCGCCGACGGTACGGCCTACTGCTGGGGATACGACGGCTACGGGCAGCTCGGCGACGGGACGCCGGGCAACCCGACGCTGGCGCCGGCCGCCGTGAGCGGCGGCCTCACCTTCGCGCAGATCGACACGGAGTACTACAGCACCTGCGCGGTCGCCACGGATGGCGCGGCGTACTGCTGGGGGTACAATGGCGGCGGCCAGATCGGCGACGGGACCATGACGCAGCGCCTCGTCCCAACCGCGGTGTCCGGCGGCCTCACGTTCACGTCCGTGGACGTGGGTACGCACTACGCCTGCGGCGTGACGACCGGCGGCGAGGGCTACTGCTGGGGGAACAACGCCTACGGCGACCTCGGCGACGGCACGACCACGCAGCGTCTCGTCCCGACCGTGGTGAGCGGCGGGCTCGCGTTCGCATCGATCGACGCCGGACGCAACTACACGACGTGCGGCGTGACGACCGGCGGTGAAGCCTATTGCTGGGGGCGGAACGAGTGGGGGCAGGTCGGCGACGGCAGCTGGGACACCTCCGGCACCATCCAGGTGCTGGCGCCGAGCGCGGTCCTGCCGTAAGCTCGCTCTCGCGCCGGACGCAGCGGGGGTCGTTCGCCGGTCGGCGAGCGGCCCCCGCCGCGCATCCGCCCCGTCGCGTCGCCCCCGGTGTGCAAGCGGGGAGCCGGCGCGCGTCCCCACGTACGGCCGTCGCCGGGCCTCCGGCGACGCGGCCACCACCAGGGAGCGTGAGATGCGACGCAGCGTATGGATCATCGGGGCGGCGGTGCTCGGCATCGCCGCCGCGTGCGGGGAGCGGCGGGACGCCGCCGAGGAGTCGGCGGCGAGCGCGGACGGGGTCGCCTCCGGCTATGGCGCGGAAGGCCGGCCGGAGCTCGGCAAGACGGGGAACGCGGTCGCCGCGCCCGAAGCGGCGCAGATGGCGCCGCCGGCGCCGGCTCCGGCGGCGATGCGCGTGCAGGACCCGAGCGCGGGCGCACTGGACCGCGTCGCCGCGGGCGCCGCGGGAGGGGCGCAGGGGGAGACGATCGTCCCCTCGATGCTGATCCGCACGGGCGACGCGACGATCGAGGTGGACTCGCTCGAGATCGCCATCGCCGAGGTCCGGCTCCTGGCCGCGCGGCTCGGCGGCTACGTCGCCAACACCTCGATGCAGGGAGGCGCCGAGGAGATGCGCATGGCGTCGCTCGAGCTGAAGATCCCGGCGGCGCGCTTCGACGACGCGGTCTCGGGGCTCCAGCCGCTCGGCAAGGTCGAGGCGGTGAACGTCTCGACGGCCGACGTCGGCGAGGAGTTCGTCGATGTCACCGCCCGCGTCGAGAACTCGAAGCGCCTCGAGGACCGGCTCGTCACCCTGCTCGCGACGCGCACCGGCCGGCTCGAGGACGTGCTCCAGGTCGAGCGCGAGCTCGCCCGCGTGCGCGAGGAGATCGAGCGCTACGAGGGACGGCTGCGCTTCCTCCGCACGCGCGCCGCCGTGAGCACCCTCACGATCACCGTCCACGAGCCGCGGCCGATCGTCGGCCGGTACGTCGGCGCCAACCCGATCGCCGACGCCTTCCGCGCGATGTGGCGCAACCTCGTCGGCTTCGTCGCCGGGCTCATCGCGGCGCTCGGCTGGCTCATCCCGATCGCCCTGATCCTCGCGGCCGCGTGGTGGCTCCTGCGGCGCACGGGACTCCTCGGCGGCCGCGACGAGGACGGCGTGCGCCTGCCGCGCACGGCGCACGTGCCGCGCGGCCGCGTCTCGCGCACCGAAGAGCCCGCGCCGCGGGAGGGGGACGGCGAGGTCTGACGACGCCGGTCTCGTGCGCGGCTCACGTACCGCGCGCGACCCTTCGCGCACCGCGGCGGGGAGCGGTAGATTGGCGGGAGCCGCCGGCGAGGGCCGGCCGGCTCCCGCTTCTCGCGTCCCGCCTTCCTTCCCCTCATGACCCGACCGCGCCTTCTCGTCTCGTCCGCCGCGATCGTCGTCGCGCTCGCGCTCCCCGCCGCCGGCCTCGCACAGCGCCCCGCGCAGCGCGAGGCGCAGCCGCCCGCGGACCTCGTCGTGCGCGACGCGCGCATCCACACGGTGGACGACGCGCGTCCGGTGGCCGAGGCGATGGCGATCCGCGACGGGCGCATCGTCTTCGTCGGCTCGGATCGTGGCGCGTCCGTCTTCGTCGGCGCACGCACGCGCGTCCTCGACCTCGACGGGCGCACCGTCATTCCCGGGATGGTGGACGCGCACGCGCACCTGCTCGGCCTCGGCCAGTCGCTGCGCTCGGTGGACCTCGTCGGCACGAGCTCGTACGAGGAGGTGATCGCGCGCGTCGTCGCGCGTGCGCGCGAGGTGCCCGCGGGGACGTGGATCACGGGGCGCGGGTGGGACCAGAACGACTGGGGGGACACGCGCTTCCCGACGCACGAGGCGCTCTCGCGCGCCGTGCCGAATCATCCGGTCTTCCTCGTGCGCGTGGACGGGCACGCCGCGCTCGCGAACGAGCGCGCGATGTCGCTCGCCGGCGTGACCGCGCAGACCGCGGACCCCGACGGCGGACGCGTCGTGAAGCTCGCCGACGGCCGGCCGAGCGGCGTCTTCGTGGACAACGCGGAGTCGCTCGTCGCCCGCGCCATCCCGAGCGCGACGCGCGCCGAGACGAAGGAGGCGCTCGCCGCCGCCGTCAAGGAGGCGAACCGCTGGGGGCTCGTCGGCGTCCACGACGCCGGCGCTGGCCGACAGACGATCGAGCTCTACGAGGAGCTCGCGAAGGCGGGCCGGCTCGACCTGCGCACCTACGTCATGATCGCCGACGACAGCGCGGCGATCGCGCACTGGTTCGCGCGCGGCCCGCAGAGCGGGCTGCACGACGGCCGGCTCTGGGTGCGCGCGATCAAGCTGTACGCGGACGGCGCGCTCGGCTCGCGCGGCGCGGCGCTCCTCGAGCCGTACGACGACGACCCGAACAACCGCGGCCTCCTCGTCTCCCCGCCCGAGCACATCGAGCGCGTCGCCCGCGAGGCGCTGCGCCGCGGCTTCCAGGTCAACACGCACGCGATCGGCGACCGGGGCAACCGCGTCGTCCTCGACGCGTACGAGCGCGCGCTGAAGGACGTCCCCGTTGCCGACCACCGCTTCCGCGTCGAGCACGCGCAGGTGCTGCACTACGACGACGTGCCGCGCTTCGCCGCGCTCGACGTCATCCCCTCGATGCAGGCCGTCCACCAGACGAGCGACATGTACTGGGCCGGCCGCCGCGTCGGCGCGGACCGGCTGCGCGGCGCCTACGCCTGGCGCTCGCTGCTCGACACAGGCCTCCCCGTCCCGAACGGGAGCGACTTCCCCGTCGAGGCGGTGAACCCGCTCCTCTCCTTCCACTCGGCGGTGTCCCGGCAGGATGCGAACGACTGGCCGCCGGGCGGCTGGCTCCCCGAGCAGCGGATGACGCGCGAGGAGGCGCTGAAGAGCATGACGATCTGGCCGGCCTACGCCTCCTTCATGGAGAAGGACGCGGGCTCGCTCTCGCCGGGGAAGTTCGCCGACTTCGTCGTCCTCGACCGCGACATCATGACGGTCGCCGAGCGCGACATCGTCGGCACGCGCGTGCTCGCGACGTACCTCGGCGGGCGCGCCGTGTACGAGGCGCCCGAGGGCGCGCCGCGCGCGGTGGCGGGAGCGCGCTGACGTGGCGCCGCCGCCCCGGTCCCCGCCCGACCGCCGCGCCATCCTGCGCGTCGCGCTCATCCGCTTCGCGATCCTCCTCGGCGTCCTCGTCTTCGGCGCCGTGGCGTGGTGGATGCGCGACGGGAGCGGCGCGACGCCTCCGCCGAACCCGGGCTTCTTCGTCCGGCTCGGCATCTTCCCCGCGCTCGTCGTCGGCGCGGCGCTCGCCGCGGTCGTCGCGCTGCGCGTGATGTGGGGACGCACGACCGACCCCGCGCGCCGCCGCACGCTCTCGATCGTCGCCATGGCGCCGGCGGAGGCGGCGGCGCTCTTCGGCGCGGTCGGTTACTTCCTGGCGGGGGACTCGCGCTGGTTCCTCATGGGGATGTTCGTCCTCGCGGCCACGGTGGTGCTCTTCCCGCTGCGCGAGCTGCGCTGATCGCGCGGGCGCGGCGCCGTCCGGCGGCCGGCGGCGCCCGGTGACCCGACGCTCCTCCCGTCTCGCGCGACGGGAGGGGTTGCTCGTGTCGGACGAAACGGGGCGGATCGTCGGCGTTTTCCCTCTATCGACCTCCGCATCTTGCAGTGATCTTGGCGGTAGGGCGGGTCCGGCTGAGCCCGCTTGTGCCGACGGGGAAAAACATCCAGCATCCCCGAAGGATCTCCGCGTCCGACCACCGCCAGGAGGCTCCATGACCGCCTCGCTCGCGCCGATCGATCCCCAGACGCTCGCCGCCCTGCGCGCCGGCGACGAGCGTGCGCTCGAACGGGTCTTCCTCGAGCGCTACCCGTCTCTCCTCGACGAGGCGCGCGAGCGGCTCGACGACCACGACCCGGCCTGCGCCGCGCGGATCGTCGAACGGGCCCACCTCCACGTGTGGAACGAGCGTGCGACGCTCGACTCCCCCGGCAAGCTCGACGACTCGCTGCGCGAGGGGATGCGCGAGGGAGTCGTGCGCGAGCGCAGCCGGCGGGCCGCCGCGCACCGGCTCGTCGAGCACGAGGGGGGACTCCACCGCCCCCGCGCGACGACGACCGCGCCCTCGCCCGAGGAGGCCTGGCGCCACCTCAGCTCCCGGCTCCACCCGACGATCGCCGACGAGGCGATCGCGCGCGAGCGCAGCTCGCGCTCGCGCCACGAGACCGCCGCGCACATCGCCGACGTCGAGCGGCCGCGCTCGAAGATGCCGCTCGTCGTCGGCCTCGTCGTCGGCGGGATCGCCGTCGCCGCGCTCGTCTGGTCGCTGAACCAGGTCAGCCCGGACGCGAGCCTCAGCCGCTCGCTCGCCTCGCCCGAGGCGAGCCCGCTCGTCTCGAGCCGCGGGCAGCGCGCCCGCGTCGCGCTCGCGGGCGTGGACGCGCTCG
>DASUSM010000203.1:0-16037 GCA_036375115.1 Gemmatimonadaceae bacterium | reverse complement strand
GAGGAGGAGGAGATGCTCGAGGAGAACGCGGATCGTGTCGCCAACGGCGACCCGGCGCTCACCGAGGCCCGCTGGGAGGGCCAGCGCGTCGGCACGGGACGCCGCCGCCAGGGGAGCTCGTCGGAGCCGGACCGGCACGCCGATCCGAAGACGGAGCTCGAGGAGCGCTGGCTCCGCGAGCAGCACGCGATCGAGGCCGCGGCCGACGAGACGGAGGGGCTCGCCGAGCGCCGCACCAAGTCCAAGAAGGCGAAGAGCGGCGACCGCGCAGGCGGCAGCCCCATCGCGCCGACCGGCGTGCCGAAGGCCGACCACGTCGCGAACCCCGAGGACGCGTCCGACGCGCGGCGCGAGCCGCCCCGCGTCGACTGACGCGACGCCACACGACGCGAGACCGATCGACGTGACGCGAACGGGCCGCCCTCGGGCGGCCCGTTCGGTCTTACAGCCGGGGGGCCGTCCGTTGTAGCTTTTCGCAATGACGACGCCGGACCCCCTCGAGCTTCCCACCCAGTACGAGCCCGCCGCGACCGAGCCCGCGATCTACCAGGGCTGGCTCGACGCCGCCGCCTTCACCGCCCGCCCGGATCGCACGCCGGCCCTCGGCGGCGACCGTCCCCCGTTCACCATCGTCATCCCGCCGCCGAACGTCACGGCGATCCTGCACACCGGCCACGGGCTGAACAACACCGTGCAGGACGTCATCGTCCGCTGGCGGCGGATGGCGGGCGACGAGGCGCTCTGGGTCCCGGGGACGGACCACGCCGGCATCGCGACGCAGAACGTCGTCGAGAAGATCGTCGCCGCCGAGGGGAGGACGCGCTTCGACATCGGCCGCGAGGCGTTCGTCGCGCGCGTGCACGCGTTCGTCGAGGAGACGGGCGGCGTCATCCTCGACCAGCTCCGCGCGATCGGCAGCTCCTGCGACTGGACGCGCACCGCGTACACGCTGACGCCGGAGCTCTCGCGCGCCGTCCGCGAGGCGTTCGTGCTGCTGTACGAGCGCGGCCTCGTCTACCGCGGCCACCGCGTCATCCACTGGTGTCCGCGCTGCCTCACGTCGCTCAGCGACGAGGAGGCCGAGCACCACGACGAGACGGGGAAGCTGTATCACATCGCCTATCCGGTCAGCGACGACCCCTCGCGCGCGATCACCGTCGCGACGACGCGCCCCGAGACGATGCTCGGCGACGTCGCCGTCGCCGTGCACCCGGAGGACGAGCGCTACCGCGACCTCGTCGGGCGCACCGTGCGGCTGCCGATCGCGGAGATCGACATCCCCGTCATCGCCGACGCATACACGGACCCGGCGTTCGGCACGGGCGCCGTGAAGATCACCCCCGCGCACGACCCGAACGACTTCGAGGTGGGGCTCCGCCACGCGCTCGCCATGCCCGTCGTCATCACGCCGACGGGCGAGATGGCGGAGGTCGCCGACGCCGCGGGCCGCGTCCCAGCCGCGCTGCGCGGCCTCGACCGCTTCGAGGCGCGCCGGCGCATCGAGGCGATGCTCCGCGAGCAGGGACGCCTCGTGAAGGTCGAGACGCACGCGCACGCCGTGCGGCACTGCTACCGCTGCGACACCGTCGTCGAGCCGCGCCTCTCCGACCAGTGGTTCGTGCGCATGGCGCCGCTCGCGGCGCCCGCGCTCGAGGCGGTGCGCTCCGGGCGCGTGCGGATCATGCCAGAGCGGTGGGTCGCCGTCTACCACAACTGGATGGAGAACATCCGGGACTGGAACATCTCCCGGCAGCTCTGGTGGGGGCACCGCATCCCCGTCTGGTACTGCGCCGCCTGCCCCCCGCCGGACGACGTCATCGTCAGCCGCGACGACGTCGCCGCCTGTCCGCGCTGTGGCGGCGCCGTGCGGCAGGACGAGGACGTGCTCGACACCTGGTTCTCGTCGTGGCTCTGGCCGATCTCGACGCTCGGCTGGCCGGACCGCGAGGCGCGCGACCTCAAGGCGTTCTATCCCACCGACCACCTCGTCACGGCGCCGGAGATCCTCTTCTTCTGGGTCGCGCGGATGATCATGGCCGGGTACGCGTTCATGGACGACGCGCCGTTCCACACGGTCTACCTGCACGGCACGGTGCGCGACACGCAGCACCGCAAGATGTCGAAGTCGCTCGGCAACGGGATCGACCCGCTCGACGTCGTGCGCCTCTACGGCGCGGACGCGCTGCGGTGGACGCTCGTCTCGGGGCTCGGCATGGGCGCGGACCTCATCCTCGACCCGGACGACCTCGAGAAGTCGTTCGCGCCGGGGCGCAACTTCGCGACGAAGCTCTGGAACATCGCGCGCTTCCTCCTCGGCAACGTCGGCGACGCGCCGGTGACGCCGGTGGACGCGCTGCGCCCCGAGTCGCTCACGCGCGCCGACCGGTGGATCCTCGCGCGGCTCGACGCCGCGATCGGCGAGGTGGATGTCGCGCTCGGCCCGGCGCGCCCGTGGGCCGACGCCGTCGACCGCTCGACGGCGACGTGGCCGGAGTCGCAGCGCGCGGCCGGGCTCCGCCTCAACGAGTACGCCGAGGTCGCGCGGCGCTTCGTCTGGGACGAGCTCGCGGCCTGGTACCTCGAGTCCGTCAAGGCGCGCCTCGCGCAGCCGGGCGAGGACCGCGAGGTCGCGCGCGCGGTGCTCGTGCACGCGTTCGACGCGGCGCTGCGGCTCCTCCACCCGATCGTCCCGTTCATCACGGAAGGCCTCTGGCAGCGCCTCCCCGGCCGTCTCGAGGGGGAGCAGCTCGTCACGGCGGCGTGGCCGCGCCCATTATCGCCTGTGGTCGAACGACAGGGGGAGCACGTCGTCCTCAAGCCCGCGGGAATGACGATGAATGTGTCGGTGGGCGATCCCGTCGTCTCAGTCGCCGAGTTCGACCTCGCGCGCGAGGCGGTCGAGGCGATCCGCCGCGTGCGCGCGGACTATGCCATCCCGCCCGGCAGGGAAGTCGCGGCGCTCCTCGTGCCGGCGAACGCTGCCGCCAGGCGCGTCCTCGACGAGGAGCGGCCCGTGATCGGCCGCCTCGCCCGCGCATCGCTCGCCCTCGCCGACCGGCCGCCGACGGACGCCGCCGCCCACGTCCTCCTCGCCGACGGCTCGGAGGTCGCCGTCCCGCTCGCCGGCGTCATCGATCTCGACAAGGAGTGCGCGCGGCTGCGCGGCGAGCTCTCGCAGCTCGACCGGCAGCTCGCCGCGCTCACGCAGCGGCTCGGCAACGAGGGCTTCACGAGCCGCGCCCCCGCCGCCGTCGTCGAGGCGGAGCGGCGCAAGCACGACGAGTGGACCGCGCGGCGCGGACAGCTCGCGGGGAAGGTGGAGGCGCTGTGCGGCGCCTGACGACGGCGCGCGCCGTGCCCGCCCTCCTCGCCGCCGCCGCGCTCGCCGGCTGCGCCAACGTCAGGACGCCGCCGGGCGGGCCCGACGATCCGCTCCCGCCGCGCCTCGTCGCCGTGTCGCCGGATACCGGCGCGACCGGCGTCACGCCGCGGCACGTCGTCTTCCGCTTCGACGAGGTCGTCTCCGAGCGCCCCAGCGGCTCGTCCAGCCGCGGGCTGGAGGAGCTCTTCCTCGTCTCGCCGGAGATGGGCGAGACGGCGGTGGACTGGGGACGCGACGAGGTACGCGTGCGGCCGCGCCGCGGCTGGCGCCCGGGCACGACGTACACGGTGACGCTGCTCCCGGGGATGACCGACCTCCGGCGCAATGTGAGCCGCGAGGGCGCCAGCATCGTCTTCTCCACCGGTCCCACGATCGCCGGCGGCTCGATCGCCGGGCGGCTCTTCGACTGGGTCGCCGGCCGCCCCGTCGCCGGGCGGATCGAGGCCTGGGCGCCCGACGACACCGCGGATGCGGACACGACGCGCTGGGTCGCCGCCGCCGACTCGAGCGGCCGCTTCACGCTCGAGAACCTCCCGGGCGGCCGCTACGTCGTCCGCGGGTACGTGGACCAGACGCCGAACCGCCGCCTCGACCGCTCCGAGATGTGGGACAGCGTCGTCGTTCCGCTCGCCGACACCGCGCGCGTCGAGCTCCTCGCCTTCGTGCACGACAGCGCGGGGCCCGGCATCTCCGGCGTCGAGGTGCGCGACTCAGTGACGCTGCGCGTCACGCTCGACCGGCCGATGTTCCCCGAGCTCCCGATCCCGCCCGGCGCGTTCACCCTGCGCACCGCCGACTCGACGCTCGTCCCGATCTCGAGCGTGCTCCCCGCGCGCATCGCCGACAGCCTCGCCGCGGCGCGCGCGGACACCGCGGCGCCGCGAGCCCGCCCCGCCGAGGCGCGGCAGCCCGCCGCGACGCCGAGCCGTCCGAGCCCGCCGCGCGAGCTCGTCGTCCGCCTCGCGCGGCCGCTCGCCGACAGCACGGAGTACCGCCTGCGCGCCGAGCTCCGCGGCCTCCTCGGCACGGTGCGCGCGAGCGACTACCGCTTCACGACGGCTGCCGCCGCCGCGCCGCCCACGGCGCCCGGAGCGCCCGCCGCGCGACCGCAGAGCGCCCCCGCCCGGCCGGGGAGTCCGGCCGCGCCGCGCCCGTGAGCGACCCCCGCCGCCTCCTGCCGAGCGTCTCCTCGCTGCTCGAGAGCGAGGCGCTGCGTCCGCTCCTCGCGCGCGCCCCGCGGACGCTCGTCACCGATGCAGTGCGCGCCGCGATCGACGCCGCGCGCCGCGATCCCGACGCCGCGCCGCGCGACGACGCGGCGTGGGCCGCGGCGATCGGCGGCGAGCTCGCGGCGCGCGAGCGGCCGTCGCTGCGCCCGGTGCACAACGCCACGGGGATCGTGCTGCACACGAATCTCGGCCGCGCGCCGCTCGCCGGCGCGGCGCTCGAGGCGATCGCGCGCGCCGCCTCCGGCTTCTCGAACCTCGAGTACGACCTCGAGCGCGGCGCGCGCGGCTCGCGCCACGCGCACTGCACGTCGCTGCTCCGCGAGCTCACCGGCGCGGAGGACGCGGTCGTCGTGAACAACGGCGCGGCCGCGCTCGTTCTCGCGCTCCACGCCCTCGCCGACGGGCGGGACGCGATCGTCTCGCGCGGCGAGCTCGTCGAGATCGGCGGGAGCTTCCGCATCCCCGACATCATGCGCACGAGCGGCGCCCGGCTGCTCGAGGTGGGGACGACGAACCGCACGCACTTCGACGACTACCGCCGCGCGATCTCCGAGCGCACGGGCGCGCTGGTGAAGGTCCACCGCAGCAATTTCGCGGTCGAGGGATTCGTCGCCGAGGTGGCGACGCGCGAGCTCGCCGCGCTCGCCGCGGAGTGCGACGTGCCGCTCGTCCACGACCTCGGCAGCGGGCTCCTCCTCCCGCTCGACGACGTCGGCCTGCGCGGCGAGCCGACGGCGCGCGAGGCCGTCGAGGCGGGAGCGACGCTCGTCCTGATGAGCGGCGACAAGCTGCTCGGCGGCCCCCAGGCGGGGATCGTCGTCGGCCGCGCCGGAGCGGTCGAGCGGCTGCGGCGCGATCCCCTCGCCCGCGCGCTCCGCGTGGACAAGCTCACGCTCGCCGCGCTCGAGGCGACGCTCGCGCTTTACCGGGATCCGGCGCGTGCGCGGCGCGAGATCCCCGCGCTGCGCATGCTCACCGCGCCGCCGTCCGAGCTCCGCGCGCGCGCGGACGCCGTGCGCGAGCGGCTCGCCGCCGCGGGACATTCGGCCGACGTCGTCGAGTCCGAGGCGAGCGTCGGGGGCGGCGCCTTCCCGACGGCGCGCATCCCGTCGTTCGCCCTCGCGCTCGCCGGCGATGCGCCGGCGCTCGAGCGCCGGCTGCGGCTCGCCGGTCGCGCCATCGTCGGCCGCATCGCCGACGGGCGCCTCCTGCTCGACCTGCGCGGCATCCCGCCGGAGCACGACGCCGCCTTCGCCGACGACCTCCTCGCCGCGCTCCGGTGACGCCGCCCCGCCCCGCCGCATTCCTCGACCGCGACGGCACGATCATCGTCGACGTGGACTACCCGAGCCGTCCCGAGCAGGTGCGCCTGCTCCCGGGCGCCGCCGCCGCCGTGCGGCGGCTGAACGAGTGCGGCATCCCCGCGATCGTCGTCACGAACCAGTCGGGGATCGCGCGCGGCTTCGTCACCGAGTCGGACTACGAGCGCGTGCGCGCGCGGCTCGACGAGCTCCTCGCCGACGAGGGCGCGCGGCTCGACGCGTCGTACCACTGCCCGCACCACCCCGACTTCGACGTCGCCTGCGACTGCCGCAAGCCGGGGACCGGGATGCACGAGCGCGCCGCGCGCGAGCTCGGCCTCGATCTCGCGCGCTCGCTCTACGTCGGCGACCGGCTCCGCGACCTGCTCCCGGCCGCCGCGCTGGGCGGACGCGGGATCCTCGTCGTCGGGCCATCCACCCCCGACGCCGACCGCGAGCGGGCGGAGCGCGACTTCGAGACGGCGCGCTCGCTCGCCGAGGCCGTCGAGCGACTGCTCGCCGCCGACGCGGGCCGCGACGCGGCGGCGGAGCGCCGATGAGCGCGCGCATCGCCGTGCTCGCCTCCGGCGGCGGCTCGAACCTCCAGGCACTGCTCGACCACTTCGACCGGCTCGGCGGCCGCCGCGCCGGCGACATCGTGCTCGTCGCGTCGGACCGGCGCGCGGCGGGCGCGCTCGAGCGCGCCCGCGCGCGCGGCATCGAGGCATCGGTCCTGCCGCGCGGCGACGACGCGGCGCTCGGTGCGCTGCTCCGCGAGCACGGCGCCGACCTCGTCGTCCTCGCCGGCTACCTGCGCATGGTCCCCGAGGCGGTGACGCGCCGCTTCGAGGGGCGCATGCTCAACGTGCACCCGTCGCTCCTTCCCGCCTTCGGAGGCCCCGGGATGTACGGCGCGCGCGTGCACGAGGCAGTGCTCGCCGCCGGCGTGCGCGTCACCGGCGCGACGGTGCACTTCGTCGACGAGCGCTACGACGAGGGCGCGATCGCCGCGCAGTGGCCCGTGCCCGTCGCCGACGGCGACACCGCGTCGTCGCTCGCCGCCCGCGTGCTGCGCGTCGAACACGCGCTCTTCCCGCGCGCCGTGCAGGCGCTCGCCTCCGGCACGCTGCGTCTCGAGGGCCGCCGCGTCGTCGGCGCCCCCTCGCCGCCGCGCGGTGCCTCCTTCGTGACGACGGACGACGACGCCGCCCTCACCGCCGCCATCGACGCCGCGTTCTCCCCGACCTGAACCCACACTCGCGAATCAGCGCCGTTCCGGTCCCCGGTCCCCGGTCCCCGGTCCCCGCAGTTCCGGTCCCCGGTCCCCGCAGTTCCGGTCCCCTCTCCCCTTTCCCCGCTTCCCCCCCAATGCCCCGTGCCCTGCTCTCCGTCTCCGACAAGTCCGGCCTCGTCGAGTTCGCCGAGGGCCTCTCGCGCCTCGGCTGGGAGCTCGTCTCCACCGGCGGGACCGCGCGCGCCCTGAGCGGCGCCGGACTTCCGGTCCGCGACATCAGCGAGGTCACGGGGTTCCCGGAAATCCTCGACGGACGCGTGAAGACGCTGCACCCCAAGGTGCACGGCGGGCTCCTCGCGCGGCGCGACCGTCCGGAGCACATGGCGACGGCCGCCGAGCACGGCATCGACCCGATCGACCTCGTCGCCGTGAACCTCTATCCGTTCCGGGAGACGGCGGCGAAGCCGGGGATCGAGCCCGAGGAGGTGATCGAGAACATCGACATCGGCGGACCGTCGATGGTGCGTTCCGCGGCGAAGAACTTCGCCGCCGTCACCGTCGTCGTCGACCCCGCGGACTACGCGCGGGTCCTCGCCGCCCTCGAGGCGCAGGACGACGATGTCGAGCTGCGCCGCGATCTCGCCGAGAAGGCCTACGCACACACCGCCGCCTACGACGCGGCGATCGCCTCCTGGTTCGCGGCGCGCCGCGGCGAGCTGTTCCCGCCGTCGCTGACGCTCGCCTGGGAGCGCGCGCAGTCGCTGCGTTACGGCGAGAACCCGGACCAGCGCGCCGCGTTCTACGTCGAGCACCGGGGGCACGGGCTCGCCGGGCTCGTCCAGCGCGGGGGCAAGGAGCTCTCCTTCAACAACCTCCTCGACCTCGAGGGCGCGCTCCTCGCCACCGACCCGTATCGCGGCGAGCCGGCCTGCGCGATCGTCAAGCACACGACGCCGTGCGGCCTCGCCGTCGCCGGCTCGGCGCTCGAGGCGTACCGCAAGGCGCTCGCCTGCGACCCCGTGTCCGCCTTCGGCTCCGTCATCGCCTTCACCGTCCCGGTGGACGCGGAGACGGCGGAGGTGGTCTCGAGCCTCTTCGTCGAGTGCATCGTCGCGCCGTCGTTCGCCGAGGAGGCGGTCGAGATCCTCGGCCGCAAGAGGAACCTGCGCGTCCTCGAGGGTCGCGGCGAGTGGGCCGACGCCGCGCTCGACATCAAGCGCGTGCGCGGCGGGATCCTCGTGCAGGAGCGCGCCGCGGCGACGATCGGCGACGAGGGGTGGCGCGTCGTCTCGAGCCGGCGGCCGACCGCCGAGCAGCACGCCGACCTGCTCTTCGCGTGGCGCGCCGTCGCGAGCGTGAAGTCGAACGCGATCGTGCTCGCGCGCGGCGGCGCGACGATCGGCATCGGCGCGGGCCAGATGTCGCGCGTCGATGCGGCGTTTCTCGCGGCGCACAAGGCGCGCGCCGCCGGACACGAGACGAAGGGAGCGGTCCTCGGCTCCGACGCCTTCTTCCCCTTCCGCGACGGCGTGGAGCAGGCCGCGGAGGCGGGCGTGACGGCGATCGTCCAGCCCGGCGGCTCCGTGCGCGACGAGGAGGTGATCGCCGCCGCCGACGAGCACGGCATCGCGATGGTGTTCACCGGGAAGCGCCTCTTCCGGCACTAGACCCCGACACCGCCTCGCGCCCATACTTACCGGCTGACGCCCCGCCCGCCCGGCGGGGCGAATGCTGTCGTCCCCGAACGCCGCGACATGGCCGCCACCACGATCGCCGAGCTCGACTACCGCCCGTCCTATCTGGCCGCGGCCGTCGCCGGCACGCTCGTCTTCCTCCTCTACGCGCTCACGCTCGCCCCCTCGACGGCGATGTGGGACACGAGCGAGTACCTCGCCGCCGCATACGTCCTCGGGCTCCCCCACCCGCCCGGGAACCCGCTCTTCGTCCTCGTCGGCCGCGTCTTCGCCGTGCTCCCGATCCCCGGCGCCTCCGTCGCCGTGAAGATCAACCTGCTCGCCGCGATGTGCAGCGCGATCTCGGCGGCGATGTGGTTCCTCGTCACCGAGCGCGTCCTCGTCGCCTGGCTCACGCAGCGGTGGCAGCGGATCGTCGGCGGCGCGCTCGCGGCGCTCATCGGCGCGACGGCGTTCACCGTCTGGAACCAGTCGGTCGTCAACGAGAAGGTCTACACCGTCTCGCTCCTCGGCCTCGCGATCATCGCCTGGCTGACCGTCCGCTGGTCGGACGACCCGGATGGGCCGAAGGCGGACCGCATCCTCGTCCTCATCGCCTACCTCTCGACGCTCGGCTACACGAACCACATGGCGGGGATGCTCGCCGCGCCGGCCGTCGCCGTCGCCGTGCTCGCGCGCCGGCCGCGGACGGTGCTGCGCTGGAAGCTCCTGCTCGTCGTCGCCGGCGTCTCGCTCCTCGGGATGACGCCGTTCGCCTCGCAGCCGATCCGCGCCGCGCACTTCCCCGAGATCAACGAGGGCGAGCCGACGGCGTGCGCCACCGAGTTCGGGTGGGACTGCACCTTCTCGGCGAAGACGCTCGAGCGGTTCGACTACAACTTCAACCGCGGCCAGTACGGCAAGCCGTCGCTCGTCGAGCGGCAGGCGCCGTTCGTCGGGCAGCTCGGGATGTGGTGGACGTACTTCCGCTGGCAGTGGCTGCGCGATCCGGGCGGGGAACACTACCGGCTCCAGGTCTTCCTCGCCGTCGTCTTCCTGTCGCTCGGGCTGCTCGGCGGGTGGGTGCACTACGTGCGCGACCGGCGCAGCTTCTGGTTCTTCGGGTCGCTGATGCTGACCCTGACGCTGGTCCTCATCTACTACCTGAACTTCAAGTACGGCTTCTCGCAGGCGCCCGAGCTCGGCGACGCGGTGCCGCGCGAGGTGCGCGACCGCGACTACTTCTACCTCTGGAGCTTCTCGGCGTGGAGCGTCTGGGCCGCGCTCGGGCTCGTCGCGCTGTGGGAGTGGCTCGCCGAGGCGTTCGGCTCCGAGGCGGTGCGGCACGGAACGGACATCGTCGAGCGGCCGCGCGCGCGGAGCTGGCTGTACGCCTCCCCCCTCCTCGCCATCGCGCTCGTCCCGCTCTTCGGGAACTGGTCGTCGGCGTCGCGCGCGGGCGAGCGCGACACCGCCGCCTTCGCGCGCGACCTGCTGAACTCGGTCGAGCCCTACGGCATCCTCGTCACCGCCGGCGACAACGACACCTTCCCGCTCTGGTACGCGCAGGAGGTCGAGGGCGTCCGGAAGGACGTCGTCGTCGCCAACACGTCGCTGCTGAAGACCGACTGGTACGTGCGGCAGATCATCCGCGCGCCGGTGCGCCCGTACGACGCGGCCGCGGGGCCGGCGATCTACCGGAACCGCGAATGGCCGGCGCCCTCGGGGCCGCCGCTCGCGATGACGTTCATGGAGGCGGACTCGGTTCCCGACTACGTGCCGGTGACGCGGCCGCTGGTCTTCCGGCAGGGAGAGATCGAGGCGCAGATCTCGCCGTACTCGGCGAACGACCCGCGCTACCTCCTGCGCGACGAGATCCTCGTCCTGCGCATGATCCGCGACGCGTATCCCGAGCGCCCGATCTACTTCAGCCGCACGACCGGGCGGTACGGCGAGGGGCTCGGGCTCGCCCCGTACCTGCTGACGCAGGGGCTCGCGAAGAAGCTGATGCCGACGATCCCCTCGCCCGCGCGCGACACGCTGCTCTCGCCCGACGGATGGCTCGACGTGCCGCGCTCGCTGCACCTCTGGCAGGAGGTCTTCACGGGACCGGAGGCGATCGCCGAGCGCGGCGACTGGATCGACCAGGCATCGGTCGGCATCCCGATGATCTACGTCGCGACGGCGGGGATCCTCGCCGAGGCGCTGATGCAGACCGGGCGGCAGGCCGAGGCGCGCGAGGTGCTGCGCGAGGGGCAGAGCGTCGCGGTCGCCGTGGGGCTCGGCGAGGTGTTCGCCGAGTCGCTCGTCGATTCACCGGCGGTGCTGACGCCGGGAGGGGATTCGGGGCGGTGAGCTGGGTCAGGGACCAGGGACAAGGGACCGGGGACCAGATGACTGCCAACCCTCTGGTCCCTGAGCCTGGTCCCTGAGCCTGGTCCCTGAGCCTGGTCCCTGAGCCTGGTCCCTGAGCCTGGTCCCTGCAGCTGGTTCTCAGCCCGTCCCCGTCGGCGCCCCGAACAGGTACGTCCGCGTCGAGAGCTTCCCTTCGGCGACGACGCGCGCGATGTCCATCGTCGAGACGATCCCGACCAGCTCGCCGTGGTCGACGACGAGCAGGCGGTGCACCCCCGCACGCCGCATGTAGTCCGCCGCGTGGCGCACGAGCGCCGAGGGCGGGACGGTGAGGACCGCGCGCGTCATCACCTCCGCAACCGTGTGCTCGGCGAGCGGATCGCGATCGCCGCTCGCGCCGCGCACGTGGGCCGCGGGCTCCTCGTCGGATGCGGCGCCCGCGCGTGCGAGGAACGCGGCGGGCAGCTCGTCGCGCCCGTCCCAGTCGATGGTGGCGTCGCCGCCCCCACCCTCCTCCGCCTCCTCCCGCAGTCCCGCCGGATTCGACACGGAGGCGAAGAGCAGGAGATCGCTCGCCGAGACGATCCCGGCGACGCGACCGTTGCGCACGACGGGAGCTCCGCTGATCCCGTTCTGCACGAGCAGCTCCGTCGCCTCGCGCAGGGTCATGTCGGGTGTGGCCGCGACGACCTTCGTCGTCATGATGTCGCGCAGGCGCAGCATGCTCGTCTCCTCCGCGATGGACGTCCGGACCCATCGCCGGCCCACGACGCCCGGCGCCGGGGCATCGTCGCCCGCGCATGCCGGCCTCGTGCCGACAAGCTACGGCCCGCCCGCGAGCGGCGGTGTCGGTGCTTTCACCCGTCCGGGGTCGGGAGACGCCGCACGACGTGCGATCACCGGCTGTGCTTGTACATGAGGTCCACGAGCTCGTCGTACATCGCCTCGGCGTCTCCCTCGCTCGCGCGGATCGCGCTCGCCGCGCAGTGCTTGAGGTGGTTTCGCATCAGCTCCCGCCCGACCGCGCGCAGCGCCTCGTGCACCGAGGAGATCTGCGTCATGATGTCGGCGCAGTAGCGGTCCTCCTCGACCATCCGCTGGAGCCCGCGCACCTGTCCCTCGATGCGGCGCAGCCGCTTGAGGTTGCGGTCCTTCACGCCCGGGTCGACGGCGACCGCCTTGCGCCCCTCGCCATCGTCGTGCGCGCCGCAGCCGCACGTCGGCGCGGGGGCGGGAGCGGTCGGCAGCGCCGCGCGTGTCGTCTTCGTCGCCATCGGTTCTCCTCGGTGCATGTGTCGCCCGCGTGTCAGGCGAGCCGCGCGCGGCGCAGCCGCAGACTGTTCGTCACGACGCTCACGGAGCTGAAGGCCATCGCCGCGCTCGCGAGGATCGGGCTCAGCAGGATGCCCAGCGCGGGATAGAGCGCGCCCGCGGCGACCGGGATCCCGACGACGTTGTAGACGAACGCCCAGAAGAGGTTCTGCTTCATCGTCCGCATCGTCCGCCGGGAGAGGGCGATCGCGTCCACCGCGCCGCGCAGGTCGCCGCGCATCAGCACGACGTCGCCCGCCTCGGCGGCGATGTCCGTCCCCGTCCCGATCGCCATCCCGACATCCGCCTGCGCGAGCGCGGGCGCGTCGTTGATCCCGTCGCCGACCATCGCGACGACCGCTCCACCGGACTGCAGCCGCACGATCTCGGCGACCTTCCCCTCGGGGAGGACCCCGGCGACGACGCGGTCGATCCCCGCCTCGCGCGCGATCGCCTCCGCGGTGCGCCGGTTGTCGCCCGTCAGCATCACGACCTCGAGCCCCATGCGGTGGAGCCGGGCGATCGCCTCGCGCGAGCCGTCCTTGATCGGGTCGGCGACCGCGAGCAGCCCGGCGAGCGCGCCATCGACCGCCGCGTAGACCGGCGTCTTCCCCTCGCCGGCGAGCCGCTCGGCGGCGTCGCGAAGCGGCGAGACGTCCACCGCCCACTCGGCCATCAGCGCCTCGTTGCCGACGGCGAGCGCCGTTCCGCCGACGACGCCGGTCGCGCCGCGCCCCGTCGCCGAGGCGAACGACTCCGCCGCGTCGATCGCGAGATCGAGCTCGCGGGCCCGGCGCACGATCGCGTCGGCCAGCGGGTGCTCCGACGACGCCTCGAGCGAGGCGACGAGCGAGAGCAGTCGGCGCTCGTCGATCCGCGGCGCGTGCGGGAGGACGACGTCGGTGACGGTCGGGCGTCCCTCCGTCACCGTCCCCGTCTTGTCGAGGACGACGGTGCCGACGTCGCCCGCGCGCTGGAGCGCTTCGCCCCCCTTCACGAGGATGCCGAGCTCGGCCCCCTTCCCCGTCGCGACCATGACGGCGGTCGGCACGGCGAGCCCCATCGCGCACGGGCAGGCGATGATGAGGACGGCGACGGCGGCGGCGAACGCGCGCACCGCCGGCGCCGCGTCGGCGGCGACGAACCAGAGGACGAACGTCGCGATCGCGAGCGAGAGCACGACGGGGACGAAGACCCCGCTGATCCGGTCGGCGAGGCGCTGGATCGGCGCGCGCGAGCCCTGCGCGTCGCGCATCAGCTTCACGATGCGCGCGAGCACGCTGTCGCTGCCGAGCGTCGTCGCGCGGTAGCGGAACGCGCCCGTGCGGTTGATCGTGCCGCCGATGACGCCGTCCCCCGCGCGCTTCGCCACGGGGAGCGACTCCCCCGTGAGCATCGACTCGTCCACCGCGCTCTCGCCGGAGAGCAGCTGACCGTCCACGGGGATGCGCTCGCCGGGACGCACGACGACGGTCTCGCCGCCGACGAGCGTCTCCACGGGGACGTCCACCTCCGCGCCGTCGCGGACGACGCGCGCGGTCTTCGGCTGGAGACTCACCAGCGCGCGCAGCGCGTTCGAGGTCTGCCGCTTCGCCCGCGCCTCGAAGGCGTTCCCCGTCAGGATGAGGGCGATGATGATGATCACCGCCTCGTAGTAGACGTCGGGGGCGACGCCGCGGCTCACGAAGAACGCGGGCGCGACCGTCGCCACGAGCGAGTACAGGAACGCGGCCCCGGTCCCCACGGCGACGAGCGTGTTCATGTCCGCCGCGTGGTGCCGGAAGGCGGCCCAGGCGCGGGTATAGAAGTGCCGCCCTGCCCAGAGCATGACGCCGAGCGTGACGACGAGGAGCGTGTACGCGAGCGCCGGCGCGGGGATCGCGTAGAGCCACGGCGCGGCGCCGCGGAGCGCTGGCGTCAGCGACTCCATCGCCCAGCGCATGAAGGGATCGGCGACCGGGCCGTGCATGGCGTGTCCGCCCATGAGGGGCATCGAGACGAGCATGGCGACGAGTCCGGCGATGCCGCTCACGATCGCCTTCAGCCGGAGCGCGCGGAACTCCTCCTCCTGTTCCCGGTCGCGCGCCTCCTGCTCCTCGAACGCCGTCTGGTCGGCGGATGCGAGCTCGGCGCCGTACCCCGTCTCGCGGATCGCCTCGACGAGCCGATCCGCGGAGATGGCGGATGGATCGTACGTGACGGTCGCATTCGCCATCATGAGGTTCACCGAGGCGTCGTCCACGCCGGGCTGCTTCTGGAGCGTGCGCTGCACGCGTGACTGGCACGCGGCGCACGTCATCCCGCTCACCGGGATGCGGATCGTCTCCCGCCCGAGCGCACCGTCGCCCGCGGCGCGCGGCCGATCGGCGGCACGTGCCGGTCCTCCCACTGCGGTCGCCATCGTCGTCTCCTATTGCTTCCGCACCGCGCGTGTCTTCGCCGGCCGTGCCGTGCGCTGCGCGAGGAAGAAGTACCAGTTGACCCACCCGATCGCGGCGATGCCGCCGAGGATCACCGCCCACTCCGTGCCCGTGATGCCGTTCATCTCATGCCTCCTGATGGGCCGCCGGACGGAGCCGCGCGTCAGCGCGGCTCCGAGGCGACCACCGAGTAGCCTTCGTCCTCGACCGCCTGCGTGATGCGCTCGGCCGGGATCGCGGCGGGGTCGTACGACACCGTCGCCGAGCCGATGCTCACGTCCTCGACGCGAACGCCGTCCACGCCCTTCAGCGCGCGGGTGACGGCGCCGACGCAGTGGCCGCAGGTCATGCCGTCGATCTTGAGCTTGATGCTGTCCATGGGCTCCTCCTGGTTCTCGCCCGGCGGATACCGGGCACGGGTATGAAGCTATATACCCCCGCCCCCTATGTCAACCCCGCGAGAGCCCGGCCGCGCCGCGTTGCGCGCGGGCCGGGCCCGCTCCATCGTCATCGCGCGACGCCCCGGCGACCGGGGCGGTCGAGACGGCGAGTCGTCCCCGCGCGACCACTTCCCCCGTGACCCCGCCGTCGACCCGACGAGTCCTGCAGGAATCGCCGCGCCGCGCCCTCGCCGCGCTCGTCGTCGGCGGCGCGCTCGCCTGCGCCGGCCCGCCCGCGACCCGCGCTGCCGCGACCGGCGCTCCGGCGACGGGCGCAGCGGCGGAGGGCGCCGGCGTCGTCGCGCTCGTCGGCGGCACCGTGTACACGTCGCCGGCCGACGCGCCGATCGCGGACGGCGTGCTCCTGGTCGAGGGCGAGCGCATCGTCGCCGTCGGCCCGCGCGCGGCCGTCCGCCTCCCGCCCGGGGCGACCGAGATCGACGTCCGCGGACGCACCGTGCTCGCCGGATTCTGGAACAGCCACGTCCACTTCCTCGAGCCGAAGTGGGAGGGGATGGCGGAGATGCCGGCGGAGCGCGCCAGTGCGCTGCTCGGGGAGATGCTCACGAGCCGCGGCTTCGTCCACGTCTTCGACATCGGCTCCTTCCCTCCTGTCGCGCTTCCCCTGCGCGCGCGCGTCCGGAGCGGCGAGGTGCGCGGCCCCGACATCCGCACCACCCACGCCCCGTTCG
>DASUSM010000202.1:0-4449 GCA_036375115.1 Gemmatimonadaceae bacterium | reverse complement strand
TCGACGGCGTGTTGGTGCCTGACGAGAACGTCCTCGGTCCGGTGGGCCAGGGCTACAAGGTGGCGATCGAGACGTTGAACGAGGGTCGCATCGGGATCGGCGCGCAGATGATCGGCGTCGCCGCCGGCGCCCTCGAGGCGGCGACGGCGTACGTGAAGGAGCGGCAGCAGTTCGGCCGCCCGCTCGCCGACTTCCAGGCGGTGCAGTTCCAGCTCGCCCAGGCGGCGACGGAGCTCGAGGCGGCCCGCCTCATGGTCTACAACGCGGCCCGCCTCAAGGACGCCGGCCACGACATCGCGAAGGAGGGGGCGATGGCGAAGCTGCTCTCGTCGCAGGTCGCCGAGCGCGTGACGTCGCTCTGCGTCGAGCTGTTCGGCGGCTACGGCTACACGAAGGACTACCCGGTGGAGAAGTACTACCGCGACGCGAAGATCGGGACGATCTACGAGGGGACGTCGAACATGCAGCTGCAGACGATCGCGAAGGCGATGCTGCGGTAGCCAGGGAGAGTTCGCGAGAGAGCCGGCTGGCGCTCGGCACTCGGCGCTCGGCACTCGGCGTACGGAAGGGTTCGACGAGGAAGGGGAGGCCTCCCGGGCGGGATGGCCTCCTCTTTCGTCCTTTACCGGCAGAGTCGGTCTCAGGGTCCGCTGCCGCCCGACCGGTCTCGCTCCTCCCGCGCCCCTCCGGTCCGCCACTTGCCCCGTGGTCTCCACCAGACTCACCCGGAGAGATGCCCGTGTCCAAGCGCGACAAGAAGCTCGAGAACGCACAGAAGGGCCCGCAGGAGCACGCCGAGGGGCAGCACGGCTCGAAGACGCACGGCAAGTTCGTCGAGAACCTGCACGAGCGGCTCGATCCGGTCGACGACGACGTCGTGATCGCGCGCGACACGACGGGGCGCCACCGCCTCTACGAGGACCGGCAGCAGCACGACGAGGCGGACAAGAACAGCGAGCAGAATCGCGCGCGGCGCGAGCACGAGCGCGGCCGCACGACGATCGAGGGCGATGCGATCAACGGCGGCAAGACCCGCGGGACGCCGGGTCAGTTCTAGCCGCGGCGGCGCGGCGCCGACGCGCACCGAGCGTGTCGTCGAGCGCCGCGTCGAGCGCGACACCGAGCGCGACACCGAGCGCGACGTCGAGCGCGAGTCCGCGGCCGACTACATCCCCTCGCGTCCCACGCTCCAGAAGCTCCGCGTCGCCGCGGCCGGATGTCACGGCTGCCACCTCTGGCGGCTCGGCACGCAGACCGTCTTCGGCGAGGGGCCGTCTCGCGCGCGCCTCATGATCGTCGGCGAGCAGCCCGGCGATCAGGAGGACCGCGCCGGGCGTCCCTTCGTCGGACCGTCCGGCTCGCTCCTCGAGGCGGCGCTCGCTGAGGCCGGCCTCGACCGCGGCGACGTCTACGTCACGAACGTCGTCAAGCACTTCAAGTGGGAGAGCCGCGGGGAGAAGAGCGCGCGGCGCATCCACAAGACGCCGAACTCGAGCGAGATCCGGGCGTGCCGCCCCTGGCTCGACACGGAGATCCGGCTCGTGAGGCCGGCGCTCCTCCTCTGCCTCGGCGCGACGGCGGCGAAGGCGCTCGTCGGCAACGACTTCCGCATCACGCGCGAGCGCGGCAAGCCGGTCACCGTCCCCGAGTTCCCGACGGTGATGGCGACCGTCCACCCCTCCGCCGTCCTCCGCACCCCGCGCGAGTCGCGCGCCAAGGCCGAGCGCGCCTTCGTCGCCGACATCGAGCGGGCGGCGAGGTGGCTGGGGGAGAATGGGTGAGGGGCGGGTCCTGGGCCTTGGGCAGGGACCAGACTCAGGGACCAGGCTCAGGGTCGAGGCTCAGGGACGAGACTCAGGGACCAGACTCAGGGACCAGGTTGGGGACCAGATACGGATCGCGGATTCAGCTGTTCTCCGGTCCCCGGTCCCCGGTCCCCGGTCCCTGCTTCACGGTCCCCGGTCCCCGGTCCCTGCAGTTATCTTCGCCCCATGCACCTCGACGCCATCGCTCACCTCAAGGCGGTCGATCCGCGGCTCGCGCCGGTGATCGAGCTCATCGGCCCCTGCGACCTCGTGCCGCGCGCCGAGGGGACGCACTTCGACGCGCTCTGCCGCGCGATCGTCTACCAGCAGCTCTCGGGAAAGGCCGCGGCGACGATCCACGGCCGCGTCCTCGCGCTCTGGGACGGACGGCCGCCGACGCCCGCCGAGCTCCTCGCGACGCCGGAGGAGCGGCTGCGCGCCTGCGGGCTCTCGCGACAGAAGCTCTCGTACATGCTCGACCTCGCCGCCCGCGTCGAGCGCGGCGACGTCCCGCTCGACGAGATCGACCATCTGCCTGACGACGAGATCATCGAGGCGCTCGTGCGCGTGAAGGGGATCGGGCGCTGGACCGCGCAGATGTTCCTGATGTTCCGGCTCGGCCGTCCCGACGTCCTCCCCGAGCTCGACCTCGGCGTGCAGAAGGGGCTGCAGCGCGCGTACGGCAAGCGCCGCATGCCGACGCCGGCGGAAGTGCGCGAGCTCGGCGCGAAGTGGGCGCCGTGGCGCACGATCGCCTCGTGGTATCTCTGGCGGATGCTCGACGAGGGGAGTCCCGCGGCCAACTACAAGCCGGCGCCGGCGCGGCCGCGGTCGACGGCGGCGCGCTCCGGATCCGCCCCGTCGCGCCCCGCCGCCTCGCGCTCGGCCAAGCCACGCTCGGCCAAGCCACGCTCGGCCGAATCGCGCTCGCCGGCGTCGCGCGCCGCCAAGGCTGCCTCGCCGGCGTCGCGCGGGGCCAAGCCTCGCTCGCCCGCATCGCGCCCGGCCGCCTCGTCGCGCGGACGGCGCACGAGGTAGCTGCCCAGCCGCGCCCCCGCGTAGCGCAGGATCGTCGCGATCGCGAAGAGCCGCGCGCCGCGCGCCACCGCGAGCGTCGCCACGAACGCCTCGATCGGCAGGCCGAACGCGCCCGCGGCGATGCTCACCACCTTCGTCGAGATCGGCGTCATCGCGCTCACGAGCACGAGCAGCGTCCCGTGACTGCCGGCGAGCGCGCGCAGCCGCTCGAGCTCGGCCTCGCCGATCCCGATGATGCCGAACATCGGGCGCACGACGTCGAAGGCGTAGACGCCGATGGCGAACGCGATGAGGCCGCCGAGGAGCGTGCCGCCGAAGGTCCACGCGGCGAGCCGCCATGCCTTCGGGGGGTCGGCGAGACCGAGGGGGATGAGCACCGCCTCGGCCGGTCCGGGGACGACCGAGCTCTGCCCCACTCCCCACAGGAACGCCGACGTCCCGCCCCACCCGGACTCCGCGAGTCGGTGCAGGCGCTCGAGTACGGTGGCCATCCAGCGCCGCAACGCCGCGACGCGCTCCGTCACCATCGGTGGACCTCGGTCGAAGGCGGAACCTCGGGAAGCGGCGCCGGCGGCGCATCGTCCTCGTCGAGGCTCGCGTGAGAGAAGACTAATGCAAGCGTCGGGCGCAACGAGGCACGTATACACCGCCGGGCGCGCGAAGTCTCTCGTCGCGTTCCAATCCGCGACGGCGATGTGAGGTTCCGCACACGCCGGCGTTGGCGGCGCCGGCGCGTACCGGTATCTTGTCGGCGCCCACCATGCTCGCCGTCCTCCAGACTCCCCGCCTCGACGACGCGGCCGTCCACGACACGGTGGAGGCCGTCTTCCGCGACGCCGCGTACGCGCGCGGCGTCCTGCGCACGCCCGAATGGCTGCGCCGCTTCGGGCGCTGGCTCGCCGACCTGCTCGGCGACGTCCGCATCCCCTTCGACGCCTCGCCCGTGCTCTTCTGGGGCGCGGTCGCGCTCCTCGCCACCCTCGCCGCGCTCGTCGTCGCACGCGCGATCTGGGCGGCGCGACAGCGGCGTCTCGTCGTCGCCGGCGAAGGGACGCGGCGCGCACGCGGCGCGGGGCTGCCGCGCGACCAGTGGCTCGCCGCGCAGGCGCTCGCCGCGCGCGGCGACTTCACGGAGGCCGCGCACACGCTCTACCGCGCGCTGCTCGCCACGCTCGCGCGCCGCGGCCAGGTGAAGCTCCATCCGTCGAAGACCGTCGGCGACTACGTGCGGGAGCTCCGCGCCCGCTCCTCCGTGCTCTTCTCGCGCTTCCGCGACTTCGCCCGCTCGTACGAGGTCGTCGTCTACGGCGTCGGCTGGTGCGACCGCGAGCGGTGGGAGCGCCTGCACGCCCTCGCCGAGCCGATCGTGGCGCGCGATGCCTGACGCGATGCCCGAGCCGATGCCCGGCGCGATGCCAGATGCGGCCGCCGACGCGAGCCGCCGGCAGGTGCGCCGGTCGCGAGTCGTGCTCGCCTCCGTCGTCCTCACGCTGCTCGCGGCGCTCGTCGCGAATGCGATCCTCACCGCGGACGAGGAGGGCGCGTACCTGTCGAGCTTCTCCGCGAAGGAGACCGGCGCGCGCGGGCTCTACGAGGCCGCCGCGCG
>DASUSM010000201.1:0-5284 GCA_036375115.1 Gemmatimonadaceae bacterium | reverse complement strand
GCCGAGGATCGCGATGATGTCCTGGAGCTCCTTGTAGCGCTGCAGGATCCGCTGGACCTCCGTCGCCACCTTGTAGTGGCGGGCGCCGAGGTACTGCGGGTCGAGGATGCGGCTCGACGAGGCGAGCGGATCCACCGCGGGGTAGATCCCGAGCTCGGTGATCGCGCGCGAGAGCACGACGGTCGCGTCGAGATGCGCGAACGCCGTCGCCGGCGCGGGGTCCGTGATGTCGTCGGCGGGGACGTAGATCGCCTGCACCGAGGTGATCGACCCGTTGCGCGTCGAGGTGATGCGCTCCTGGAGGTCGCCCATCTCCGTCGCCAGCGTCGGCTGGTAGCCGACCGCGCTCGGCATGCGGCCGAGGAGCGCCGAGACCTCCGAGCCCGCCTGCGTGAAGCGGAAGATGTTGTCGATGAAGACGAGGACGTCCGCGTTCTCCTGGTCGCGGAAGTACTCGGCGACCGTCAGCCCCGAGAGGCCGACGCGAAGGCGCGCGCCCGGCGGCTCGTTCATCTGGCCGTAGATCAGCGCGACGTTCTCGAGGACGTTCGACTCCTTCATCTCGAGGTAGAGGTCGTTCCCCTCGCGCGTCCGCTCGCCGACGCCGCAGAAGACGCTTCTCCCGCCGTGCCCCTTCGCGACGTTGTTGATCAGCTCCATGATGACGACGGTCTTGCCGACGCCGGCGCCGCCGAAGAGGCCGATCTTGCCGCCCTTCACGAAGGGCGCGACGAGGTCGATGACCTTGATCCCCGTCTCGAAGACCTCGGTCTTCGGCTCGAGGTTCACGAAGTCGGGGCGCTTGCGGTGGATCGGCCAGCGCGGGGCGCTCGCCGGGATCGCCGGCCCGTTGTCCACGGGCTCGCCGAGCACGTTGAGGATGCGGCCGAGCGCCGCCTCGCCGACGGGGACGGAGATCGAGGCGCCGGTGTCGACGACGTCCATGCCGCGCTCGACGCCATCGGTGGACGACATCGCGACCGCGCGCACCTGGTTGCGCCCGATGTGCTGCTGCACCTCGGCGGTCAGGTTCACGGCGACGCCCGCCGCCGACGTCGTCTTGACCTCGAGCGCGTTGTACAGCTCCGGGAGGTGCTCGGACTCGAACTCCACGTCGATGACGGGGCCGATGACCTGGACGATCCTGCCGATGTTCTTCGTAGCCGCTGTCGTGGCCATGCTGGGTTCCGTATGAGAGCCGGTGTGGTGAGAGCTATCCCTGGAGCGCCGCCGCCCCGCCCACGATCTCCGCGATCTCCTGCGTGATCTGGGCCTGGCGCGCGCGGTTGTACGTGCGGCGGAGGACCGTGAGGATGTCGCTCGCGTTGTCCGTCGCGTTCTTCATCGCCGTGCGCCGCGCGCCCTGCTCCGCCGCGGCCGTCTCGACCAGCGCGCGGTAGACGGCGTTGCGCACGTACAGCGGGAGCAGCTCGCCGAGGATCGACTCGGCGTCCGGCGCGAGGATGTAGTCGCGCGGCGGCCCGCCCTGCTCCGGCGGCGCCACCGGCAGCACGCGATCCGTCGTCGGCGGCGTCGAGAGCGCGGAGTTGAACTTCGCGTAGACGACGTGCACCGCATCGAGCTGGCCGGCGACGAAGCGCGCCATCAGGTCGTCGACGACCGACGAGGCATCGCCGGCGGTCGGCCGGTCGGTGATGTCGGTCCGGCTCGTCGCGACGTCGCGTCCCACGTAGCGGAAGTAGCCGAGCCCCTTCTTGCCGATCGCGTGGAGCTCGACCGTGACGCCGTCCCGCTCGAGCGCCGCGATCGTGTGGCGCGCCTCGCGGATGAGGTTGGCGTTGAAGCCGCCGGCGAGCCCGCGGTTCGACGTGAGGAGGACGACGGCCGCGCGCGTCACGCGCTCCGGCTGTCGGAGGAGCGGGAAGCGCTCGGCGAGCTCCGGCGAGTACAGGCTCGAGATCACGTCGCGAAGCGCGCCCGCGTACGGCTTCGCGGCCGCCACGCGATCCTGCGCGCGCTTCATCTTCGACGTCGCGACCATTTCCATGGTGCGCGTGATCTTGCGCGTGTTCTCGACGGACTTGATCCGGCCCTTGATTTCGCGGCCTTTGGCCATCGTGGAGAGAGAGTGAGTGTGACTGTCGGAGCGGCCCTGGGCACTCGGCCCTCGGCCCCCGGCGGGAGGTCCGCGCGCTACCCAGCGCCGAGCGCCGAGGGCCGAGCGCCGGCCGGTCTAGCGCGATGCAATCGCCTTGTACTCCCCGATCGCCTTCTTCAGCTCCTCCTCGATCTCCTTCGTGAGGACCTTCCCCGTGCGGATCGACTCGCCGAGCTTCGGGTGCTTCGCCTTCACGAAGTCGTGGAAGCCGCGCTCCCACTCGCGCACCTGGGCGACCGGCACGTCGTCGATGTGGCCGTTCGTGACCGCGTAGATGATCATGACCTGCTGCTCGACGGGCATCGGCTGGTACTGCCCCTGCTTGAGCACCTCGACGGTGCGCGCGCCGCGCTCGAGCTGGCGCTTCGTCGCCGCGTCGAGGTCGGAGGCGAAGGCGGCGAACGCCTCGAGCTCGCGATACTGCGCGAGGTCGAGCCGGAGGCGGCCGGCGACGGAGCGCATCGCCTTCACCTGCGCCGAGCCGCCGACGCGGGAGACCGAGATGCCGACGTTGATCGCCGGCCGCGTACCCGCGTAGAACAGGTCGGCCTCGAGGAAGATCTGCCCGTCGGTGATCGAGATGACGTTCGTCGGGATGTAGGCGGAGACGTCGCCCGCCTGCGTCTCGATGAGCGGGAGCGCGGTGAGCGAGCCGCCCGGCTTGAGAATCGTCTTGCCGTCCACGACGTCGTTGTCCTCGCGCAGCTTCGCAGCGCGCTCGAGGAGACGCGAGTGGAGGTAGAAGACGTCGCCGGGATACGCCTCGCGCCCCGGCGGACGGCGGAGGACGAGCGAGAGCTGGCGGTACGCCGCGGCCTGCTTCGAGAGGTCGTCGTAGACGCAGAGCGTCGGCTTCCCCTCGTTGTACATGAAGTACTCGGCCATCGCGCACCCCGAGTAGGGGGCGATGTACTGCATCGGCGCCGGGTCGGAGGCGGTGGCGGCGACGACGATCGTGTAGGCGAGCGCGCCCGACTCGCGAAGGCGATCGACGACGGCGGCGACGGTGGACGCCTTCTGGCCGATGGCGACGTAGACGCAGATGACGCCGGTGTCCTTCTGGTTGATGATCGTGTCGATCGCGACGGCGGTCTTGCCGGTGCCGCGGTCGCCGATGATCAGCTCGCGCTGGCCGCGGCCGATCGGGATCATCGAGTCGATCGCCTTGATGCCCGTCTGGAGCGGCTCCTTCACCGGCTGGCGGACGATGATGCCGGGCGCCTCGCTCTCGACCTTGCGGGAGGTCGTCGCCGCGATCGGCCCCTGCCCGTCGATCGGGTTGCCGAGCGCGTCGACGACGCGGCCGACGAGGGCGGGGCCGACGGGGACCTCGAGCACGCGGGAGGTCCGGCGCGCCTGGTCGCCCTCCTTGAGCTGGAGGTAGTCCCCGAGGACGACGGCGCCGATGTTGTCCTCCTCGAGGTTGAGGGCGAGGGCGACGACCTTGTTGCCGGTCTCCGACGACGTGATCTCGAGCATCTCGCCGGCCATCGCCTTGGTGAGGCCGTAGATGCGCGCGATGCCGTCCCTCACCTCGAGAACCGTCCCGACCTCGTCGACGTCCAGCGTATGGAGATCGGCAGCCTCGATCTCACGCAGGAGGATGTCCTTGATCTCGCCGGGGCGCAGTGTGGTTTCGGATGCCATGATGCGGAGGTGAAGGAGGGGGCCGTCGGAGGTTGTCCCAGAGCTTGTGAATTTTATCACAAGGTCGAGGGTGCGGCAAGACAGGGGGTGCGGGACGGGCCCGGCACGGGCGCCCCGAGCGTCGCGACGCCCCCGCACGGAACCGGACGATGCCGCCCGACGGAGCCGCGCCGAGCACCCTCCGGGCGTGACTCCCGGGCTCCGCGATCTCAAGCTGTGGCAGGAGGCCGTCGCCCTCGCCGGCGACGCGGTCCGCGCGGCGACCCTCGCCACCCGCCGCGAGACGCGCGCCGCGACCGACGAGATCGTCCGCGCGGCGGTCGCCGCCGCGGTCGCGATCGCCGACGGATACGCCCGGGAGCGCCCCCCGGAGCAGCGCGCCGCCTTCCTCGAGGCACGGCGCGCCCTCGCCGCCCTCGAGACCGTGCTCGCCGTCGCCCGCCACGCCGAGGTCCTCCGCCCCGCGACCGTGGCGCCGATCGGCGCCCGCGCGACCGCGGTCGGGAAGCTGCTCTCCGGCTACGTGATGTTCGTCGAGCGGCAGATCGAGAGCGAGGCGAAGGGGTAGCTGCTCACCCCCGGCTCCTCCCCCGCCCCCGCACGAACCGGCCGACGAGGTCCACCGTGCGCAGCCGCGAGAGCGAGACCGGCTTCGTCCCGACGATCCGCTGCGCGGTGCTCGACAGGTGCGAGGACGAGGCGAAGCCGAGGATCTTCGCGATGTCGCGGACGTCGTGCCCCGGATTCTTCGCCAGCTCGGCGGCGGCGAGGAGACGCACGAGATCGATCACGCGCTTCAGGTTCGGCGCGCCGGCGGCGGCGAAGGCGCGGCTGAGGTGCTCGCGCGTCACGCCGAGCATCGTGGCGAGCGTCGACGTCCGCACCGCGCGCCCCGCGTGCGCGACGATCGCGCGCCACGCATCGCGCTGGAGCGCCGCGTCGAGCCCGAGCGGCGGCGGCGGCTCGTCGAGGGCGGCGGCGAAGCGGGCGGTGAAGAGTCGCGGCGCGAGCAGGGCGCGCGCGGCCTCGTCGTCCACGCCCTCGACGAGCAGATCGGCGAACTCCAGCGACGCGCACCGCGCGAGCCCGGGTCCATCGATGGCGCGCAGCGGGGCGACGCCGAAGAACGGCGCGCTCGGAAACTCGCGCGCGAGCGCCGCGACGCGCCACGTCTCCTCCCCGCTCCCGCCGATGTCGACGATGGCGCCGTCCACGAGCTCCGAGCGCAGCGTCAGCGCGAACTCCTCCTGCGCGCGGGCGACGACGACCCTGCAGCGGCGCCGCGGAAAGGCGGTGCGCGCGAGCTCCCGCGCCCGCTCGCGCGGCGCGTAGACGAGCAGGCAGGGCGCGACCGACGTCGCGGCGCGGAGCGGCACCGCGCCTCAGTCCCGGCCGGCGACGGGCGACTCCGCGGCCGGCTCGAGCGGCGTGGCTGGCCGCGAGGGCTCGTCGGGCACCGCACCGGCGACGAGGGCGTGCGCGCGCTCGAGCACCTGTCGCGCGTTCGCGTAGGAGATC